>DLME01000019.1 GCA_002479215.1 Syntrophaceae bacterium UBA7544
CCGGTATGATGCGCTTGCTTCTCAACTTGATCAATCAAAGATAAAATACAATACTGTATCTGTCCGAGGTGAACCAACAGCAGAATCTATCGATGCAATAACCAGCGAATATCGCCAGATACCGGTCAACGTCGTTGTCGCCATCGGCGGTGGAAGTGTCATCGACCGTGGTAAAGCCGTTGCCGCAATGCTTGCCGAAGACGGCAATGTTAAAGATTATCTTGAAGGTGTCGGAACCAGACAACTCTCCGGAGCAAAAGCTCCATTCATCGCAGTTCCAACAACCGCCGGCACGGGAAGTGAAGCAACAAAGAATGCCGTTGTGTGCGATCGGACAGAGGGATATAAAAAATCTCTTAGGCACGATGCATGCATGCCCGATGTTGCCTTGGTTGATCCCGAACTTACATTGAATGCACCACAGCAAATTAGAACTGCCTGCGGACTTGATGCAATAACACAATTGATCGAGTCGTACACCTCAGTAAAAGCAAACGTTTTTACCGATTCTCTTGCCTTAAAGGCACTTTTATTTGCTTCACAAAGTCTACTTCCGCTGAGTATTGATCAAAGTGATGATATTTTTCTCCGTGAAAAAATGTCGTATGCAGCACTGATTTCGGGAATAACACTCAGCCATGCAGGTCTTGGTGCAGTGCACGGCATTGCCGGACCTCTTGGCGGACTGTTTCCGGTGCCGCACGGGGTGGCCTGCGGGAAGCTCCTCTTTCCGGTAATGTCCCATGTGGTAAAGAAGATTATTGATGAGAAAAACCTTGCTGCACAGAAGCGTTTTGCCGATATTGGAAGAATCTTTACCGGTGATTCCGGGAATGATGACATCTCATACTGCGGACTCTTTCTGGGAGTTCTTCGCGACTGGACAGAGATACTAAAGCCTCCACAGCTATCACACTTTGGCATTACATCTGCTGATATTGAAAAAGTAATAACCCTTTCGGACAGTAAAAACAGCCCTGCACTTCTTTCCAAAGAAGAGATGAGAATTATTTTAGAAAGTGTTCTCTGATGTGCAATAATACATTATGACATGAACATCATTCCGGCTTGATACACAACAAAGGCGATAAGCCCGCTGCGGCAGTTGAATAAACCAGTGAGAATAGCGGCCATTAGAACGAACCGGCGGGGGGAATGAGGGACAGTGCCCTGTTTTTTTGAAACATTTTACACACTCGCGGGCGGTATTCTCACCTCGACCAAATGGTCCTGATGATCATTAACCAGCTGAATCGTCCTGTCTTGTTTCACGAAACCATCTATTGTCACACTCGCTTCTTCAACTGAGTCATTTGTTTGCCGTACATTGATCTGGTAGACGGTTTCTCGAAACAAGTAACGAATTTTGAACTCTTTCCAATCTGCCGGAAGGCAGGGCTTAAAAGTAATTTTGTCCATTTTCATCGACATTCCCAGAAGTGATTCCAAGATAAGCCGGTACATCCAGGCAGCGGAACCGGTAAACCATGTCCAGCCGCCGCGGCCGACATGCGGAAAGAGAGCATAGACGTCGGAAGCAACAACATAAGGCTCAACTTTATAGATATCTACCTCCTCAGGAGATCTCGCATGATTTATCGGATTTATTATAGACAATAGATCCCATAGGCGTTGGTTGTCGCGTAAAGCGGCAAAAGCCATGGCCGCCCAGATCGCCGCATGAGTGTACTGGCCGCCATTTTCTCTCACACCGGGCACATAACCTTTAATATAGCCTGGTTCCATTTCACATTTATCAAAGGGTGGGTCAAGCAATTGGATCAGTTTTTGATCCCGGTGAACCAGGAGCGCATCGACTGATTCCATAGCTTGCCTAATGCGCTCAGGAGCACCAGCTCCTGATAGAACAGACCAGCTTTGCGCAATCGAATCAATCCGGCATTCCGTGTTAGTCGCTGATCCCAATAATGATCCGTCATCGAAATATGCACGGCGGTACCACTTGCCATCCCAGCCATCGCGCTCAATGTTTCGCTGTAATTGAACTGCCTCTTTCTTGCATAACTCGGCAAAAGATATGTCGCTTTTCATCCGGGCAATTTCGGCAAACTTTATAAGCACTTCATACAGGAAAAAGCCCATCCAGACACTTTCGCCTTTACCTCCAGCTCCCACCTTATTCATACCATCATTCCAGTCGCCTGAGCCAATAAGTGGCAGACCATGACTGCCGAATCTTAGTCCCCTTTTAACGGCTCGTGCACAGTGATCGTATAAAATAGTTGCTTCATCAGTTACACCCGGCAGGTCGTAATAGGAATCCTCATCTGCTCTTACCGGGCGCCCCTCAACAAATCTGACGATTTCATTCAAAATACTCAAATCACCGGTAGTGATAATGTAGCGACTCACGGCTAAAGGCAGCCACAGATAATCATCAGAACATTGTGTGCGCACACCCCTTCCCGAAAGCGGATGCCACCAATGTTGGACATCTCCATCTTGAAATTGACGGCTCGCACATAAAAGCAAGTGTTGACGGACAAGAACCGGTTGGGCATAAACAAGCGCCATTGTATCCTGCAACTGGTCACGGAAACCGAAGGCGCCGCCTGACTGGTAATAACCGTTACGAGCCCAAAGACGACATGACAGCGTTTGGTATAATAGCCAGCCATTGGCTAACACATTAAGAGACTGGTCCGGAGTTTCTACCTGTATAGTACCCAGTGTTTTCTTCCAGTATTTCTGCACTTCATCAAGAACGCTTTGCGCTATTGTTGGTCCTCTAAAGCTTCTGACCGTATTACTGGCATCATCGGCGCCTCTTCTTCCGGTAACACCAAGCCTGAAGATTGTTTCCTGTTCCTGTCCATCATCCAATTCCAAGTTCACCTGGATGGCGGCGCAGGGATCCAGGGCTGCACCAACTTTGCCGGAGAGTTGTTTCCGCGTCATCGCCGCCGGATTGGAAAGTTCACCATTGCGCCCAATAAACTCTGTCCTATCTCCGGTGATGATTCGATTTATATCGTCTACATCAAAGAAAATTGCACGGTCGGCAAATTCCGTATTGTATTGATTCCGTGCGAAAAGTGCCCCGCTTCCCGTATCGACTTCGGTTGTAATATGCATCATTGTTTTTGACCGCAAATCACCGAGCACCCATTCCAGGTAACCTGTTACCGATAAACTGCGGGAACGGCCTGATTCATTGCGCAACTTTAATAGTGTAAACTTGATCGGTGCGTCTATTGCCACATAAATCCACAACTCTGAGAAGATTCCCTCTTCTATATGTTCAAAAACACTATAACCAAATCCGTGCCGGCTGATATATGGTGTTGCTGCACGGCAGGGCAATGGCGTTGGAGACCAGAAATGCCCGGTTTCTTCATCACGGATATAGAAGGCTTCTCCGCTGATATCGCTTACAGGATCGTTGTACCAGGGTGTAAGGCGGAACTCATGGGCATTCTCCTTCCAGGTTGAAGCAGAGCCGCTCTCCGAAATTAATGATCCGAAGTGAGGATTAGCCAATACATTAACCCAGGGAGCCGGCGTCACACTGCCAGGTTTTGTCGTGATGACATATTCGCGCCCGTCGGGTGTAAATCCGCCCAGTCCGTTGAAGAAGATCAGATTGGGGTGAGTGATTTCCTTTGTCTTTCGGATTTCGGCACGTTGAGCCCGAGACGGCTTGAAACGCGGAACAACTGCTTCTATAAGAGAACGACGGTTGATTTGTTCCGCCAGAGTTCCCAAGTTGTCCTTAATTACTATACGGGCAACTGTTTGCAGAAGAATCCTGTCCTCATTTGATATCTGATCACCAGGCCTGACAAATATGCCGCCCGGTTTGTCAATAACTTTTGCTTCCGTTCCTGCTGTAATCATGTCTTTTATCTGGTCGTGGAGGAATTGTCTGTAGATGGCATTATCTTCATTCCAGATCACCAGATCAACAGCCAAACCTTTTAAGCGCCAGTACGCATGTGCCTGTTCGAGTTGACGTACAAGTTCAATATTTGCATGGTCACCGATCTGGAGCAGTACAATGGGCAAATCTCCGGAAATGGCGTAACCCCATAAACCCGATTGCCCACGACGGTTTTTTATGATGATCTTCGGATCAGCGCGCAGGGATGAATTGCTGTAAATTACAGAACCTGCCAGGCGCCCATAAAGTTGAGCGTCGGCTTCTGTGGCATTGATTTGCCGCAAGACTACCTGGTTATGGGTCCACGCCAGATTAAAAACACGATCGGCAAGACGGTGATCGTGATATTTTTCGGCAAGGCCCAGCGCTTTATCTCTTGTTTCACTGATACCAGAAACAATATCAATCGTCGCCGATTCTCCTGCATCCAACTTAACGCGGCAACGCATAGCCACAATGGGATCTAGAACAGAACCTTCAGTATTCGAAAGTGTTTCTGAAATACCTGCAGACCAATTCATCGCCTGCGGATTGGCTGAAGTATTACCACGACCGATAAAGTTTAAACGATCCGTTTCATAGGATACTTCCTTACTCTCCGTCCCGTGTAATGCCATCAGGTGAAACATCCAGTGCGAAGGTTCGCCTTTTGAACGGGGCCTTCTTGTACAGAGAATCGTTTGGCGCTCACGGATGATTTCCGTCTGAATAAAAAGATTGGAAAACGCGGGATGCAACGCATCGGCTGCCGGTACAGCAAGAACAATTTCCGCATAACTGGTTATATCTATCTCTCTTAGTCTTCGTGAGCGGTTTGTGATATGTATGCGTCGCAGTTCAATATCATCCTCGGGTGATACGGCTATCTCCGTGTGTGTGTTGATTTCATTATCGCGACGCCGAAACTCTACCTTGGCGTCAGAGAAAATAGCTTCATATCTTTCCGGCCGTTTTAGCGTTGGCTGATAGGCTGTTGACCAAAACTCTCCATTAGTCACGTCACGAATGTAACAGAATGTGCCCCAATTGTCGCGGGTAGAGTCTTCGCGCCAACGTGTAATGACCATGTCCTGAAAGCGGCTATACCCACCTCCCGCATTGGTGATCATCACATGGTATCTTCCATTGGACAATAATTGCACCTCCGGTACGGGTGTATTGGGAGTTTTAAATATACGCGCCGGAACCTTCTGACTGAATGAAGCCTTGCGAATGGTAATATCCTCGGCGATTTGCCGATAGAATGCCACAGTCTTGGGAATGCGTTCCTGGAGCAGCAGCATCGTCGATTGAAACATCGGATCAGACTTGAAACGTTTCTGCATCGGACAATCAAGCAGTAGATAAGCAAGAGCCAGTAAACTCATGCCTTCGTGATGAGCCATAAATGATCTGACCACAACACTCGATTGACCACGAGGCAGACGTGAAGATGTGTAATCTATCGCTTCATAGAAACCATATGGCCCTTCCATACCGTCCCGGGCAAGCTGCTGCAGATTCAGGCAGGCCTCTTCCGGTGCTACCATCAGCGCCAGTGCTGAGGCATATGGCGCGATAACCAGATCATCGGCCAATCCTCGTTTGAGACCGAGCCCTGGAACACCAAAGCCACGATACTGGTAGTTAAGGTGGATATCGATTGTACTGTAACCGGATTCTGAAATGCCCCATGGCACTCCCCGGTTTTTTCCATAGTCAATCTGCCTGCATACAGCGGCCTTGTATGTCTGATCCAACAGTGTGTTTTCATAATTGGGCATTACCAGAAGCGGCATAAGATACTCGAACATTGAGCCGTCCCAGGAAAGGAGAACAGGGTATTTTCCCGGATTCGTCAGCAGGCGTCCCAGGGCAAACCAGTTCTCCTGGGGCAGCTGCCCCTGCGCAATTCCTATGAAACTGCAAAATCTGGCCTCTGAAGCCAGCAGATCATAGTAACTTACGTCCCGACGGCGCTCACTGGTGCTATAGCCAATAGTCAACAACTGGCTTCCTTTATCATAAAGGAAGCTGTAATCTATATCAGCAAAGTCATTTGCTTGTGCTACCAGGCGGTTGATTGCCGCTATTCTCTCCCCTGCACGCTGACTGCCTTCCTTGACCATCCTGCGAAAATCAGCAAACCATGCCGCCTCCTCGGCAGTTGTATTTATGCCGATTATATTTTCGATTACCTGTAGCAGCTTCATTTCTGATATTATCAATTTCCTTAACGTGGGAATCTCCATAGTTTCCAAATACTCGCTTAGCCTGACTGAAGGGCATTTAAGCGTAATCCAGGGACAAAAAAAGGTAATTTCCTCTAAGGCATCGGCACATTGATGCACCAGGGCTTTCACCCACGTCATGATACTACTCTCTGTGTTTGCGTCAAAAGCGCCAGCAAGATCAATAGAAGCTTTCGCGAGATGATCGAGGCACTGCCGCAATGGCTGTAACATCATTTTGCCGGCATCAGTCAATGAGGCCAGATATTTTTGAAAATCGGCAAGTTGTTTTAGCACTGGAACTCCCGCAACCTCCATGAGGACAGCAGTAGTGTCGCTGATACCTTGGAACAATTGAGATCCCCATATCTTCTGATCGGGAAGATCAATAAATCCCCAGCGCAACGTCAATAAGTGACCGCTAAGATTTCCGCTATCCACGGTGGATATGTAATGAGGCCGTAGTGTTGCTAAGCTTTGTGTGTCGTACCAATTATAAAAGTGACCCCGATAGCGTTCCATTTTCCCCATCGTATGGAAGGCATCGGCTGTGCGTTCGATTAATTCTCCTGCCGAAATGTAACCGAAATCATACGCAGATAGATTTGCCAGCAATGCCAGTCCCATGTTTGTCGGCGATGTGCGATGTGAAATTACGGCAACCGTATGCTCCTGATAGTTATCAGGTGGCAACCAATTATCATCCGGTCCGACGAATGTTTCGAAGAATGCCCAGGTTTTGCGGGCAATTTTTCTCAGAAAGATGATTTGCCCATCTTTCAGTTTTATACCGCCACGAACGATTGGTCGGCTGACCCACCAGGTAATTCCCGGAGATAGAACCCAAAGAACCAGTACAAGCAAAGCTGCGCTAAGAGCGCCAGGTCTCGACATCAGCAGATAAATAAATAGTACAGCGGAAAGCAAAGGGGCTATCCACATCGACCGGCAAGAAGCGGCAAAGCTATTGCTGCTATGGCTAGCAAGGTTTCCGGAAGGATTCCACTGCAGCAGTCGCTTGTGTGTAACGAGCATCCGCAAGAGAGTACGAGCAATTGCATCCAGACTAAAAAATGCTTCGTAAGGAAGACAAATAAGCGTATACAAAGTTTGAAAAAAATGCCTTCTGGCCTGACGCAGGGCAGTGACAAAATGTTGGCTCCATAGCACATCTCCCGGCTTGCGCAAGAGCTCTAGAAGTATAACGCCCGCGGAAGGAATTAGAAGAATTCCGATCACCATTATTGTCCACAGCCAAACCGGAGACATGATGGTCCATCCCATAATTAACATCAAGGTCAGGGCCGCAGGAACCAGACTGCGGCGGAGGTTGTCGAAAATCTTCCACTGGGAAAGCCAGGATATTTTATTTTTCTGATGTCCCCCACCGAAAGCCGGAACTTCTGACCTCAGCCAACTGGCAATTTGCCAATCTCCACGAATCCAGCGATGCCTTCGGCTCACATCCATGCTGTATTGAGACGGATATTCCTCGTATAATTGAACATCGGAGAGCAAACCCGAACGCGCATAGCAACCTTCTATGAGGTCGTGACTAAGTATCCGATTTTCGGGAAGGCGCTCACTCAGAGCCTTCTCAAACGCATCGACATCATAAATACCTTTGCCGATATATGAACCTTCACCAAATACATCCTGGTAGATATTGGAAACAACGCGTGTATACGGATCAATACCGGTTTCACCTCCCCATAGACGCGCATACCATGACTTGCTATCGCCCGACAGGCTTTCGGTGAGGCGCGGTTGAAGAATACCATAACCATCACAAATACGCTGCTGTGCTTCATCATAATGTGGACGATTCAGCGGATGTGCCATAGCTCCCACAAATTGCTGCGCGGAATCGCGAGGAAGTTGAGTATCCGTATCCAAAGTAATTACGTACTTCACATTGGATAATATTTCAGTGATACCGACGATAAGAGAGAAACAATCTTTTGCACCACCGCGCAAAAAGGCATTCAAATGAGCTATCTTTCCACGCTTACGCTCATAACCCATCCAAATTTGCTCCTCTGGATTCCAAAGGCGTGGACGCTGGAAGAGAAAGAAACTTCCTCCTTTTACCCCTCTATACTTATCATTGAGTTCTTCAATTCTCTTCTGAGCCAATCGCAAAAGCGCATCGTCCGCGGAAGTCGTTTCTTCATGGGCATCAAGGAAATCGGTAAGTAAACAAAAGTGCAGGTTATTATCCCGATTTGCTAAAAATCTGATCTCCAATGATTCAACCAGATCTTCTACGTTTTGAGTACTCGTAAGCATAGTCGGGATTACCACCAGAGTGCTTGATTCCGGTGGAATTTCCAGGGAAAAGTCCATACGTGGCAGCGGATGCGGATGGGCCAAAAGCGTAGCCAGCCAGTTCATCAGCGCTACTGCCAGACTGCTTGCGCCCAGAATAAAAATAATAGCGATAGGCACAAGTATCCAACCGTGAAAACTATCGGTTTGAACTTTTAGCAGTAAGCCGCAGGCGGTGATTAATGTGATTACCATTATTGTACCAAGATAGATAAACAACGGAAATCTGGAGATCATTTGATAAATGAACTCAGAGAAAGGCTTACGTATCTGAGCCCTTTGTTCAAGTTCCCGCAATCCTTTGTCGATCAGATAAAAGCCAACATGTGTTACTCGATCATCATTGCTACTCTTTGAAGAACCTTCTTGGGATAAATCGATTGCTTTGCGCGCCACTTCACTTTCGGATATAGGGCTGTTTTTTGCTATCTTTTCAACGATATGACGATAACGGTCTCGCGTCGTAAAATCCATTTTGATATAGATATTACTGGGATCTTCACGCAGTATCTGTTCGACAACGCTCATTGTCTCAACAAACTCACGCCAGTTCATAGCCGTTAGAAACCGGAGGCTGCCGATGCTGTTACTTACAGATACCTGGTCGGCGGCCTGTTGCTGATTCTCGGATCGGACCAACTGTTCAATCGTCAAATGAGACTCGGAAAGCCGCTGCTCAATCCAGGTGACGGGCAACGCCAGGGCCGGACTCTGTCCTTGCAAACGACGCGCAAATTCCGCGACAAATGAACTGGCCATCGGTTGATCGGACCGTGCCATATCCGCGATTACTAGAACGAGGCTTTTGGGGTCTCTCTGGGCAATATCTGCCATCTGGTCCGCCCAGTAATCGGCTCGCTCCCTGTCGGCAATACCGGCAATAATTCGCGTTCCAATGCGTCGCAGATTTTCGATTAGCGCCAGACGCAGCATAATCGGAATTGCCCATAACTCGCCCAATTTCAAATCTGTTACCGTTTGGTAGGCTGTAACAAAACTAATGAGACTTTCCAGATCCACCCGTCCATCACCATGGGAGATTGTCTCCAGTGCAATATCATATACCCGGGGGAGCCCGGCCGATGACCCATTCAGCAGACGCGGCAATCCCCGGCTGTAGCCTTTGGACAAGTGTCTTTTAGCCATGCGAATATGTTCTTCAATTAAATAGAAGTTATCGAGAAGCCATTCTTCGGCAGGTGCGATCGGGCTGTTATCTTTGACCACAGCTGTCAGCTGGTTGCATGTTTCAATCAGTACATCTTCATTCTCATTGAGCCGTGCCAGAAGCCGTTCAGAAGCTCTTCCACTCGTCAATTTATGCATGTTCGCCAGTGTTTTGCCATGTTGCTTCATCTGGTCCGAGCTGAGCAATTCCGATCGCAGAGGTAATTCATCGGAGGAGTACTTCCTTCCGAAAGCACCTCCGCGGGGGTGCTTCTTCAAGCTCAGCAATGGCTCTAAAACTGTCTTGTCGATTAACTTCACTCTTGTGTCTCCTCTCTAAATGGCAAGCCGGATTTATAGCCGGTAATTGTTCATTTGCCGGATGTGTTTTCTTTATTTGGTCCGCATGACTTAATATGTGCAGAAAATTCGATGTTACTAGGGACAGCGCCCTATCTTTTTATTATTTATCTTTTACACACTACCCCTTACTATATGACAATTAAAATATTTTTTAAATAACAAAATAGTTGCTTAAACATACTTGTAAGTTTAGATGGACGCAATTCTTTTTTAAAAGAAAAAACTCCCGATTTTTTTGTGCTAATCAACGGCAAACTGGTTCTGGATTACCACCTGCGCGAAAATGATAGACGGTTATCAAGGATTTAGCACAGCACGCAATAAATTTTTGCCTTTTTGACTATTATGGACTATAAAGAATTTCGCTTAAAAATTTTAAAGGGGCTTGTTCAATGAAGAAGGTTGTCTATTACGGCATTCGCGATATCAGGGTTGAAGAGACAGAGGAAATCCAGCCGGGGAAAGGCGAGGTTAAGATTAAAATCAAATACTGCGGTATTTGCGGCTCGGATTTGCACGAATATCTCCACGGTCTCTTTCCCGAAAGCCCTTTCGGCCATGAAGCCTGCGGCGAAATCGTCACCGTGGGACCGGGAGTTAAAGGATATGCTGTGGGTGAGCGTGTTTGTTCCGTTGTCTCCGGCTCTTATGCCGAGTATATAAACTGCCCGCAGGAGCGGTTGCTGAAAATTCCCGTGGATATGGATTGGAAGCGCGCGGCAGTTGTAGAACCTCTCTCGGGGGCGGCTTATGCTCTTGAGCGCGCCGGAATCAAGGGGAATGAAAAAGTTTTTGTAGCCGGTTGCGGCACCGTGGGTCTCATGCTCCTGCTGGGGCTGAAGGCCCTGGGCGTCAAAACAGTATATATGACCGACCTTCTGGAATACAGGCGCAAAAAGGCGCAAGAGTTGGGCGCCACGCTGGTATGGAATCCGCTGGAAATAAAAACCGCGGCAAAGATTAAAGAGCTTACTTCCAGCAAGGGCGTTGATGTGGCTATTGAAGCTGTTGGCATTGAAGCAACGTTGAAGGATTGTCTCTCTTCCGTAAAATATTCGGGGAAGGTTATCGTTCAGGGCATTTTCACACAGCGGGCATCAGTGCATATGCTTGGCTTTGTCACTCGTGAGACAACCATGATCGGCACCAACTCTATCCATCCTGAATTGGCCATGTCCTGGATTAAAGCTGGAAACATCCGTCCGGAGAGTGTGGTCACAAAAATTATCCCCCTGGACAAAATAGTAGCAGAAGGATTCGAAGTTCTGGTCGGGAAAAACAAAGCAGATATCAAAATTCTGGTTGAACCTTCTCTGGCATAGAGAACTTACCGGGTAAGTGTGCTACGTTTTCAAAAAGGCAGGCTAATCTATCGCGCCGCTCTTCTTGAGAAGAGCCACAATAGATTCAGCAAGACAGCGGTATCCCGCGACATTGGGATGGATATAATCCGACTTGAGGGAGCTATCGGCCAACACCGTGGATAATGTCTCCTCTTCAATGGGAATAGATAACTCCTTAGCAATTTCGCGGTACATTGACGGAGGTGAAAGAGATAGCCCCGGGCCCGGCACCGCAATGAGAACAAGAGCTATTCTTCTTTTCTGTGCTAACCGAATCATTTCCCGGATATTGTTAGCGGCTTGCTGCTGGTTCAAGCGCCGGAGCTGGTCGTTGCCACCATGGCACAACAGCAAAAGGGCCGGTTTCTCCCGTTCCAGAATCTCCGGCAGGCGGGATAATCCATCGACAGTGACTTCCCCCGGGACTCCAGCATTAACAACTCGCCGGCCAATCATTTTTTCCAAGACCGCCGGATAACTCTGCGCTGGCTCCACCCCGGTTCCGAAAGTTAAACTATCACCGAACGCCACAATGACTGCATCATCAGCAAGGTGTGGCAATTTGGCTGGGGAAGAGCAGGCCGTCAGACCAACACCGATAATGATAACCAGCAACAGGGAAACTAGCGCATTATATCTTTTTGAGTTCATACTTTTATTTCCGGCAATTGGATAAAATCCTCCCGTAAAGTGCAGTGATCGACAACTCTGCTAATATTATTAGAAAATGATTCTAACTTTTTGTCAAGAGGAAGCAGGGCAGAACTTTTTGAAATACTTATTTTTATATTTTACCTTTTTATGCTACATTCCCGGACGTAATAATCAGAAAGGAATAAAACAAAATGATGAAGCCGGCAAAGAATTCTCTGGATGTCGGGGTGATTGTCAGTGATATCAAGGCCAGTCTCAACTTTTATCAAAATGTTTTGGGGCTTACGTTTATCGGCACAACTCCTTTATGGTTTGGCACGATGCACCGGCTTCGATTCGGCACAAGCGACTTCAAATTGGTGGAACCGAAGGTGATTCCTCCCCGCGGAGCCATTGGTTTGGAGAAACAACTCGGGTTTCGTTATATGACCTTTGTGATCGAAAATCTCTCCGAACTATGCAACGACCTTCAAAATAAAGGCATAGAATTTTCTGTGCCCGAAAAGGAAATCCGGCCGGGTGTGCGCATTGCGATGGTCAAAGACCCGGATGGCAATGTTGTAGAATTCGTGGAACGAAACTAATACCATGTTGCTTTCTTTGGCTAACTTTGTTGGTTGCGTTGTCGGCTTCCTCAACGTATTAGTAATACGCCTGCGGAGCCTCCTCCTTGCCGCCTCGTTATCCTTTGAAAGCGAAATGGTATAAATGACATAAGGAAGCGATATGTTTCAATGGCTAGCAAATCGTCGCCGAAAAAAGCTTGTGCAAGTTCCATTTCCTCCCGCCTGGGAAGAGATCGTTCAACTCAACATTGCTCATTACTGCATGCTGGAAGATACCGAGTGTGCTCATCTGCGCGCGCTGGTCCAGGTCTTTATTGCCGAAAAGGACTGGGAGGGCTGCGGAGGGCTTACACTTACCGATGAAATCCGCGTCACCATTTCCGCTCAGGCATGCCTCCTGCTTCTAAACTTGCCCCACAACTACTATCAGAATGTTGAATCAATCATCGTCTATCCTTCTACGGTTATTCCACCCCGGCGTAAACCCAGTTTTTTTGAAACACCGATTGCGCCCGTAGAAGATGTCCACCCCATTATCGGGCAAGCTTTTCATCAGGGGCCTGTCATTATCATCTGGGATGCGGCTCTGCATGGCGGCCGCCATCCTGAATTAGGCCATAACGTTGTCTATCACGAATTTGCCCATAAACTGGATATGTTGGATGGTGCCGCTGACGGCACACCTCCCCTGCGAGACCGGGCTGAATACCGAGACTGGGTACAAACATGTTCCCGGGAATATCTTCGATTGAAACATGATGCCGAAAGAGGCAAAAAATCCTTCCTCAATGCCTATGGCGCGGCAAGCGAAGCTGAATTTTTTGCTGTGGCCACGGAGCAGTTCTTCGACCAACCCCGGTTAATGATAAAACACGCCCCCGACCTTTATCGTGTTCTTCAGGAATACTACCGTCAGGATCCCGCGAAGCGTTTGGGGCGAAATAACTGCGTGGCCCCGGAATGAAAAAAGTTTTTGTGCTGTCGATACGGGAAAAAGAATTAAGCAGCAGGGGGCAATGAAACGATGGTGTCAATCTTTATCCAGAACGCCGCTTCGTCTAAGCATGTGAGAGGTTCTAAAGTCATCAATTGACGAAATTTTGAAAATATGCAAAATGACAAACCACAATCGCTAATTCTCTACCAGGCAGTTTATCCGCGGACTTCTGAAGGTAAGTTTATTAATAAGTAATAATTATGATTGCTTACATGAAACGACATGAACGATACGTAAAAGAAATGCTGGAGAAGAATCTCAGCCGGGAGGCGCTAATGGAGCTTCTCGCGTATCACGATAAGCAGATTCAATGGTTGCAACAGGAACGGCTGGCGCACCTTATTACAATGCTGTTTGTTTGTCTGTTCTTTTTGCTTTCCTTCGGATTCACTATCGTCAATCTATCCCTTCCATACATTATCCTTTCCGCGCTTCTGATGATTTTGTCGGTAGCATACATTATTCATTATTACCGGCTGGAAAATGGCGTGCAGAGATGGTATCCTTTATCAAATCAGATTAAACTGAATAATCAATTGTAAATTTATCAAATGGATTACAACATAAATTTTACCTTAATAAATTTAAACGGGGAAAGCATCGGCACTTTTTCCGGGTATTCTCGATAGGCATCACCGAATTGTTCGACTAGGTCGCGCTCTTCCAGTAGGGTACCGACAAAAATCCATGCAGACCAGAGAATATTGAACAACAATCTGTCTGTGGTCAGATTCGGACATGACCAGATCATAACCAGCATAAATAAATATAAGGGGTGACGTACCCAGCAGTAAGGGCCTCTCACCGTGAAAGCTACCGGCCGTGATTTTCTCTCCCTTTGGTAACCTAATATTCCTTTTATGCCAAAAGGATCAAAAAAACCAAGCGCCTTGACTCCCCAGACAAATCCGGCAACAGGCAAAATATAAACTATACGCAAGAGTACGCGGGTTATGCCTTCAGCTTTGAGCAAAACAGATGTTCCCTGCCAAAAAATTACCACTAAGAACAAAAAGATTCCTGAAAGAATTGAATAGATGGCCCCGCTGTATGCTTCCGGCGAAAACCTGAATAGAAATCGTCGGAATGATCGGCGAACCATTCCACTGTGCTGAATGAAAAATGCGAGCGAAAGACCGGCATCAAACAAAAGCGCCTGAGGTTCGTCTAATTCGAGATTAACCAAATTTAAACGCCCGCCATAAAAAAACAGCAAAGGCGATTAACGATGAGCCGCTTAAAATATAGGAAAACTAAATTATGATGTATCCCCAATATTTTTGCATAATGGAACTTAATTAAGGATTTAATGAAATATTTTATTCACAACAGCATCCGCCGTCTTTGTCTTTTGCCGCGCCGCCAACCTCTGGACCGCAACAACACACGGCATCATTTTTCCCCAGCATGGAATTGATAACGGCCGCAGCACAGCCGACACCGGATTGGACGAAAATAGCGTCAACCGGACAATTTTTACTGCATGCGCCGCATTCCATACAAGCATCGCGGTTTTGGATGGTCACGTGCTTTCCGTTCATTTTAAACACTTCATGAGGACAAACATCCAGACACATCCCGCAACCGGTGCATTTATCTTCATTAAGTTTTAGGGTAACGACATTTTTTAGATAAATTGAATTTTTCATTTTAAACTCCTAAGCAATTAAAAGAGATGTTATCCATATGAAAAGGCCGCATATACCTGCCGATATTTGCAGAGGCAGTGCCCAGCGCATTTCCTTCTTGACACCGGATAGAGAAGTGTAAGTTGAGGTTCCGGTAAAGTTCATTGCCAGATATGCGGATATGGCCGGAATTATCAGTAGCCAGGCCAAAGCCTCGATTCTGCCAGGCCATGCCTGTAAATTTATATTCCGCAGGTAAAGAAGAATAAGGGCAATAACTATACCAATGGAAAAACCTTTTATGGAAAATGCCCGCCCCGGGAGATGAGGCAGAAGAAGTGGATTTATAACAACTCCTCCCAAAATGGCGGCAAGAAAGGCCACGACGGCAAACAAACCATAATTAAACGCGTTGGCCCAGAAACCCGCCGGGCCTCCAATGCCGCCCAGTAGAAACAAAATAGGCGCGATGATTAAAAAAGGTTTTATCGTTTCGATAAGTTCTATGGGAATAAGAACAATCCTTTCATTTAATGGGAAAGTCATTATCCGCATTTCGGAGCCGGCTTTAAGGCCGGCATCAAGATAAGCCGCAACATCTTTTGCCCGTATCGGTCCGTAATAAACTTTAAATCCGGAGACCTGCTTTACTTTGTGGGCGGCAACACCAGGGGCTCCAAGCTGCGGAATAATTAATTTTCTGTGGCTGACAATATCATTGAGTCTGCTTGATTCTATTTTTTTGATTAATTCGTCCGTACCGAATGTGCCTTTTCCCGCGGCGCACCACACATTTATTCCTTTTGTGTCCAGCACAAGAATCCATGCATCTCTGCCCGGCAGAGCTTCACGCAAGCGATCAAAACTCATCTTGTAATTGGCGGTAACTAAAACAGAGGAATTGTTATCGGGATTGCCCAGAGCGTAAAGACCAGGGTCAATGGCATAATCCATTCTGCCGACTCCCCAGCGGGCTTTAATGCTTCCCCAATGATCCTGCCAACTCAATGCCGAAGATACTCGCGGCAATTTGCCTGCAGTCGTGGAGATAGAACCGGTAACAAAAGCTTGATTTAAGCGGGTAAGAGCATCCGGAACCGTTTGTGCCGGGACACAGCATGTTGACTCCGTCATAATTACCGGCAGTGTAATCATATCTCCGGAACCGGAACTGTTTTCAATTTTATTCATAGTGCTATCCTCACTCGAGTGATTTGCAGCAACTGCATTCTCGTGCATAATGTTTTATAGCCATAATAAAAGTCTTAACGGATTCCAAAACAACATCTGCTTTTTTCTCCGGGATATTGCCCATAACCTTGCGGAAAAAATCCGTCAGACACAACCAAACTTTTTTGTGGACATCCCTGCCTTCCTTCGTCAAAGATAGCGTTACCGCTCTGGAATCGTGCGGAGCTTGATCGCGCTGCAAAAGGCCTTTCTTAATCAGGGGGCTGACTAGTCTGGTGGTCGTACTTTTTTCGACAGAAAGATGCTTGTGCAAGTCGGACATATTCAGCTCTTTTTGCTTTGCTACCGCGTCCAATATCATAAATTGGTGAAACGTCACATCTTCGCAAAAAGCCTCATCCTGACGGCAGCAGCGCGTTACCTGGGAAAGTCCGGTGAATAATTCCATTAATTGAGCATAATTTACATTTATCTCTCTAGTCATAGTTGTATCATACAACTATATTTGCATTTGTCAATGAAAAATTTTAAAAAAATAAATTTCGGATAAAATAATAAGCATGGATCTTATCTAAATACTCAATGCCATTACCGGATTTGTTTAGAAAGTAAATAGTGTATGTTTCTGATACTATATCGGTAGACGAGTTCTGGACTTGAAATGTTGTAAGAATTCTGATTAATCTACCATTTGGAAGGATTGATTTCCACATGAAGGTGAAAAATAGCTCCATTGAAAAAAATGAAGGCTGGGTTTCGTCCGCTCTTAAGGTGAATCTGGAGAGGACGGCAGTAGCCATAGAAATACCCAAACAGTATGCCCCTCTGCTTAAAGTTGTGGAAGAGCATTACGGCTTGCAGAAAAAAACACGAGAACTGCTGACAGAGTTAAACCATCCTTTTGTTAACTGGGAATATGTTCTCCAGGAGCTCAAATCCGTTTCCATCGGCGATTTCTACGAGTACAATAGGCACAAAGACGGACTATCTGCCCTTTCCATACTCCTGCGGATATACTTCGATGTAATTAAGTTTTCTGTAAGCGAAGAGATCAGAGACAGCGCGATACACTATCTGTTTGACTATATTGACACGATAATTTCTCAGAGCAACGAATTTATTTCCAGAAACTTATCCCTGTTCTCCGAGATCATAGAATCGCTGATTAAAATTTCGGATGAGGATGCAACCATATTCAAGAAATGCTCGGCCTATCTCAAAAGAACTGTCAAGTTCCTTTTAGAAAATAACACGCCTCTTCCTGTCGAACGGTTTGATCTTTTACTCTATAAGATGTTTAAGATTACATACCAATTCTGGCTTACCCAGCCTGATCCTTCCGGGTGGTATACGGCAGCAGAGGGAGAAACCGGGGAAGCGGCTGATGCTTACAGACAGATTATCCAGCCCCTGAGCCACCAGTATATCCAGACTCTGCTAGGGAAATTGGAAGTTCTTCATCCGGACAAACAGAAAAAGAGTGCTTTGCAAACAAAGGAGTACCTTGATCTGCCGGATTACTTTCAAATAGTAAACGGATATTTTTTGGTTGCCGATCAGTTGGAAAAATCCCCAGCTTATCAAGGACGCCAATATCTTGTGAAACTTGACTTTCTGTTCAGTATCATGGGCGTACCCGGTCTTTCCGATATCCACGGAAGCGCTCTTCGAGAAATAAACCGTTGTCTGAAATTGGTCTTTCAGCAGGAAAAAAAGGAAAACCTCAACGATTTTGTGCGCAAAGTATTCGGCTTTCTGAAAAAGAGCAGATCACAATATGAATACCGGGGCTCCATTATCGACTGCATCACGACGACGGCAAGGGAGGTATTCGATCAAAACTCTCACTCTCTCGTGGATGCATTTATTGATGAACTTATTTCTTACGGTTTTCAATATCCTGAAGTTAAAGGGACGACAACCGAATGGCAGGTGCAGGTCAATCCGACTCATATTGTCAACATAAGGTCATGGCTCGAGATTATCGCCATGAAACCCAGATGGACAAAGAGGCTCATTTCCGCTCTGATTATCAATTTAAACATCGGTGGAATTTTTGTTCGGGATACAGACCTCCTGCAAAAGGACATTTCCGCCCTGCTCAATGCCGATATCGCGCCAGCATACAATCTGGTAAAACAACTCCTCAGGATATTCCCTGTTTATTTCAGCGAAATCGGCGCCGAAGGTGAATTGCGCGACATCTCCACAGAAGTGGACGAGCTTTCTTACCGTAACGATAAGCTTGTCAACTTTCTGCGTAAGCAGTCCCATGTAGAGAGTAATAGCCTCCTTGTAGAATTCATGGAAAACATTTTCCAATACTGGTTTTCCGGCAACAGGGAATTTGTCCGCAAACATCTTCCTGATGAGGTGTATGAACAAGTACTGAACTCCGGGGAATATTTTGACGGAATGCACAAAGCATTTAAACATTTGTTTTCAATAGTTCAGGATAATCCACGGAAATTTATCGAATGGGATCAGACAAAGGTTCTAAAAGAGATCAATAATGTCAAAGGCATTAATAAAAGAGATAAAGAGCGCACCAGGCTCATGATCCGCATTTATCAGCTTCTTTATAAAAAATATTTTCCCCAGTATGTCGATTTATTGAAAGACCTGGAATCGGTCTATCCCTTCCAGAAATCTGAGATCATGTTGCTGAAACGCGCTCTGGGCGCAAGAAATAACTACAAAAGTCTTACCATCATAATGAAATTTTTGTCCGTATTGAAGGAAAAGATTCTCTCTCCCCAAAAAACCCAATCTTTTGAAAACATATATTACAAGAGGCACATTGCGGCAGGAATACCGTCAATGTATGGGACCTATAATGAGGAGAAATTTGGAGCTTTCGGCCTCTCGCTCCGTCTGGAAAACCTGGCTACGATGCTTTTAGAGGAGTTGGCCCAGTCGTTGAATCTCAAATTCATTACCAAACGCACCATTGTCAAGATTCACGCATATTTGTGGCTCTATATCAGCGCTCTGGAGTTGGAAGGAATTTCTACAGAAGGTTTGGTTGCCAAAGTCAAATACGTGACCAGCGCCTTGGCAATCAAGCAGTTTTCCATGGAACAATACGCCGATATCTTCCGCTTTATCTCCAAAGGCATACAGGATATTATCCGTGATTATTACATAGACGCTCACAGTTCCAACCTGCCTGTTATTATCGGACAAATTACCCGGCAAAAAACTGAGGCCGATGCAAAATACGAGATTCGAAATCACGAAGAAACCGTATACCAACAATCGGAAAATTTTATCAGAGGGATAATATCCTCTGCCTTCGGGCTTCAGGTTTTGGACAATTTTGTTAACGCAGTTATCAATACCCTTAACGCGGAGCTGGAAAAATTTAAAGATAACAAACAGATTCTTAAACTTGTTATGTCCTATAATCCGGAACTCGCTGTTTCATCCTTTTATAAGAAGAATAAACGGGTTGATAATCAGATACTTCTCGGGAACAAGGGATATTTCCTCAAAGAGCTGGTATCTTTTGGTTTTCATGTCCCCCCCGGCTTTATCATAACCACGGAAGTATTTCGAGGTTATGATGCTGTTATCGGCTATAAGTATATATTTAATGATCTCGCGGCCAGAGTAAATAGAGAAATATCCACATTAGAGAAAATGACCGGGCGCAAATTCGGTGATCCGCACAACCCACTGCTGTTATCGGTAAGAAGCGGCGCCACTGTTTCTCTGCCCGGTATGATGAATTCTTTTTTAAATGTGGGGATTAACGAATCCATAGCGGAAAATCTCAGTGCTAAAGAAGATTTTCAATGGGCGGCATGGGATTCATATCGGCGGTTTTTACAGACATGGGGTATGTTTCAGGGATTAAACCGGGATTTTTTCGATGCGATAATAGACGGATTCAAGCAGAAATACGGCGTGGAAAGAAAGATCCGGTTTTCTCCCGGCCAAATGAAACAGATAGCTCTTACGTATAAGAAAGGCATATTGGATAATGGTATCGTGCTTAAAGACGATCCCATGGAACAGTTACGGCACGCTATTCTCAAAGTTTTTGACTCCTGGTATTCCGAGCAGGCGAAAATTTATCGTCACCAGATGCATCTCTCGGATAAATGGGGAACAGCGGTCATTGTCCAGACGATGGTCTTTGGAAATCTCAATGAACACTCGGGGTCGGGCGTTATTTTTACCCGCGAACCTAAAAGCTCATCATCAACGGTAACTCTTTATGGAGATTTTATATTTGGTGTTCAGGGGGACGATATTGTTTCCGGCCTTGTGGAAACTTATCCTATTTCGGAAAAACAGCGTCTAGCGGAACGCAAAGACATGGGAATATCTCTGGAAGCTAAATTTCCGGAGATTTACGATGAACTGATAAAAATTTCTGAAATTTTGATTTATGAGAAAGGTCTTAACCATCAGGAAATAGAATTTACCTTTGAAGGTACAAGCAGGGACAGGTTATATATCCTTCAAACACGGGATATGGATCAAGTAACGGCAAAAAGATTGAAGCGTTTTATAGACACCGAGGTCTTACAATCTTCGGTGATGGGAACGGGCATTGGCGTGAGCGGCGGTGCCCTTTGCGGCAGGGTAGTTTATTCTGAATCGGACATTAAGCATTTCCGCTCAGCTGAGCCGAAAACACCGCTCATTTTGATTCGTCGCGACACGGTTCCTGATGATGTCGGCGTGCTTTTGCAGGTCGAGGGGCTTTTGACGGCAAGAGGGGGAGGCACTTCGCATGCCGCTGTGACCATCCCCCAACTCAACAAAGTCGGTGTTGTCGGATTCAGTAAACTTAAGGTTTATGAGACCAACGGATTCGCGACAATAGATGATTGTAAAATCGGCGCGGGAGATTTCATCTGTATCGACGGTTGGAGCGGCACAGTATATTTGGGGAAACACGAATATGAATCCGGAGAAACGCGTAATATAATCCTCTGAACTCTACAATGATCAGGCTGTTGATGATCTATAACATGTTCTTATGAATGAAGACCGTCAGATCCCCGACCCTGTTTGTGTAGCTTCCGAATTCGTTGTCGTACCATCCAAAAATCTTCGCGTGGACAACCGGTATTTTCATCGTTTTTTCGGCAAATGTCTGCAGCAGGCCGTTTGGTAAATTCGGAATATGAGAGAGGTCTACATTAATAAAGGCCGTTCTAATGTGGTTGAATTGCCCTTCGATAATTACCGCTGCGTCCACTCCGATGAGGTCGGTGGAAACATTCTGCTCCATGGTAAATATGATTAAGTGCTCAGGATTGCTTTGGGCGGCTTTTCGGTAAATATCATTTATTGTTTTTGTGTCGATAGCAGCTGCGACACCATCCTTATTTACGCGTGTTTGAAAAGTAGCATTCAGAACAATTAAAGAAAGGGTGTTGGTGGGCACTCTGATGGAGTCGGCCATAAAACCGATGTTTTTTACCTCCGGAATTACCTGTCCCAAAGCCTCCGCCGCATTCGTGGAAGTCAAGATTATGTTATTGAGGATGCTCCTGTTTTTTCTCAGGTCTTTCTCTCCTGCCTCGGGAACGCTGTCCAACGCGCTTTGCGAACTGGTAACGGCATGGATGGTCGACATAGAGGCCGTCAAGATGGTATTTGTTTTCTCATGTTCGAGTAGAGGTTTAATCATATGGGCAAGCCCCGTGGTTGTGCAAGAAGCCGCGGAAATAAGCTGGTGTTTCTTCTGATCAAAAGCGGCATGGTTGATTCCGTAAATCAAAGTTACGGCATCGTCAGGCATGGATAAAGCTTTATTTTTTATTTTAAAAGGGGAGGAATTGATAACAACCTTTGCCCCGCCGTGAAAATGTCCCCGAATAGAGCCCTTCTTATCATTCGGGGATATTGTCGGATCTTGGAATTTTCCCGTGCAATCGACGACAATATCGGCGCCGTAGTCACGCCAGGGAATATCAGCGGGATTTCTGGCTTCACGCAGCACCGTCACCGGGACCCCGTCGATAAGCATTTTGCCTTTTTTTTCATCAGTAATCTGGATAACACTCTTTGATTTTACGCCGTAGAGAAATTTATGGAGTAATCCATAGGTCGCGTCCTTCTCGATTATTTGTGCTATAGCATCAAACCCCGTCCCCACTTCCCGTCCGAGGTTGACAACAATTTCTTTAAAATACTTTCTTCCTACATGGTGCCACAATGTCAACTTTCCAATCCGCCCTAAACTATTGATACCGAGTACCGGCGGTCTTTTTTCAAATACTTGAACCTTTGCCATGATGTACTGCCTCCTTAATACCTGCGCCTGCGAGTTATTCAGGCGCGGCCTTCCTGAGAAGACCGGAACTTCTTTACAAAAAAGGCCGGCCAAAGTCAATAAGAGAAACGACCATAAGACGCACGGAGCATTTCCAACGTGCCGTGATGTTAGAGAAGATAGCTTAAATAATTCCGGTTTTTTATAGGTTAAAAAAATCAGAGAACTGTTGGTTAAAATATGATACAAACTTAAGAAGGGCTTGTTGCCCAATCATAAGGAGGTAAAGTATGAAAAGACATTATTTCATTATATTGACGACGATTTTAGTTTTGATCATGGGGTGCGCTACGCCGAGAATCAATATTTTTAGCGTCACACCCGACCCGCTAAAAGAATATACGCTGGAAGGTACAGGCGCGGATAAAATATTGCTGATTCCTATATATGGATTGATCTCGGACAATCCTAAAAAAGGTTTGATCACCGCTACACCGAGTCTTGTTGAGCAGGTAGTTTCACAAATTAATAAAGCCCAAAAGGATAAACAAATCAAGGCGGTTTTGTTCAAGATAAATTCTCCCGGCGGCACCATCACCGCCAGCGATCTCTTATACCATGAAATATCCGCCTACAAAGAAAAAACGGGCAGTAAAATCGTAATTTCCATGATGGACCTGGCCACATCCGGCGCGTATTACATGTCTCTTCCCGCAGATATAATTATGGCGCACCCGACAACTATAACGGGTTCGGTAGGAGTTATTTCGCTGCAGCCGAAAGTTAAAGGTTTAATGGACAAAATCGGTCTCGGTGTGGATGTGCAGAAGGTTGGCAAATACAAAGATATGGCGTCACCTTTCCGGGATACTAGCGAAGAAGAAAGAAAGCTTTTGCAAAAAGCAATGAATGATTTTGGAGAACGATTTATGGGTTTGGTGAAAAAGCACCGCCAGCTTACGCCGCAGGCAATCGCGGAAATTTCCACGGCGCGAGTATTTTTGGCAGATGAGGCCCTACAGATGGGGCTGATAGACAAAATCGGCTATATAAGCGACGCAGTTAAAGAAACAAAAAAAATAGCCAAAATTTCCGAAGACGCGAAATTGATAGTATACCGCAGGGCGGAATTCCCGGAGGATAATTATTATAACATCGCGGGCGCCGCATCTGAAAATTTGAATGTTTCGGTGATAAATATTGAACTCCCGGAAATTCTCAGTGCTAAGGCCGGTTTTTATTATCTTTGGCCCGGAGCCGTTTCCACCGAATGATAGCTCTCATCCGACACTAAAAATTTAGGAATCAGTATATTTACTAGTATGGCGATTATCAAGACCAATGCCCTTACAAAAAGCTACGGCAAAATACACGCGGTTCAAAGCATCAACCTGAACATAGAAAAAGGCGAGATATTCGGACTGCTCGGGCCTAATGGCGCCGGCAAAACCACCACCATCGGTATGCTCTGCACGATTATCCGCCCGACTTCAGGCAGCGCTTCAATCGCCGGCTACGATGTAGTAGGCGAGCCCGCACAGGTAAGACGCAAAGTCGGTATAGTATTTCAGGACCCTACTCTAGATACCGTTCTTACCGGACGGGAAAACCTCGAACTTCACGCGCGTCTATATGGCGTCCCCTCCGATATCCGGGAGAAAAGGATAACGGAAATGCTGGAACTAGTCGACTTAAAGCAGCGCAGTGATGATATAACCCGAACTTACTCGGGTGGAATGCGCAGGCGTCTGGAGTTGGCCCGCGGTCTTTTGCACCGGCCGGCAGTGCTCTTTTTGGACGAGCCGACGTTGGGGC
>DLME01000259.1 GCA_002479215.1 Syntrophaceae bacterium UBA7544
CATTAAAGAATTTTTTATCACCAATGGGGATTTTTATTATGGGCATGATAATACTGCTGTTTGTTGGTGTTTTTTATCCGGCTTTTCAAACACAAACAAGTGCTGACATTACTAAAATAGGGCCCTCACAAATGAGTTCCTTTACGATGCTGAGTTGGGCCATGAATAGCTGGCCACTACTGCTTTTCTGCGGATTCATCCTGCTCGTGGTTATTATTGCTGTCGTCGCCTGGCTTCGGAGATAACAGGTAAAATAAACTATATGCAATTTTTGTATCCATCATGCCTTCGACATTGCGGTGTTCTTTCATTGACGTCCTTTCATTTAAGCGGATTTACGGATTAGGCCGAACCAGCCTTTTGAAGTTCCGGATTAATCGGATTCTCTCCAAATTGCTCCTCTCGACGTAAGGTTTAGAAAGGATTCACCTGCAATGAAACAGAACCCATTTTCCCATAAAATTAGTCATAAAATTTTAACAGAACATATTTCAAATTTGTGAATTCTCTTCACGTGTTAGCTTATGGAAATCAATCCAAAGCCTTGGCAACTACATAAATCTGAAAGATTTTGAAGTCATCGCGGTGGAGGTTTATAATTAGCACTTTCTAAAACAGCGTCTCTTTTAGACCAAGTGTGATCCTTCCCACAAGCGGGGCAATGCACGGTATTGTTAGTGAGGTCGAAGGTGGGATTATCAAAAGCATTCTTTTCCATAGCAAACCCAGTTGGCACAAGTTTTTGGGTGTTCGGGCATCTTATCATAACCCTTGGCATAAATCGCCTCCATTCAATTTTCCCCCATTATATACTTGCTTTACAAAAGATTAAATCACCAATTCTAAGTCTACTAACTTGTAAATACTACGGGCTATCAGAAAAACAACAAATACTAAACCCGCGATCTTCCACGTTGGCGGCTGGTAGAAAAGCCAACCACACTACTCTCAAAGGTAATACAGAAACAAGGATTGATGCCCAATTAGGACCGCGAAAATAGAATGCTGAATTGAAAAATCTTGTCATTTGATGAAGCTTACTGTTTATACTCCCCTAATTTTCCAAAACAAATGTACGGAAGTTTTTGGCCTTCGCGATTAAAACAGGTTTTCGGCTATTTCAAACCATATACCGTAACTACATTCGCTCCTGGCACAATAACCTTGCCGTTAACTACCAATGGAGCACTAAATACAACTGCATTGCCGGCGGCGTCGCCTGGGACCTGTGCGCTATTATACAACTCATCTTTGAGATTGTTTGCATCGTAAGCATGGAGCACCGCAGGTGCAGTTCCAATATTTGTGTTGTCCAGTGCCCAAACGATGCCATTCGCAGTGCCATCCGAGGAAATTACCGGATTGGCACCTTGTCCATCTTCGCCCCCATTACCAAATGTATTTTGAGTTTGAGAAACCGGATTCTGACTGAATTTACCATTTGATAGTGCAAAAGACTCAAGAGGCATGTTATTGGCGCCAACGTACAACTTTCCATTAAAATATGCCATATTGTTCATGACCGGATTATTATCCATTGTTATCTCTTGGATATCATTATTCTTATTTTTGTTAAACCCACCTAACTTGTTCTGGTTAAGAATATAAACGACGCCTAATTTGTCAGCAGTTATCACCAGCGATGTCGAACCGGACTGAACGAGTAAAGGTTCAGCTGAGCCAAAATCGTCATCATTACTGTTTAGTGCTTTATAATTAAACGATGAAAACGAGTCGGTTATTTTCAGGGTGCTCGGTGATAACTTGAGCATGGAATCACCGTAATCCTGAGTAGATAGGTTAAAGCTGCCATTAGCTACGGCTACAAAGATGTAACTGCCATTAGACGAAAGGCCGCCGCCTGACATCCAGACACCACCATAAGAGCCATTTGGGGTTGTTATCAGCACTCCCAACTGTTGAGTTACATCATGAGCACTATAGCTCATAATCCAACCGTGATATCCTCCATTATCACCATGTGATGCCCAGGCAATATATACAGCCCCATCCAAAAGCAGCAGTGTAGAACGTTGGTTCCCAAATAACGGATCAAATGAAATGACTGTGCCATCGGGGTTTGTTATATTTGCCGATATCAGTTCCGGTCCGTTAAATTTCTCTTTACCGGTAGCCAGGTCAATCGCATGAAGATACTGGGCATAAGTGTTGTTATTAGTGTCTTTAACTTTGGACACCAGGTAGATAGTCGAGGTACTGGCATCGATCACGGGCGTTCCGATGATACCCACTTCCGGATAGATATCAGTACTGTTAGTATCGGCTGATGGTACTGCTATTATCCCATTAGCCGGATTGATGAAACTGTCCTGCCATAAAACTGCTCCGCTGTTAGCATCAATCGCGTAAAGACTGTCATGTGCGGTAGCCACAAACATCACGTCATGAATTGTGCCATCCGGCATCAGGAGATCAGACTTATAAAGGGGTTGAGCATAAACATCACCATCGACTGGCACGCTAAAAAGTTTGCCGAAAGTGGTTGAATTTACATTTTGCGGAGTTAATATCGTTTCAGAGGTATCAGCGCCATCACGCAGATTATCATAGTGATAGGTCAATACATCAATTTTGCCTGAGGGTGCTGAAGCTGTGGTTGTTGAGGGGGCGGGAGTTGTTATTGTTGCGTTGCTTTGACAGGCACAAGTTACTGACAGGATAACTAAACTCAAGGTAATTGCCAAAATGATGGTCCATCGACGTTTCTGCGTCTTATGTTTCATTTTCTGTCACCTTTTCATGCCCGGCATGATCATGAATTTTTTAGAATAGTAAAAAGGTGCGTTTCCGTAGAAACCCTCTGAGAAGCCGTAGCATGGCTTTTGTTGGTACTTAACCAGGCGGAGGTGATTTAAAGGAAGCGTCGCGTTGGCAATAGCGGAACCTAAGTGAATCAGCAGCTTTGAATAGTCAGGATTTTACCGAATTTTTTTGCTCCTTGTGAGCCCAGTCAACGTGTCTTTCCAAACTTACTTTATCACGGCAATCTAAACCGCATATCTGGCACACATTACTCTTGTCTTCAGCATTTTTCTTTGTTTTCTTATCGGACATACCTCCTGCCTCCTGCTTTTGCTTTTGCCTAAGTGTATCAAACACACATGAACCCACCATGAAAAATGGGCCGGCAGGAACCATGCTTTATCCGGAAATATTGTGTGGGGCGTTAGCCTGCCGCTGCCGCC
>DLME01000069.1 GCA_002479215.1 Syntrophaceae bacterium UBA7544
AACCCACTTTACGGTTCCATCTTCATTGAGAATCCTGAAAGAATAAGCAACGGGAACTTCCTCACCTTTCAGCCTTCTTATATGATGATCGACGACCATATTACGATCATCGGGATGGATAAAGTCTGTGAAAGATTTGGGTGTTAATATCTCTTCGGAATATCTTATCATGTCCACAGCAGCACGATTGGCAAAGACCAACTTCATATCTTGTGCGATGATGATAGCTTCCTTTGCATTCTCTACGACCTGACGATACTTCTCTTCGCTTACCCGTAGCGCCTTTTCCGCCTGCTGGCGCTCTGATTCTGAATACTCCAGTTCCTGCATTCTCTGTTTTAAGACGGATAGCTCTTCGATAAGTTTCTGCTTTGTCTTGGATGGATCTTTCATCTAATGCTCCTCCATCGTAACAAACGGTGCTGGCTGGAAACAAAAAAGGACGATTGTCTTGTTGCGTGAAAAAACTCTTATGTAAACTACCGCATGCCCATTGAGATGTCAAATGGAACGTACGGCATCAGATGCTGTTCGCCATCTGAAATCATCAACTTTTCCTTGCTCTTGCTGTTTATTGATTACAGGAAGAAGTGCTTGCTGAAAACACCTACAAGTCAACAATCATGGTGAATAAAATATTTTGAGGATTTACGCTATTAAAGCGTTGCGTAGGCAATAACGGAACGTTTGGGGATGTGCAGATCCTTTTGACGCTGACGGAAGTATCGTTCTTCGGCTTCTTTGTCGGAGAGAAAAGCAATGGTCTTGAAACCTGTCTGGCGCAGTTTTGTTTCGATCGCCGCGGGGGTAAAGAAGCTGACAAATGGTTCTCCAACAGCGGAGACAATTTTAGACAACGAAGAATGAAAGCTGCTCGCCGGGCCGGATAATGAATCCGGCGGCTGGGCGAAAGTGAATGTGATTTCGCTTTCGGACGGAAATTGAGCAATGGTCCGCAGCACCGCGTCAATGGCATCTTCTTTAAGATACATGGTAACGCCCAGCCAGGAAAAAAAAGACGTCTCCGTAAGCGATACGCCATGCCGCAGGAGTCCATCACGTAACGATTCATGCTCAAAATCGATACCGACAAAGCTGAGATTCGGCGGAAGCTCCATGCCTGCCTGCTCCAACCGCAGTCGTTTTTGAGCCTGGGTTGCCGGCTGATCTACTTCAAATATCTTCAGTGCTTTTGCCCAGGCGGGTTGTCTATAGGCGAACGTGTCGAAACCCGCTCCCAGGATCACATATTGTGTGATTCCCCGACCGGCTGCTTCTGCGAGACGGTCCTCGGCAAAACGCGAACGGAGAACAACGTGAGTGCGCAATGCGCGCGCTGCCAGCGTTTGGTGGTGATCCTTGTTGTTTTTAATCTGACGGCAGGCATCCTCTCCCAGCATCGTCAGTGCGGTGGGATCATCCAGAATCAAAGGCTTAGCGTCCAGCAATTGATGCACTCCCCGCATAAATAATGTTCCTAAGGCTGTGTTGCTTGCATTGCGATCCGACATCTAATTATCCCTTTTCATATCGATCATCTTTTTGAACCTTTCCACAAGCGGACCATCCTTGTGCCAGGTGTGGCAAGTATTGATAAGAAATTCTAAGATCATCTTGGCACGATCAGGATCGAATACTGCCGGCTTCTTTGATTGGTATGCTGCATATCCCTGGATGGCAGCCGGGGCCATTGCCAGGAGGAGCTCCACCAGGTGGGTGCATCCCTTTTTACCTCCGGCCAAATTTTTTACTTTCGCCGTAAAACCTTTGGTAATAGTCAATCCCTTTATGGGTGCGAGGCACCCGATAGTTTCCCGGCAAAATTCCCTGGGAACAGATATCAGTTCAACATCAATATCCTCGATTAAAAGATTAGAACAATTAACCAGCAGGCGTATGCCCATATGATGAATGACGCCGCTTGGAAATGTTTCCCCGGTTATCACACGAGATTCCTGGAAACGATCATCTTTGAGGAAGCCTTCTACAATTACTCTTTGTCCGTCATAATCGTATGTCGTTACTTCTATGTTTCGTGTGTGCAGCTTTTCCCCTTTTGATTTCCAAATGGATTGCATTCTTATTTTGGTTCTCCTAAAATATTTTGATTAGCTACTCTTTCTCATTGTGACAATAGATGCCTTTTCCTTCGCCTCCGGCAATGATGCAACGATTGTCGGAGATGCATTGCGCTTTTCTACGATCTCCCGCCTTCCAGCGATTGATGAGGCCGGGCTCGCGGATGAACGGGCGCGACATGGAAATATAATCCGCCGTTCCTTCTCCCACCAGCTGTTCGGCTAATTCAAAGGATCGAATCCCCCCGAGAAGGATCAATGGAATGTGAATCTGCTTGCGGAAGGCGCGGGCCTCTTCCTGGAAATAGGCCTCTTTTTCCACGCAATCGATTCCCGCCCGGACCGGCGAAAGCTTCCTTTCCGTCAGCATGCCGCCGCTCACTTCAACAGCATCCAGCCCCGCATCGGCCAGCAGGCTAGTCGCCTTGATGGAATCCGCAAGTGTTAATCCGTTCTCGATGAAATCCTGACAGTTAATCTTCGCCAGAAGCGGATAATCCTTGCCTATGGCATTTCTGATAGCCTTGTAGACTTCCAGAATAAACCGCGCCCGATTTTCGATGGGGCCGCCGTATGCATCATGACGCCGGTTATAATAAGGAGAAAGGAACTCGCTCAAGAGAAAACCATGAGCGCCGTGTATCTGGACACCGTCAAAGCCTGCCGCTTTTGCCCGCAATGCGGCCTTCGCGAAAGCGGCAACGGTTTTTTGAATATCTTGCACCGTCATTTCATGGCGCGGTGTTGGGGCAAGGCCTTCAAAATTGGACGCCACAAAGGGAGGACGTCCTGTTAACTTCTCCGCGGCAAAGTTTCCGGCGTGAGATAGCTGTGCCACAATCTTTCCGCCTGCGCCGTGAACGGCTGTCGTCATCTTACGCAGACTTTCGATCAACTCATCTTTATACATGCCGATCTGCCCGCTTGAGGCCTGCCCCTCAGGGCTTACATAGCAGTGACTGGTGATGATCAAGCCCACGCCACCTTCTGCCAATGCCTTCATCAGCTTGATCAACTTCTGAGTGGGAGCGCCTGTGCCATCGGCCATTCCCTCCCACGTCGCCGCCCTGACAAAACGATTGGACAATTTCATTCCGTTAATGGTGCTCTTTTCAAATAATTTGTTCATTTCATCTCCTTTGCCATCTCTTTGACTGTTACATGTTCGGGCAATATCATAATTTTCTGCTTTCTTAACAAACCCTTAGCAGAAGATTATTTTTTTTAATTTCTATTTTAAACTCTTTTTCTTTATATATATAGTTTATTACTCGTGCTACTTTTTCTCCTGCCTCATTCTCAATATCAACCGAAAACTTAGGCAAATATTTTTGACCACCCGACGTGTTATGAATAATGTCCGCGATTTGTTCCTTCGTGATCAAGAATTTTGCAGTTACAGTCCCCTTACCCGGTTTGATAAAATCAATGTGAGCCGATTTATCCCAAACAACAAACTCCTCCCCTAAAATAGATATCAACATCAGCATAAAGAAAGGATCTGTCATGGCGTATAAAGATCCACCGAAATGAGTTCCAACATAATTGCGATTGTACCACCTCAATTTCATCTGCACATATATTTCTCTGTAATCCGGAGAAACACTCTTAACTATAATTCCTGTACCTAAATAAGGTATATATATATTCGATAAAAGCTTAAATAATTTGTGGTTCATTTTTTCCGTCCATGAGAAACTTACTGACTCTTGCGACTTCTTTTACTGTTACATATTCCGGCAATATCGTGATTTTCTTCTTTCTTGATAAACACGGTGCTTCGTTGATAAATGGTTTAATTTATGAAATGTAGCTAGAAAATAGGGCGCTGTCCACAATTATCTATTTTTAAAATAATTCTTGACAAATAATGTGAAACACATTAAAATTGTGCCAAAATGCATACAAGGATAATGTGTATGATAAAAGAAAACCCTTACAAAGATTTTGGGACTTTACTTGTCAAATTAAGAAAACAGGGTGGAATTGTTCAACAATCAGACCTAGCTAGAATGATCAAATCCACGCAACAGACTGTTAGTCGCTGGGAAATGGGTATCTCGCGCCCGCGGGACAAACAGATATCGCTACTTGCTGCTACGCTAAAAGTTGATCCAGGAAAACTGCTAGCTGCTGCAGGCTATACGGCAAATAAAATGGTAGTAGCAACATTTGATAAGCCTTTCCCACTTGATGCTCTTAATCCAGACAGTTTCGAACGCTTCTGCATGGATTTCTTGTCAAAAAAATATCCAGAAGCAGAAGTACACCGAGTGGGTGGACAAGGTCATACCCAGGATGGTGTAGATATTGATGCTATCTTTTCAGATAAGACTTGTTATGCTTTCCAGTGCAAACGTGTAGAAAACTTTGGGCCGGATAAGGTTGATAAAGTAGTAGCAAATCTCAAGAGAAAGGCAAAAAAGAAATTTATTCTTTTAAGCCGTGTTGCTAGTCCTAAATCTCGTGAAGCAGTGAAAAAGCATACGGGATGGGCGATTTGGGACAAAGAGGACATATCTTTTTATATTAGGCAATTGCCTAAAGACGATCAGAAAAAGCTTGTCGATACATCCTTTCGCGGACAACGTCTAGCTTTACTTGGTGAGACAGAGCCTGGCCCTTGGCAAACACCGAAGGAGTTCTTTGCACCATTTATGAATGTGCATGCTGCATTCAGTCATGCATGGCATCTTGTCGGAAGAACGGAAGATACTCATGCCATCGTTGAAAGTTTATCGAATCATGAAATTGATGCAGTGCTTCTCGTCGGTACAGGAGGGTGTGGTAAATCGCGTGTGCTTAAGTATGTGATTGAATCATTTGGCCATATACATAAAGGAGTAACTGTTCGCTTCCTATCTCCAATAGAGGAAGTAACTAACAAAAGCCTCGAAGATCTTGGTGATGGCAACAAATTGCTTGTTGTGGATGATGCGCATGATCGCGATAATTTGCAACCCCTCTTTCAGCATGCATCAGTCCCGTCCAACAAAACAAAATTGCTGTTATCATTTCGTCCTTATGGTCTTGTCAAAATCAAAGCACAAGCAAGCAAATTTGCATTGATGTGGGATAGAGTCTTTGAGAGAAGGCTTGACCAATTAACTCTTGATCAGGCGACAGAACTCGCTACTCAGGTTTTGAAAGAATTTAACGGCCCGGAAAGTGAAGCTAAAGATATTGCACGATTAACAATCGACTGCCCGCTTTTTACTGTTATTGGTGCGCAAGTTGTTGCGAAAGAAAAAATCCCACTTGAGTTTGCAAAGAATGAGGACGCTTTTCGCTTAACTCTTTTAGGGAAATTTCGTGATATTATTGCTGGCGATATTGGAAGCAAGAATGATGCTGATTCAATTAAAAAGATTCTAAATGTCCTCGCTCTCTTGCAACCTTTTCATCCTGAAGATGAATCAATTGCGGCAATTGTTGAAAAAGTGGAAGGCATAAGTACCGCTGATGCAAACCGACTAATTCGCTTAATTGCAGATGCCGGAATACTATTTAAACGTGGTGGAAAATTCCGATTATCGCCTGATTTACTTGCTGATTACATCATCGAAGATAGTTGTATCGGATTGAACAGAAAATCAACCGGCTACGCAGAAAAAGTATTCGATGCAGCAGGTGATTTGCACATCGAACATGTCCTTCTAAATCTTGGGAAACTTGATTGGCGTTTGGCTAATGGCGATCCAAGCAATAGCCAATTATTAGATGGTATATGGCGAAAATTAAAACCATCAAGTGAATATTCTGATCCTCATATTCATGCCATAATCGCAGTTTCTTATTATCAACCGACGAGAGCATTGGATTTTGTCCAGTATCTCATATCTGAAGGAAAGTATCTTCGTGATTTACCAAAACTTATAAAAAATGTGGCATATAATTTAGACCATCTTCCTCGTGCATGCGGATATCTGTGGGAATTGGGCAAAAGTGACAAAAGAAAACTCAATCAAACACCAGAACACGCCATACGTATTCTCACCGAACTTTGCGAAGTTGAGCCCAATAAGCCAAAAGAATATAATAAAGTAGTTGTTGATTTCGGACTCTCGCTGCTTAATCAAGACGATTCATGGAAATACGCATATTCACCTTTTGATATACTCAAAGGCATACTTCAGACAGAAGGAAATACAACTGAATCAAATGGTAGGACTGTCTATATTAATTCATTTAATGTAAATTTCTCTTTTGTTTCTGATCTTCGTTGCAAAGTTATTGATGCAACAATAAAATTACTCACACATCAAAATATAAAAATCGCAATACAGGCGGCTAAATTCCTAGAAGAAAGCATTCGATATTCAATCAGAGGAGGATTACGTGATGAATGGACAAAAGAATTTGTTCAAACACTTAATAAAATAGAAAAGAAAATAAAAACTGATAATCTCGAGCATATTGTTTTAATTGCAGTCGCACGCTCAGTATCATGGCATGCAAATTATGCAGGCGAGGAAACAGCATCAGTAGCTAAGAATATCCTCAAATCTTTACCGGACTCACTAGATTTTCGAACGAAACTAGCCTTCATAGACGGATATGGACAAATTCTGGAAAGGAGAGATTTCCGACAGTCTAATCAAAAATGGAATAAATCTCTGAACAAGCTTACAGAAGATCTTATTTTAACATACCCAGAGGGGGAACAATTACGTACTTTTCTGGAACAAAATCTTTTGCACATAGAAAAAACTGGTAACTCATCACCTCACATACTCTATCGGCTATTAATTCAATCATCATTGTCTCTTGCTCAAGCAACTGTTCAAAATGCGCTTACAAATCAAGCTTCAAGAACAGCGCCTTTTGCAGGTATGGCTCTCTCAAAACTTCTTAACGAGAAACACGATGACGCTATTGAATTTGCTTTTCGATTCCTTGAAACTAATTCACGTGATCTGCATTTAGCAGTTGGTGAAGGTTATTCTGTTTTAGATGTTGAATCGGAGTGGTATAGTGAAAGAGATATTACTATTCTCAAAAAGGTCCTTTCATCAAAGGATCAATGGGTTGTTAAAAATGCAGTTAGTGCTTTACGAATCTTGGCAAAAAGTGATCAACAACGAGCGATTGACCTTCTCAAGTTTGTTGATATTGGAATATCAACAAATGTTGCCGATGATGTGTTGGTCCTCTTCCAATACGATGAAATAATACCATACCGGTTGCTCACTGAAAAAGATATTGACCATTTTCTGAAAAAGCTAATGCGTCTGCCAAAACTTGATGGATATTGGATCGACACTTTTCTATCTAAAATATCTAAAGATCATGCCATGCGAGTAGCTAAGTTCTTTATGGATCGCGTGGAGTACGCTGCGCAGACTAAGGATTGGCAGTATAGACCATGTAATCACGGACCTTATTGTCAAACACCTCTTCTATTCCGAGAATCGCCAGAATTTGGCGCACTTCTTAGGCAAGTGTCACAATGGATGATGTCACACAAAGACGATAATCTATTTCAGCATCGTGCAGGTGAACTATTTAATGTCATGTTTAAACCCTATAATGCTGAATTAATAGGTTTTTTTCTCGATTGGATAGAAACAGCAACACCTGCCGATATATGTGTCATCTCACAAATCCTTCGTGAAGGACATCCTGATTTCATTTTTGAGAACAGACAATTCATCATACGCTTTTTGGATAAGGCTAATCAATATGGAAAAGATTTGTTAAGGGATGCATCGAGTGCTTTATTTGGATCAACGATTTCTGGAGTTAGATCTGGTACACCTGGGGAACCATTTCCACAGGATATCCGTATGAAAACTGAGGCTGAAAGTGCATTAAAAGAGATTCCTACTTTTTCACCGGCATATAAACTATACGAAGATCTCAAAAAGCATGCTGATTATAACATAAAACGCTCTCTTCGCGAACGAGAGGCTTTTGATGAATAATTTGGCTTTATGGGCAGTCTATAATATTAGCGACGGCGCCCTTTTTTTAAGCCTCCTCACTTGTGCTCTCGCGTCACTTTTATGTGAT
>DLME01000066.1 GCA_002479215.1 Syntrophaceae bacterium UBA7544
ACACGCTTGCGGTCGGTGATATCTCTGCCCTCGGCCAAAATAGATACGGGAATTCCATTCTTATCGCGGATGAAACTGAAGGTGCTTTCCGACCAGTATGTCGTACCGTTTTTGCGGTAGAATTCTAGTTCCAAAGTACGTATGGGTGAGTAGTTTGGATCTACCTTCGCTTTTACCAGCTCCTCTGAGAATACCGCCATTGCATTATTGAGCAACTCCGGCGCCAGGAACTTCTCCGGCGTCATCTGCTTAATTTCTTCATCAGTGTATCCTATCAATTTTTCAACCGACGGACTGGCATAAATGACATTAAGATTCATATTCATCAGCCATACCGCGTCGGTCATATTATCTGCAAGTAGACGGTAGCGTGCCTCGCTCTCCCGCAGCGCTTCCTCCACCCGCTTGCGTTCAGTGATATCATTCAGAAAACTCAGGGTAGCGGGTCTTTCCTTCCATTGAATAACAGCCGTATTAAATTCAACCCACTTTACGGTTCCATCTTGGCTAATAACCCTGAAAGAATAAACAAGGGGAACTTCTTCACCTTTCAGCCTTCTTATATGATAATCGACGACCATATTACGATCATCGGGATGGATAAAGTCTGTGAAAAATTTAGATGTTGATATGTCTCCGGAATATCCTGTCATGTCCACAGCAGCACGATTGGCAAAGACCATTTTCAAATCTTGTGCGATGATGATAGCTTCCTTTGCATTCTCTACGACCAGACGATACTTCTCTTCGCTCACCCGCAGCGCCTCCTCCGCCCGCTTGCGCTCGGTGATGTCCCGAGAAATACCCCGGAACCCAATCGGTTTGCCTTCTATATCCCTGATAAGAGATACCGACAATTCGGTAAACGCCATAGTCCCGTCTCTTTTCTTATATTCGAAAGCAAATCCATTAACTGGTTTCCCTGTTCTGTAAATTCCAATGAAGAGCTGATATAATTTTTTAGATTCTTCTTCACTTGTATAGTCCCTGTTGTTCATACCGAGCAATTGCTCTCGGGGAGTTCCGACATTTCTGCACTGCGCATCATTAACGAAGGTAAGCGTACCGGTAAGATCCACCTCAAAATAGCCGTCCTCTATATTTTCAATAATGGTTCGGTATCTCTCCTCGCTTTGGCGCAACGCTTCTTCCATATTTTTTCGCTTGGTTACGTCCCTAGAAACACCCCGGAAACCAATCGGTTTGCCTTCATTATCCCTGATAAGAGATACCGAAGTTTCGTAAATCGCTTTTGTCCCATCTTTCCTGATAGTTTCAGCTTCTAACGTATTTATCGGTTTGCCTGTCCGGTAAAGTTCTTGGAATGGCTGACGAAATTTTTTAGCGGCTTCTTCATCTGTATGCTGCCGGAAGTTCATCCCGACCAATTCTTCTTTGGTATATCCCAGATATCTGCAGTTTGCTTCATTCGCAAATGTATAATTACCGGCAAGGTCAAGTTCAAAATAGCCTTCCTGGATGCTCTCTAGAATGTTTCGATATTTTTCCTCGCTTTGACGCAGGGCATCTTCGGTCAGCGTGCGTAATTTTTCTTCGCTGTTCATTAATTTCTTTTTCGCCTGCCTGCGCTCTGTTTCCAATTGTTCCAGTTTCTGGATTCTTTTCTTCAAGACGGATATTTTTTCGAGCAGTTCCTGTTTTTTCATGGTTTGGTAGTTCATCTTATACCCCCCCTGTCGTGATAAACGATGCAGGCTGGAAACAAAAATGGGTGATATTTGTTGCGAGGCTTATTTACTAGTGTGAAAGTTACCGGATACTCATTGAGAAGTCAAACGGAATATAGTTCGTCAGAGGCTGCTAACCATTTGAAGTCATGTATTTTCATCAAGGTTGACAATTTACTGATTACAGCCAATAAGGAATACCATCTGAAAGATAGTATATCCGTGAAAAATTCTGAACGCTCACTTACAGGAAGAAAGGCTGATGTTACCACGTGCCGTCAAGATAACTTCGTCCTATAAAACTATACGTGTGTAATTTTTACCCATTACATCTTTGTGCCCGGCAGTGAAAGCCCTTCTATCCAGGGCTTTTCAAAAATGTCCAGATGCAAGGCGCACGAGCCGTGAGGGTATGGGCGTATTGTAAAGCCTTCGTCTTTTTCCGGCAAGGTAGGTGTTTAAACATGATTGCGCCTCCCTGCGGGAATACGCCCCCGGTCAACAGCCCTGTCAGTGTGCCTCGTCCCAGTTTGCCCCAGACGCAATCTCCACTTTTAACGGCACTTTGAGCTTAATGACTTCTTCCATTTCTTTTTTGACCAGCATCATGACTTCGTCTTTTTCTTCTACCGGCGCTTCGAGAACAAGTTCATCGTGCACTTGCATGATCAGACAAGCGGCAAGATTTTTTTCCGAAAGCAGATGAGCAATATTCACCATAGCGACCTTAATCAAATCGGCGGCCGTACCCTGAATGGGCGTGTTGATTGCCATCCGTTCGGCGAATTGACGCACGGAAGCTATAGGGCTTTTTAATTCCGGCAAATAGCGGCGGCGGTTGAGCAGTGTGCAGACGAAACCATCGCGGCGTGCATCTTCCAGAATTCCATCCAGATAGGTACGCACTTTTTTATAGCGTTGAAAATAGCCGTCAATATAAGCCTGGGCTATTTTCAGGGAGACGCCCAGTTCTTTGGCCAGACCAAAAGCGCTCATGCCGTAAAGAATGCCGAAGTTGATGACCTTGGCCTGACGGCGCATATCGGTATTGACCATCTGCGGAAATACGCCGAAAATATCGGATGCTGTGCGGCTGTGAATATCTTCATCTGAGGAAAAGGCATCAATAAGCGCCTCATCTTCCGAAAGATGCGCGAGCACGCGCAGTTCGATCTGCGAATAATCGGCGGAGATGAGTAGAGAATCCTTGGCGGCGATGAACGCCTGACGAATTCTTTTTCCCTCCAAAGTGCGAATGGGAATGTTCTGCAAATTCGGATTGCTACTAGAGAGCCTTCCTGTTGCCGTCACTGTCTGGTTGTACGAGGTGTGAATCCGGCCTGTCTGCGGATCAATGAGCGCGGGCAGTGCGTCCACATATGTGGATTTTAGCTTGCTCAAACTGCGGTAAGCGAGAATTTCCGCGGGCAGTTCATGGCTTTGCGCCAACTCCGTAAGAACATCCACATCCGTGGAAAATCCTTCCTTCGTTTTCCTTCCCGTGGGAAGCTTGAGCTTTTCAAAAAGAACGCTCTGCAATTGCTTGGGGGAATTAATATTAAATTTTTCACCGGCCAATCGAAATATTTTCTCTTCGGAGATGGACAATAATTGCCCCAGTTCCGTCGACATTTGTTTTAAGAGGGACGTATCCACCAGCACGCCTTTTTTCTCCATATCCGCCAGCACATACAAAAGCGGCATCTCTACTTTATGGAAAAGCTCGGCGGCGTTAATATCTTTTAATTTACTGGCAAGAAGCGGAAACAGGATAAAAACAGCATCGGCGCGCTGGCCACCATAGGCCGCCATTTTTTCCGGCGGCACCAGCGCCAGCGGATAAGTCTTTCCTTTGCCTCCGGCTACATCGTTAGGCACGGGAATCTGTTCATGCAGATATTCCCATGTTATTTCAGCAAGCTCGTAAGAATTTTTCGCGGGATTTAGTAAGTAGGCAGCTAACATAATATCATACCAAGGTGTATTCATTCGCCTACCTTTGTTGGCTTCGTCATCAGCTCCTCGACGTATGGTACTATACGACTGCGTCGCTTCTTCCTCGCCGCCTCGGTATGCTTTTGACTGCGACTTGGTATCCTTGCCCAATTCCACATTCACTGCAAAATTCTCCAGAGAAACCAGAGCTGTCTTTAAATCGTGGATGTATTTTTTTATTTTTGCGCTCACGAAAATCGGAGCCAGTGCATCCAATACATCTTTTTTCTTCAATTGCTCTTTGGCGTGGGTATGCCCCAGTGGTATATAAAAAGCATCACTGCCGGTGGCCAAAGCAATGCCGATTAAATCCGTTGATGGATTCTTCTCCCTAATAATCTCGAAAGAAATTTCACGGCAATCCGTAAGGCAAGCGACAAGCTCGGCCAACGCTTCCTTATCCAGAACTAATTTACAATCTTTAGCTATCTCTTTCGTTTCCCGCTTTATTTCCTGCAAAAGGGAGGAGAATTCAAATTCACTGAAAAGTTGGGCAAGAAGCTCTTTGTCCGGTTCTTTGCGTGCCGCATCCTGAATGTCAAAATCAAATTCGATATCTTTTCTAATGAGAGCCAATTGGCGGCTCAGCCTTGCCTGTTCGGCATATTTACGAAAACTCTCACGCAGTTTGACGTTTTTTAATTTTTCGGCATTTTGCAAAACAGCTTCGACCGAACCGTATTCTTCGATCAGCCTTTGCGCCGTTTTTGGGCCGATACCGGGCACGCCCGGAATGTTGTCGGACGTATCACCCATGAGGCCGAGAATTTCCACTACTTTATCCGGCCCTACACCAAAGCGTTCCTTCACCGCCGTGACATCATAAGTTTTATCTTTCATCGTATCAATCATGGTGACATTTTCGCCCACCAACTGCATCAAATCCTTATCCCCCGATACAATGACTGTCCGCCAGCCTTGCTTACTTACCCGCTGGGCTAAAGTACCGATAATATCGTCCGCCTCAACCCCCTGCTTTTCCAAGACGGGAATAGAAAAACCACGGACAATATCTTTAATAAACGGTATCTGCGGTCTGAGATCGTCGGGCATGGGTTTACGGGTTGCTTTATAATCGGCAAATTCCTCGTGACGAGTGGTGGGACCTTTGACATCAAAAGAGATAACAATATAATCTGGCGCAAGATCGCGCAAAAGCTTTAACAGCATGTTGGTAAAGCCGTAAATGGCGTTGGTGGGAAAACCTTTGGAGTTAGTGAGCATTGGAATAGCGTAAAAAGCGCGGTAGAGATAATTGCTGCCGTCAACCAGAGCTACCAGGGGAATTTTATTTTTTTCTGCCATGAACCATCACTTTAATGAATAAGCCCACCCATACTGCTGTAGACAGCGATATAGGTGGGCCAATGATAAAAAAATAATTCGGCTAAATTATTAAGCCTACCTATTGCGTGCGGCTTCCTTTCTGGCTTCTTCAATTTGCTTTAAGTATTGCCTATTTATTTCTTCAGCCGTCTTCCTATATTGTTCAGCAGTTGGCGCCATACTCCGGGCTTTGTATTCTAAGCTAATTCCAATCAACACCAAAACAGCACCGATGATTCCAAAAACCAGCCACGCTTTTTGTGAGGAAATATTATGTACCTGAGTGCTGGCAATGACTATAAAATAAACGTAAATGGCGATATTAATAATACCACCGACATAAGGGATGATGCTTATTATCGCGACAATGGGCGCTAAAGCCATCAAGTAAGCCCAGCAGCGATAGGAGGTTTCATAATTTTTCTGCGAGCCCATCAGTTTCCAAATTACAAAAATAATAGCGGCGCCGATAAAACTAAAAATAACAACGACAATCGGAACAACAATGATCCTTCCCAGACTTTCCGCAAATCCCACATGCGCATAACTTAAGCCAAGAATGTTGATAAGGACTTGGATAATACCGGCTATAATAGCCATTATTGCTGCAAAGATTAGAGGTTCAACAAATCCGCCGGTTTTTGGCATGCTTTTAAAAAATTCTGCCGGCGCTGTCACAACCCGCACCGCCGTTTGCGGCATTGCTGCAAAATTAATGTCTTTTGCTTCCATTTTCCCCTCCTCCTTTTTTAGTTTGGCGAAAAGTTAAAGTATAATTTTATATTTCTCACGAATTACATTTATCGTCAATATATTGTTTCCGTAGGCTATACTATTATTTATCTTACTTGGCCTTACACTTCAAAAGACGCGTTTATCTTAAAAGTTCTTACAGCCCTCATATCCAGAATGTCAGTGATTCCGGTTTTTTCTTTTAAGCCGGCCAGAAACAATTCTATCTCCTGCGGGCTTGCCGCGTTCACAGTAAACCAAACATTATATTCATTATCCCTCAGGTAATTGTGCGTCACTCCTTTAAACGCGTTTACGGTATCGACAAAATTTCCTATTTTTTCTTCCGGCACACGCGCGGCGCAAAGCGTAGAGGCACGGCCTAATTTTGCCCCATCAAATACCGCTCCAATCCGGCGAATGACACCGTCGTCTTTCATTTTTTGAATACGGCCCAGCGCTTCTTCTTCGGTGATGCCGCACCTTTCGGCAACTATCTGAAACGGACGTTCCTCCAGCGGAAATTCTTTCTGTAAAATATTTAATATCTTTTTATCGATTTCATCTATATTATTAATAATCATTTTCACCTTTTACCAGGCTGCTCAAAAGCGCTGAGATGCTAGGCGCGCAAAAATCACATCGCGAGGCGTATATTATCATACGTTGAGCGATGGGGGTTGTAGCGCAACAACGCAGATCAGTGCTTTTCAACAGCCTTTGGGCTGATACAAACACAGCGGCTCCGCCGCCAAATAATCGCCCGTTGCTTCATACGCCCGCGCGCGGCAGCCGCCGCATACTTTGATGAACTCACATCTTCCGCACTTGCCGCCGTATTTACTCAGGTCTCGTAAATTTCTAAATACTTCCGAATTTTCCCATATCCGGGAAAATTTTTGCTTTTGAACATTGCCGCAATTAAGTTCCAAATAACCGCAAGGCTGCACCTGCCCGACATGCGATATGAAGCAAAACGCACTGCCGCCTAAACACCCTCTGGTCATTTCATGAAACTGACCTGAAACCGGCTTCTTTTTTTGGCCTTTGTCTTTTTGCTGGTGAAGAATGCGGAAATAATGGGGCGCGCAGGTTGCCTTGAGTTGAATAGAACTCTGCAGGCTTTCCTGATGAAACCACATAAGCGTTTCTTCATAATCCGCCGCGGTTATCGCTTGCTCGGCCAAATCCCTGCCCCGTCCGGTAGGCACAAGCAAAAAGATATGATGCGCCGCGGCTCCCAGTTTTTTGGCTAATTCCAAAATATCTTTGATCTGTCGCAAATTAGCGGTTGTAACCGTTGTATTGATTTGAAACTCCATGCCGGCTCTTTTCATTGCTTCTATACCGTTCAGAGCTCCGCTAAAAGCGCCTATCTCGCCGCGAAAAGCATCGTGGCTTGGCGCATCCTTACCATCAAGGCTTACGCTTACCCTTTTAATGCCGCTTTTAATCATCTTTTTCACCGTGGACTCATTAACAAGCGTACCGTTTGTTGCCATAACCATACGTAACCCTTTTCCTGTTCCGTAAGCGGCGATATCAAAAATATCCGGACGCAACAGCGGCTCGCCGCCGGTCAGAATAATTACCGGCGATGACATGACGGCAATTTCATCGATAAGCTGAAAACACTTCTTGGTGGAAAGCTCTCCCGGATAAGGCCCGCAATTGGCGGCAGCCCGGCAGTGGACGCAGTTTAAATTACAACTGCGCGTAACTTCCCAGGCAATCATGCTTAAATTGTTAGATAATAATTTTGACGAAAGTTCCAACTTCATCTCCCATTAAAGTTTTGCAATTATCATTTATATGCTTTTGCATAGCTGAAAAATGGGCTCATGTAGAGCGAATCGAAGATTTTGGCACCATGCTCTCGCAGCTTTGCGACCGCAAACGCAATGTTTGAACCGCCGTGGTGGAGAGTTTTGCGTTTGCAGCTAAATGAGAAGATTGCATGGTCGAAAAAAGATTCTGAGCGCGAATGATACTATTTTTCAAAACTCTCATTTGTTCAACAATGCTGCTGCCTGCGGGGCAAAATAGGTTATAATAATATCCGCGCCGGCCCTTTTTATTGCTGTCAGCGACTCCATCATCACCTTTTCTTCATCAAGCCAGCCCATCTGCGCCGCCGCTTTGATCATCGCGTATTCGCCGCTGACGCTATATGCGGCCAGAGGCAAATCGAACTCCTGTTTGGCACGATAAATTACATCCAGATAAGCGAGCGCCGGTTTCACCATGATGATATCCGCGCCTTCTTCCACATCCAGCATGATTTCACGAATTGCCTCGTCGCTGTTGGCCGGATCCATCTGATAAGCTTTCCTATCACCGAATTGAGGGGCACTTTCGGCCGCTTCGCGGAAAGGCCCATAGAAAGAGGATGAATACTTTGCCGCGTAAGCCATAACCGGTATATCTTCCAAATTATTTTCATCAAGGGCTTCACGGATAGCCGCGACTTGCCCATCCATCATTGCCGAGGGGGCAACCATATCTGCGCCCGCGCGCGCATGCGATACAGCCGTTTCCGCCAGCACTTCCAGTGTCGCATCGTTTTGTACTTCTTCTTTTTCCAACACGCCGCAATGGCCGTGGCTGGTATATTCGCACAAACAGACATCGGTAATAACTAAAATGTCGGGCACTTCATTTTTAATTCGCTTTATCGCCTGCTGGACAATACCATCTTTGGCAAAGGCGCCGGTGGCCATTTCATCTTTTTTCTCCGGAATGCCGAAGAGCAGAACGGCGGGGATGTCAAGCTCCCGCGCTTTTTTTACTTCCTTGACTATGTTATCCACAGACATCTGAAAATTGCCCGGCATGGATTGAATAGGCTTTTTGAAATTTTTCCCGCTAACGACAAAGAGCGGATAAATCAGATCGTCGGTACTCAGTTTTGTTTCACGAATCAAACGCCGGAAGTTTTCATTCTTTCTTAACCTGCGGGCACGATATTCCGGAAATTGCATATTATCAATCCTCCTTAACGCTGATCTCTTTATCGGTGAGGTAGCAGGCGGGATCAGGCCCCCAAATTTCTCCCGCCGTTTCGGCTCTCGCCCGGAAATTGCCGGCGCAAATGTCCAACCAGCGGCATTGGGCGCAGCGTCCTTTTACATATTTCTTTTTGTTTTTCAATTTTGAAAGAAGTTCGTTTTTCTCGTCGAGCCAGATTTCACTAAAAGGCCTTTGGCGAATATTGCCGACAGGCCGGTTGCGCCAGAATTGATCGGCATAAACTTCGCCATCCCAGCTGACACAGCCGATACCGAGGCCGGAGCTGTTGCCTTCATTCATTTGCAGAAGCTCTAATACTTCCTTTGCCCGGGCGGAATTTTCTTTTTTCAACTTTAAATACAGATAAGGGCCGTCGGCATGATTATCCACGGTGAGAATTTCTTTCTGTTCGCCTGCATCAAAGAGTTCTTTCGTCCGCTTCATGATTAAATCAAGAAGCCTGCGGGTCTCTTCATGAGTCAAATCTTCTTTTCTGAGTTTGGAACCGCGCCCCGTGTAAACAAGATGATAGAAACACAATCTTTCGATTTTTTCCGTCGCGAGTAAATCGAACATCGCCGGCACATCCGGCAGATTGTGTTTGTTGACTGTAAAGCGAATGCCCACTTTAATTCCGGCATCACGACAATTTCTTATTCCAACGATTGCCGCGGCAAACGCGCCCTTCTTGCCCCGGAAACGGTCATGTGTTTTTTGTAAACCGTCGAGGCTTACACCCACATACGAAAGACCGATCTTCTGAAGTTTGGCTGCGATCTCATTGGTGATCAGCGTGCCGTTGGTGGAAATGACAGCCCGCATTCCTTTACCTACAGCATATTGCGCCAGCTCCAATAAATCAGGGCGCAAAAGAGGTTCGCCACCGGAAAAAAGAATCACCGGCGAACCGAACTGAGCCAGATCGTCAATGAGTTTTTTACCTTCTTGTGTGGTCAATTCATCGGGCGAAAAAGTATTGTCGGAGCTGGAATAACAATGGATACACTTTAAGTTGCAGCGGCGTGTCATATTCCAGACAACAACCGGCCTTTTATCGGCGGAAAACTGTAAAAGATGCGACGGAAGCGTACCGGAGTGACGTCCGTAGCGCAAAACATCCGAAGCCTCCACTGCCCCGCAATATAATTTGGAAATGCCGATCATTTTTTCTGCCCCTCTGATCTGTCGCGAACAATCTCCTTTTCAAAATAATTAATCAAAGCTCGAACCAGCCCCTCTATTGTATATTCTTCCTGATGGATGTCCACAGAAAATCCCGCTTTTTTCGCGGCGGCCGCAGTAACAGGCCCGATGCAGGCAATTTTGATCTTTGGCGGATAGAAAAAATCATTACCCATAATTTCCACGAAATTATCGACTGTCGAAGAACTGGTAAAAGTAATCACGCCCACTCGATTTTCATTAAATAGCTTTTCTATTTCTTCCTTCTTCTTCCCTGAACTTACTGTTTCGTAAGCTGTAACCACATCAACCTTAGCTCCGAGTTTTTTCAAACCCGCGGGAAGAACATCACGCGCTTTGGCCGCCCGCGGAATAAGTATTTTCTTTTTCCGCAAATCGATGCCGGCAAATGATTTAAGAATTCCTTCGGAAATAAAGTAATCGGGAACGAGATCAACTTTCATGCCTCTGTTTTCAATTTGCTTGGCCGTGGCCGGGCCGATACAGCAAATTTTAATCCCTTTCAGATCACGAATGTCTTTTTCTTTTTCCAGTAGTCTTTCCAAAAAGAATTGAACGCCGTTAGCGCTCGTGAATATCAGCCAATCGTAATTTTCCAGATTTTTTATTGCCACGTCAAGGTCATGCCAATCCGATGGAGGAACAATCTTAATTGTCGGAAAATAAATAGGATACGCTCCTTCTCTTGCCAGCAGTCGCGCTAATTCATCAGCTTGCGCCTCCGGACGAGTGATAACAATGCCCCGGCCCAAAAGCGGTTTTTGTTCAAACCAGGAGAGTGTCCGGTGCATATCGACCACTTTACCCACGACAAGAATTGCCGGAGGCGAAAAATTACGCTTCTGCGCCAGTTCGGCGATATTGTCCAGCGTTCCGGTGATGGTTTCCTGCTGCGGCGTTGTACCCCAGCGAATAAGAGCCGCCGGTGTTTCCGGCGCTTTGCCGTTTTTAAACAACTCCTCTACAATTTGAGCTATATTTTTCACGCCCATCAGGAAAACCAGGGTGCCCATACCGCATAAGGCCTTCCAATCGATATCGCTTTTTTCCTTTACCGGGTCTTCATGGCCGGTGACAAAAGCCACCGTGGAAGTTAGCCCCCGATGAGTGAGCGGAATGCCCGCATAAGCAGGAACAGCTATCGCGGAGGTAACTCCCGGAACCACTTCAAAAGGGACACCCTTTGACGCGAGTGTTTCTGCCTCTTCTCCGCCGCGTCCGAAAATAAAAGGATCGCCACCTTTGAGACGGGCTACCGTATTGCCGTCCAGAGCTTCTTTTGCCAAGAGATAGTTGATCTTGTCCTGTGAGAGCGTGTGATCGCCGCCTTTTTTCCCCGCGTAAATAAAGCGGGCATCACTCTTGGCGTATTTCAATAATTCTTCATTTACCAGATGATCGTAAACAATGACATCGGCCAAGCGCAGATAATCTAACCCCTTGAGTGTGATTAAATCCGCATCGCCCGGACCCGCGCCGATTATATAAACTTTGCCGCTTTTAGTTTTTTGCTTCATAAATAAACATTTTTGGCATTCCCGCGTAGGCGGGAATCCAGTAATAAAAGTTTTAAAAGCAAATGACGTGAAATACTATTGAACAATTTCATTATACAAATCGCTCCATGCGGGATTTTTTTCTTCTATTAATCTTAGTTTCCACTTTCTATTCCATTTCTTTATTTGCTTTTCTCTCAGAATAGCTTCCTCTACTTTACTATAATATTTATAATACACAAGATCATGAACATTATATTTCTTTGTGAATCCATCTATAAAATTATGTTTGTGCTCATACACTCGTTTTGTTAAATTACTTGTCACACCAACATATAAAGTTCCATTCTTTTGACTCGCCAAAATATAAACATAATATTGTTTCATAAACAAAATTTATTAAAATAAAATCCACTGGATTCCCGCCTGCGCGGGAATGACACTAATATTGGATATTGGTTTCAGTAACCCAATTCCAGAAACTTTTTGCCGCCGCGCTCCAGAATCATTTCCGCGAGTTTTTTGCCCAGCTCTTCCGCTTCAAAAATAGTTCCTTTCACTTTATCCCTGATTATCCCCGAGCCCTGAGGCGAAGCCACAAGCCCTTCCAGTGAAAGCTTATCACCTTCCAGTTTGCCTAACGCGGCAATAGGCAAACGGCAGCCGCCTCCCAAATAGCGCAAGAAAGAACGCTCCGCTGTTATTTCCGTATTAGTCGGCGCGTGATTAATTTTCGCCAGAATTTTTTTTAGCTCATTGTCACCTGTTCTTACTTCCAGTCCCAAAGCGCCCTGTCCTACCGCAGGCAGCATCAATTCCACCGGCAGAAATTGCGTAATTCTCTGGACAAATCCCATTCGTTTCATGCCCGCCGCCGCGACAATAACACCGTCGAGCTTTTCCGTTTCTATTTTTCGTAGCCTCGTATCCAAATTACCGCGCAGGGGAACAATTACAGCGTCGGGCAATATATCCAGAAGTTGAGCGGAACGGCGCAATGATCCCGTGCCAATTTTTGCTCCTTTGGGCATTTGTTCGATCTTCCTGTTATCCCTGGATACCAGAATATCCCTGGCGTCTTCCCGCTGGAGAATCGCGGCAAACTCCAAACCGTCGGGAATTTCCGTGGGCACATCTTTCATGCTGTGCACTGCAAGATCAACTGCACTGGAAAGAAGGGCGTCTTCAATCTCTTTGACAAACACTCCTTTGCCGCCGATTTTCAGCAGAGAGATATCCTGCATGATATCTCCGCTGGTTTTAATGATACGGATTTCGATAACCGTTTCTGGCATTATCTTTTTAATTTTTTCGGCAACGAAATCGGCTTGAGTTAAAGCCAGCTTGCTGCCGCGGGTTCCGATTTTTATATTCATACCAATCTATTCATACTTTTATCGGGTTGTTCCGAAGACTGCCACTACAATCGGCATTATCATGCGGGGCACGTTCTCTGAACGCGCCGTCAATTACCTCTCACTAATATCTGCTCCATTATTCATCCAAACGAAAGATTTGCCTTACCGTCGCCACTATGTCTGTGGAACCAACTTCGGAACATTCTTCTTTTAAAACACTAACCGGAGTATGCAGTATCTTGTTGACAATGGAATTGACCAGAACTTTTATTTTTTCTTGTTCCTCCTGATCAAATTTTTGCATCCAGTTAGACGCCTTCTTCATTTCCGCCTGCGTAATTTCTTCGGCCTTGCTACGCAGGGACACTATCGTCGGCACAGCCTCCAATTCTTTCAACCAGTTAGTGTAACGCATTATTTCCTCTTCCACGATCGCTTCGGCCTTAAGCGCTTCTTTTTTGCGGATATTCATGTTTTCGTCGACAATATCCTGAAGATTGTCAATGTTATAAAGGTAAACATTATCGATGGAATCTGCGGCGGGATCAATGTCGCGCGGGACGGCTATGTCAATCAGGAACAACAGGCGATTTTTACGTTGATGATGAATTTTACGGATTAAATCGGCAGTAACGATATAGTCAGGCGCGTCTGTTGAACTAATTACAATGTCGGCCTCGATCAGCTTTTCGCCCAAAGCGTCCAGCGATACAGCTTCTCCATGAAATTTCTCCGCCAGTTGCGCCGCGTGCGATGGCGATCTATTGGCGACGATTATATCCTCCGCCCCACTACTGATAAGATGCGTGCCGGTCAATTCGGCCATTTCTCCAGCCCCGATCAATAAAATTTTCCTGCCCGTAAGCGTTCCGAATATTTTCTTGGCCAACTCCACCGCGGCAAAGCTCACGGAAACCGGATTGACCGCTATCGCCGTTTCCGACCGGACGCGTTTGGCCGTGCGAAAAGCGCGGTGCATCAAGCGATTAAGAACGGTTCCGGTCGCGTTTCGTTCCAAAGCCCGGCGGTAAGCGTCTTTCACCTGCCCAAGAATTTGCGTTTCGCCCATCACCAGCGAATCAAGGCTGGACGCCACTCTAAAAATATGGCGCACCGCTTCCTTATCGCAATAATTGTAAAGACATTTTTCCGCTTCTTCCTGCGTCAGATTTCCATTTTGCGCCAAAAAATCAAAGAGGCTGCGGACAGTTTCCTCCTTCCCCTCGATGCTGGCGATAATTTCAATTCGGTTACAGGTGGAAATATGCAGCACTTCCTGCACGCCTTTTAAGGAAAGAAGCCGGGAAAAGAGGTCCTTTTCTTCCTCGCAACCGGAAAATATTTTTTCCCGAACAGCAAGTGGTGCTGTTTTATGATTTACGCCCAGTAATACAATCATATCTTAAATAAAATCATGTAAAGTTGTAAAACAAAATCTCACGCCAATATAAGATAACAAGAAGAGAATAAAGACGGCGCAGGAAACTACAGCCATCCGGAAACCTTTCCAGCCGATGGCGAGACGCTGATGCAGAAGAAATCCGTAAATAATCCAAGCGCTAACTGTCCAAATAATTTTTGGATCTGCGGGCCAACCTCTCTCCCAGGTAAATCCCGCAGAAACCGCTCCGGCAATAATACCTACGGTCAAAATGGGGAACCCCCAAAGCAGGCAAATATGATTAATCTTGTCCAGATCGCTAAGCGATGGCAATAACCTGCTCATGGAGCTCAGTTTCTTATGTTTCAGCAGGCCGTTTTGAATTATGAACATCGCTCCCGCGCAGGAGGCAAGGACAAATAAAACTTCCCCGACGATTGTTAAAGTTAAATGCGCCATAGTCAGCCAGTTTCGTAAACCCTCCGGCAGCAGGGATTTGCCTGTTTCCTGTCCGGCAGCTGCAATCATAAAAAACAAAATGAACGGAGAAATAAAAGCGCCCAACAATCTTGTTTTGGTTTTAAATTGCAGGGCAAGATAAACTCCACTTGCCGACAAGGCACAAAAAGAAAAGAAAGCGCGCGAACCGAGATTGTGAAATCCGGTGGAACTTATGACTGCGAGCAATAAATAAACAGTTAAAAAGACGAAAGCAATGGCCAAAATCCAGGTGGAAATTTTGGCCAGCATCACTCTCTTCACAAGCAAGGAAAGCAAATATCCGGCAACGGACAAAGTGCAGAGGGCAAAGACAATTTTAAATAAAATCAATCCTAAGCTAATTAAACTCAATTTCAACCTCCTTACCAGTGATTTTCTTTACAAGCATCTTCACCTTTTTCCAATCTTTTTCCTTTATAACATCCAGCATTCCCGCCGCCAATAAGGATGCAAACCAATCTTTGCCCACACGGGAATTTTTCGCCATTTTGGTTCTTAGTCTCCCTAAAATGTTGAGAAAAATTTCATATTCCTTTCCGTATTTAGATTCCAGCTCTTCGCGCAGATGCCGCGCCAGCGCCGGACTTTTGCCGCCGGTTCCTATAGCGATTGTCAGATCGCCTCGCTCCACAAGAGAGGGCAAAATAAAATCGCATTTTTGCGGGTCGTCAACAATATTTACGGGAATGCCCTTACTGCGGGCGTCGCTGGATATTGCCGCATTGGTTTTTTCATCATCTGTTGCCCCAACAACCAAAGCGGCTCCATAGATATATTCACTGGAGTATTCTTTGGCAATGTGGCTGATGATGCTTTCTTCGTTCAGTCGGGTAAGCTCCGGTGTCAGTTGGGGGCTGATGATAAACACTTCAGCGCCACTCTCCAGAAGCCTTTTTACCTTTCTTTCCGCGACTTCACCGCCGCCCACAACGACACATTTCTTGCCGGCAATATTCCAAAAAACAGGGTAATATTTCAATGTTTTCCTTTCCGCCACGGTACTGTTACGCTGGTCAAACCTGTTAGAGGAAACTACCACGAAGGGGGGTAAAATTCAAGCCGGGGTATTTGTGCAGAAACAGGAAACAAAAATAGTTTTTTGAGGAACCACATACAGTTGCGGCAGATGAATGCACATCATTAGGTATTAGGCTGCTTGAAATATTACCCAAAACAGGATATATCAATTTTCAACAGGGATAAAGGATTTTGCATGGCAAAAAAAGACCCGGAAAAATGGCTGAAAATGGAAATATCAGCTCCCGTGGAACTCATGGACGCGCTAGGAAATTTTCTTACCGAAACAGGCGCCCAGGGCGTGTTTCAAGAAACGCTGGAGCCTCAAGCTGCAGGCGACTTTCCCGAATCGAGAGATGAGGAATTACTCCAAGCCTATTTTCCTTACGACGCGCGCAGCGAAAAAAGAATTATCGCCGTGCAGAAATATATGGAAAGCGTGCGCGAAATATTCCCCGGTATAAGAAAACCGTCTCTGAAAACAGAAGTCATCAGCGACCCGGATTGGGGCGAGCAATGGAAAAAATATTTCAAGCCCATACGGGTAAGCAACAATATCATCGTCAAACCGACATGGGAAAGATATTCTCCTTCCAGCCGCGATATTGTAATTGAAATTGATCCGGGTATGGCTTTCGGCACCGGTCAGCATGCTTCCACCAGAATGTGCATGGAAGCTATCGAAGATATAATCATGAAAGACCGTTCGATTAAATCATGGAAAGTGCTGGACGTCGGTTGCGGTACAGGTATTCTAGGTATTACCGCTGCCAAGCTCGGCGCGCAGGATGTCATCTGCGTGGATATTGATAAAAAAGCCGTGGAAATCGCTCGCGAAAATGCGGCAATCAATCAGGTGGATGACCGCTTAAGATTTTTCAACCGTGATGTTACAACCATCAACGAACCGCGCAATTTAATTATCGCTAACCTTACCGCTAAATTACTCTTAACATTGAGGCCACATTTGACAAATTTACTTTTAATGGACGGATATTTGATCATCTCCGGCATCATTGAACAGGATACCAAAAGCATCGAAGAGAATTTTTCTGTCGCATCGTTCACCCAAAACAAAGTAATCACGGAAAAAGAATGGGTTTGCTACGTGCTCAGGAAAAAATCGGCAACTGTTTAACAGCGAAACTTTTTAAACTTAAACGCCTCTATTAAACAAAGGATAGTTAGCTTTGACCATTCCCAGAATTTATTGTCCTGATGCAGTAGAAAATAAAGAAATTTGCGAACTGGGACCGGACAATTATAAATATTTGAAACAAGTACTGCGCTTAAAGCCGGGCAATAAAATAAATGTGTTTGACGGTTTCGGTCATGAGTTCGCTGCTGTAATCAAAAATTTTTCGTCCGGCCGGGTTTGTGTGGAGCTGGGGAAAAGAATTCAAGCCGCCGGTAAAGAAATTCGAGTCTCTTTGGCTCAAGCCATACCCAAAGCAAATAAAATGGATTTGATCGTGAAGAGCGCTGCTGAACTTGGCGCAGATGTAATAATTCCATTCACGGCGGAGCGGTCAATCAGCCGGATTGCCGGAGAAAAAGCTCTTTTAAAAATAGCGCGCTGGCAAAAGATCGCCCGGGAAGCGGCACGCTGCTGCCGCAGCAGCCGAATAACAGAGATATCATCACCCCTGTCTTTTGCGAACATGCTTTCCCAGGCCAGCGGCAAATCCTACAAAATTATTTTTTGGGAAGAAGAATCGCAAAAAAGTATCAAAGACGCGCTCACGGATAAAAAATTTAATTTAATGAATGATTTTTTTGTTATTGTCGGGCCGGAAGGCGGTTTTTCCAAAGACGAAGTTATACTGGCAAAAAAAGCCGGATTTATTTCGGTTTCCCTCGGCAGACAAATTTTAAAGGTAGAAACAGCGGCGGCGGCGATAATCTCCATCATTCAATATGAAAAAGGAATTTTCAGCAATAGATTAAAGGAGGTAAAAAATGCCCATTTATAAATATGCCGGTTTTTGGCGACGTTTGGTGGCTTTTATGCTTGACAACACCATCATAACGATTGCTTTCTCTGTTCTTTTCATAATCTCAATAATAGCCTTCCTCTTTGGCGCGATGTCCGGCGACAGCAGCGAATGGCTTGCCGATTTAATCAATCCCACAAAATTTTCTGCAATGGCTATTTTTGTATGGTTCTTTTTTTTGATTATAACTATCGTCTATTTTACTTACTTCCACGGCGCGACAGGCCGCACTCCGGGGAAGATGCTGCTTGGCTTGCAGGTTCTTTGTGCGGACGGAACGCCGCTGTCTTTCGGCATCGCTTTTTTAAGGTCGGTAGGTTATTTTGTCTCGAGTATATTTTACC
>DLME01000277.1:0-918 GCA_002479215.1 Syntrophaceae bacterium UBA7544
ATAATGAAATAAGGGAGTTATTTCTTTCACCTGCAACTGTTCAGTGATGGGCATCTGTCAGAATTGAGGATTATGGATAGAAAGAGAGTAACGTGCGGATCAGCGGCTGCAACGTACCCGTTGTTATGCCGCCACTTTTAAGCAAGACGTTTGCTCTTTAGTCGGGTATCAAATCGCAGTAACAAAAACGGTTTTCTCGTAAAACGATTTCTCCAAGTGCGTAAGATACTTTATCTTTGAAAATCGGCCCGTCGTATACAAAAGAGTGATATTCACCATTCTCGCCACACACATCAACAGTTGGAGGAAGTTTAGACAAGAATTGCTCATCAATTATTCTACCAACAAATTGCCTGCCCAGCGTATTGATGTCAATGCAAGTGGTAATCGCTTTGAAACCCAATGCTATGAGAGAATGGGCTAGTTCTTGGGTATTTCTTTTCCAGATAGGGAAAATGCCCCGCATATCCAGTGTTGCAAGTTTGTCTTCCCGATATGCTCTTAGGTCTTCCAGAAAGATATCGCCAAACACAACCGAGGTAATGCCTGCCTCCTTGTATTTTGCAAGCACCTGTCCCATGTCCAATTCATATTCTTCATTAGACGCATTCTTTGAAATGAATACTTTTTCAAGCGGAAAGCCCAACGAGGCAACTTGTCGCTCAAGCAGAGTCCGCCGCACACCGTGCATGCTGATTCGGTCATAATCTTCGGTTACCGTGACGAGCAAAGCGGATATTTGGTAGTTTTGGTTTTTGAGGATTTCATACAGGGCCATCGTACTATCTTTTCCACCGCTCCACGAAACGAGTACATTTTCCATTCCCGTCAATCCTTTCTTGTTATAGTAGTTCATGTCCTTGTTGAAAGTACGGATAATTTGTCCAAGATTACCGGTTGAAATCAAGCATTATTTTC
>DLME01000277.1:979-10286 GCA_002479215.1 Syntrophaceae bacterium UBA7544
GGTTGAAATCAAGCATTATTTTCAACGGAAACGTTTTACTGACTTCAGGAAGGAGTCAATAGACGAGTTGACAGCAATCAGCCAATATATGCGTTTCACAATTTGGTGATGGCCACCTAACTTCGGATGACTATTACCAAGATATAGGCAATGCGGCGATGATAATTTAAAGCGGAATATTATTGTGTTTCTTGGACACCCTTATTTCTTTTTTTTCTTTCAGCCCCTCCAAAAGAGCAATGATTCTTTTTCGTGTATCGCGCGGGGCTATGATTTCTTCGATGATGCCCAGGGATGCCGCGAAGTATGGATTATTGAATTTTTCTTCATAAGCGGCGACAAGCTCCGCTCTTTTGGCCGTGGGATCTTTGGCGGCGGAGATTTCACTGCGGTAAATAATATTGCAGGCACCTTCCGCGCCCATGACAGCGATTTCCGCTGTCGGCCAAGCCATAACATAATCCGCTCCCAACTGTTTACTGCACATGCCCAGATATGCTCCGCCGTAAGCTTTGCGGGTGATGACGGTTATTCTCGGCACCGTCGCTTCCGAATAAGCGTGTAGCAGTTTCGCGCCGTGGCGGATGATGCCTGCCCATTCCTGATTGGTGCCCGGCATATAACCGGGAACGTCGGTAAAAGTCAAAAGAGGAATATTAAAGGCGTCGCAGAAACGAATAAAGCGGGAAGCTTTATCGGACGCGTTCACATCCAGAACACCGGCCAAAAAACGCGGATTATTGGCGATGACTCCCACCGGTTTTCCCATGATACGGATAAAAGCGACAATGATATTTTGCGCCCAAAGATCATGCGGTTCGAATATTTCGTTATTATCGGCAACGGCTTTAATGATTTTTTTCATATCATAAGCACGAGCGACTTTATCGGGAATGAACGTGTCCAGTTCCGTGCAAATCCTCTGAGCGCTATCGGTGCAATTTACTACCGGAAGAGGAGAGTGGCAGCTATCGGGAAGGAAGGAAAGCAGGCTTTTTATTTTAGCGAGGCAATCTTTGTCGTTTTCCGTGACAAAATGACAGACGCCGCTTTTTGTAGCGTGAGCAACTGCTCCGCCCAATTCGTCGTGCGTAACTTCTTCGCCGATAACAGCTTTAATGACATCCGGGCCGGTGATGTACATGTAAGAGCTTTCTTTGACCATAAAGACCCAATCGGTAAGGGCAGGGGAGTAAACAGCGCCGCCGGCTGTCGGTCCCATAATGGCTGTAATTTGGGGAATGTAGCCGGAGCCGATAGTGTTGCGGTAAAAAATTCCGCCATAGCCTTCGAGCGCCGGAACGCCTTCCTGAATGCGCGCGCCGCCGGAATCGTTAAGCGCCACAAAAGGTTTTTGGGCGGAAATAGCCATATCCATAACTTTCCATATTTTCTTTGCGTGCATTTCTCCCAGGCTTCCGCCGGAACTGGTGAAATCCTGAGCCGCAGCGAAAACAACGCGTCCGTTTACTTTGCCGAAGCCGGTAATAACACCGTCCGAAGGAATTTCTTTTTTATCCAGACCGAAAAGAGTGGAGCGATGCTGAACAAAAAGCTGAACTTCCTGAAAAGTGTCCTTATCAAATAATAAATCCAGACGCTCGCGGGCGGTAAGCCTGCCGCCTTCATGCTGTTTTTTGATTTGCTTTTCGCCGCCCATCATCTTCAGACCATGGCTTTTTTTCTCAAAGTCGTTAATTTTGCCTTGTGTTGTCGCTTTTGGTAAATCGTCACTCATAAATTCTCTCCATTTCCTTCAGCGAATTTCTTAATTAGACTAGTACGAATTTGGAAGCGATAATTACTAAGTGTTCAATGTTAAACAGAAATATTTTTGATTCAGGGCAATACTAGCGTGTTTGATAAAAACTGGCAAGAAAAAATGATGAAATTTGGCGAGAAAATTACTTGGGAAGAAAATGGAAAATTAAAACTTCTTCTTTATTTTTTTGTCCAAACCGAATAAATTCGTAAGCGGAAAAAGTTTTAGGAAGAACTATGCGCAATTTTAAAATGATTGTGGAATATGACGGCACTGCTTATTGCGGCTGGCAAAGGCAGGAAAACGGCTTGACAATTCAACAGGTGTTGGAAGAAGCGATTAAACTTATTACCGGGCAAAAAATTGCCGTTATCGGTTCCGGCAGGACGGATGCCGGAGTGCATGCCTTAAATCAAGTGGCCAGTTTTAAATGTTCCACAAGTTTGCCGGTCATCAATATATATCGGGGCATAAACAGCGTATTACCGCCGGATATTGTGGTCAAGGAGCTGGAAGAAGTTGAAGGCTCGTTTCACGCTCAGCGTGACGTCAAAAGCAAAGTCTATGTCTATAAAATATGTAATCAACGTTTACGTCCGGCATTGGGAAGAAATTTTTTCTGGTTCATTCGTTTTCCGCTGGATTTGGAGAAAATGAGAGAAGCGTCTCGCTTCTTAATCGGCACGCATGATTTTTCCTGCTTTTGCGCCAGCGGAACTCATGTTAAAGATCGTGTGCGGACGATTATTGATATGGAAATAAAAACTGGCGATGATGGGCTAATCGAAATTAAATTGGAATCTCACGGCTTTTTAAAATATATGGTGCGCAACATTATCGGCACGCTGGTCGAGGTTGGCCGGGGTAAACGAAAGCTTGAAGAAATGAAGGTAATTATTGAATCTAGAAATAGAAAAAGTGCAGGTGTTACAGCGCCTGCCTGCGGTCTGTTTTTGAAGGAGGTCAAATATTAAAAATGAGAATATTGCTGTTGGGTCATAAAGGAATGCTGGGAAGCGACCTTCTTTTAAAACTTCCTAAGGAGCATGAAGTTGTCGGTATGGATAAAGAAGAAATTGATATTGTTTCCCCAGACGAATGCGTCAAAGCGATAAAGGAGATAGAACCTAATATTGTTATCAATGCCGCCGCTTATACCAATGTTGACGGTTGCGAATCGGCAAAAGAAGAATGCTTTGCCGTCAATGCCGAAGCCGTAAAAAATATTGCCCAGGTCTGCCGAAATAAAAATATCCGCATCATCCATTTCAGCACAGACTACGTTTTTGACGGTACGGCCAAACAGCCCTACAAAGAAGATGATCAGTGCAATCCCATCAACGCTTATGGAGAATCCAAGTTGGCGGGCGAACGTTACCTGCAATCCCTGGTGGATAATTATGTCCTCATTCGCACTTCCTGGTTATACGGAGTGAAAGGGAAAAACTTTGTGCAGACAATTTTGGAAAAAGCAAAAACAACAACAACGCTTTCGGTTGTCGATGATCAGGTCGGTTCGCCCACCTACACGAAAGATTTGGCGGCGGCGGTAGATTTACTGATTAATCAAAACCTCAAAGGCATTTTCCATATAACCAACAGAGGCAGTTGTAGCTGGTATCAGTTTGCTGTAAAAATATTGCAGGAATCCGGCTTAGATGATGTTAAGGTGACATCCATTAAATCCGATAAACTTCCAAGACCGGCCATGCGTCCCGCCTACAGTGTTTTGAGTATGCAAAAATTTATTGCAGCGACCGGAAAAACAATGCAGCCCTGGCAACTAGCCCTGCAGGATTATCTGAAAAGTATTAAGCAGTTGAATTAATTAACCTTGACACCGAAATCCGATTTATTTAAGGCAATAATATACTTGACTAATAATTTTATCAACAATACGTTGTTAATGCAGAATTTTTCCTCTATTTATATTGATGCCCGCCGCAATTGGTTAGGCAAAAATCCGCCGGATCAAAACACTATTTGGGGCGAAAGCATCAATATAAAACACTGGTTAGCAAAAAAAGAAAACAAGGCTTTCCGAGAAAAATAATAAATACATGGCTTGTTTATTTTTTATTGTAAGCGTATGTCATATGTTACGATGATATCCAAATTTTCTAAAAAAGCGAAGTTCAGATATTAATTGTTAGCTGTCAATAAAGCATTAATAGAACATTGGGGAGCGCAGTATGGCGATACTCCAAGAGATATTAAAATGGGCTAACAGTCTTCCACCGTGGCAGAGCGATGCGATTTCACGTCTTCTGGCGAAGCAGACGCTGGCGACAGACGATCTAGCTGATATTTTTGCGCTGCTCAAAGCCGCGCATGGCATCCCTGACCCTAAAGGGCGTACCCCGAAGCCGCTTACAGCTGATCAGATCCCGGCACCAGTCCAAACTTCGATGCACGTTGTGTTACTTGCCATAAAGAACATGCGTAATGTCAACGCGATCGCCGAGAACGAGCGTTTGCCCTTCGATAGTGTTGGGCTGACTGTTATCTATGGGGACAACGGTTCGGGCAAATCCGGCTATTCGCGTGTACTCAAAAAAGCTTGTAGAGCCCGCGACCAGGCGGAGCCAATTCATCCGAACGCGAATCTTCCAGCTGACAGGACTTATGTTGCTGAAGCCGCCTTCGAAATTGCGGTCAATAAAATAAATCAGGATGTACATTGGACTAATGGCAAGACTGCACCTCCCGAGTTGTCGTCACTGTCAATCTTTGACGCACGCTGTGCACGCGCCTACCTCGATAATGAGGATGATTTCTCTTATGTCCCCTATGGGCTCGATGTCTTGGAAGGGCTTGCGAAGGCCTGCGGGCAATTAAAGGGCATGATCGAAACGGAGCACGCGCAGTCTGCCGTCGATCTCACGGCGTTTGCCCATCTCCATGGTGATACGGCAGTCGGCAAGTTAATTGCAGCGCTCACTGCCAAGACTACGACAGCCCAGATCGAAGCACTCACTGCAATGACCCCGGAAGAGTTGGCGCAGCATACCGAGTTAGACAAAGGATTGAAAGAGAACAACCCAAAGGAGAAAGCCAGTCAGCTGCGCTTGCGTGCACGCCGGATAGCCGCGATTGCAGAAAATGCAACCAATAAGGCTGCCCTGGTTGACCAGACGGTGGTGACCAAGCTTCGTGGCCTCGCTGACGGATACCGCGCGGCGCAAGCGGCAAGTGCACTTGCCGCCAACCAGTTCAAGGAAGGCGAGAACCTGTTGCCTGGCACGGGTGGTGAAGCCTGGAGAGAATTGTTTGACGCTGCCCGTAAGTTCGCACTTGAATCCCATCCCGACAAGACGTTTCCGGATCTGGGTGCTGACGCTCCATGCCCTCTGTGCCAGCAACCCCTTGCGAAGGGTGCCGCTCGCTTACTGCGGTTTGAGGAATTCATTCAACAAGAAGCAGAAAAGACTTCTCAAATGCGTCGCGCTGCGCTTGCTACGGAGATCAAATCATTTGCCACGCATGTGTTGACCATTTGCCCTGATGAAGAGAGCTACAGTGAGATTAAAGCTTTGGATGCAAAACTAGAGGCGGAAGCGCGCGCTTTTGAATTGGCATTAATTGCTCGCTACAAATCTATTAAGGCAGCTCTGGAGTCCAATCAGTGGAAGGGCCTCGATGCAACACCGTCAAATCCAGCAACGAAGCTTCAGGCACTTGCTAGCAAATTGAACGTCGAAGCTGAAACTTTGGAAAAGATATCGGATGAGAAAGCACGCGCTGCGCTGCAGAAGCAGTTCAGTGAACTTGATGCACGTGTCAAGTTGATGCAGGTCAAAGATGCTGTCATCACTGCTGTGTCCAGACTAAGCCATCAGTCTAAACTCAATCAGTGCCTATCGGCAGTTAGGACCAATTCCATTTCTTTGAAATCGTCGGAACTGGCCGAAAAGGTAATATCCAAAGAACTTGCCGATGCACTTAACAGAGAATTCAAGGCGCTGGGTGTTGGTACTCTCAAAGTGTCTCTTCAAAGCCGCTCCGACAGGGGTAAGGCTTTGCACAAGCTGAAGCTGGAGCGGCCACAAAGCTGTAATCTGGGCGATATTCTCAGCCAAGGCGAACAGCGCGCCATCGCTATTGGCTCTTTTCTTGCCGAAGTGAGCCTGAGCGGTAGTAAAGGAGGCATTGTTTTCGATGATCCGGTATCTTCGCTCGATCATCTAAGGCGAGAGCGTGTTGCCAAGCGCTTGGTGGCCGAAGCTGCCCATCGCCAAGTCGTCGTGTTAACGCATGAAATCTATTTTGTGTGCATTCTGGCGGAGGAAGCAGAATCGGCCGATATCCCAATTACTACGCAGAGCTTGACTCATCGAATCGGAGGGTTTGGTGTCGTTGATCCAGAACTTCCGTTTGAGGGTAAGAGCACTAAAAAACGAATCGGCGCGTTGAAGGCGCAACATCAGCTTATCGCAAAGCTATATAGGGATGGCGGGGAGCCGAAATGCCGACAGCAGACCGTTGACGCTTACTCCCGGCTGCGACTGGCATGGGAGCGCGCTGTAGAGGAGGTGCTACTGCGTAAGGTTGTCCTACGCTTCCGCAAAGGAGTGGAAACACAGCGGCTGGCCGGAGTCATCGTAGATGATCCCGACTATACCCAAGTAGATGCCGGGATGGCGAAGTGCTCGAATTACACGCACGACAGGGCGGTTATGGCCGGTATTGCTGTGCCTGAACCTGATGAACTGTTAACGGACATTGAAGCATTGGAAAGGTGGCAAAACCAGATCGAGCAGAGAAGCAAAGATACCGAAAAACGGCGAAAGCATTGATTGCATTTACTGTAGAACCTTCAGGCTAACACATTTGTTCAAGCAGACCACCTTCAGTGGCTACTGAACTTAACTGTTAGATCAATCATTCCAAACGCAAATACTCAAAATATTTTAATCATCATGCTTGTTGACTTGTAGGTGTTTTCAGCAACGAAATATAATAAAAAAGTAAGCATTAATTCCTATTGCAACACAGGCTGGATTTTGTTACTTTAATGACGAGTTAAAGAGCGTTTAATTTGTCTTTACGGGATATATGGTTTAGGCAAACATTCAAAAAGGAGGATAATATGAAGTCAAAGTTCATATTTATAATTATAATGCTGGGCCTGTTGCTTTTTTTTACGGGAGCGGGCATCTGCCAGGAAAAAGTCAGCATGAACGACTGGGTGGAAAAATTCAATCAAGGTTCTATTAACTGGACTGGTGGTTACATTGAAGCTACCGGCATTGGCGCTCCGGCCGAAAAATCAATCAGTAAAATCAATGCGCGGCCGGGGGCTCTGCGTGCGGCTAAATTAGATGCCTATCGCAATTTATTGGAAATAACCAAAGGTGTTCAAGTTGATTCGAGAACCACCGTTAGAGACTTCACAGTGGAAAGCGATGTTATTAATAAGCAGGTGAGCGGCCTAGTGCAGGGCGCTGTAGTCGTAGATCAACAATACATATCCGATGGAACGGTTGAAGTTAAATTAAGAATGCCGCTTTATGGAGATTTAGCGCAAACAGTTCTACCGGCGACGATTGAAAGGCGCAAAGAAGTAAAGGAACAGGAAAAGCCTGCCGCGCCTGCTGCTGCTTCTCCTCCTGCAGCCGCCCCTCCGGCACCACCTGCTCCTTCCACAGCGGAAGCACCTGCACCAGCGCCCCCTCCAACTGTAACAACTCCCGCCGCGCCTCCGGCTCCTGCTCCGCCTGCGCCTGTTGTTTATACCGGCATAGTTGTTGATGCCCGCGGAATTCAAGCGCGACCGGCAATGTCGCTCCGAATCTTCGATCAAGATGGCAAAGAAATTTACGGTTCCGCCAACGTTGACCGTGAATTCGCGGTGCAGCAGGGAATGAGCGGTTATGCGCGTAGCCTTACTGCCGCCCAGAGCAATGAGCGAGTAACGGCAAATCCCGTGACCGTGAAGGCGCTGAAAACAACCGGCCCCGGAAAATCCGATGTCGTTATCAGTAATGCCGACGTTCAGCAAATAAGAGCTGCGGCGGAAGATGCCGCCTTTATGAAACAGTGCCGAGTGATGATTGTTCTGGACTGAAAGAAAAATCACAGTTCGCGCAAGCTTGAAAAGACAGCCGCAGTCACAAAGGTATTTGGTGGCTGCGGCTTTTTAATGAGACTCAAATTTCAGAAACAAAGTGCACTGAAATTTGATAGTCGAATTATCCCGAAAGCGCAGCGTAGCGGGATTAATGATACCGTCTCAGAAGCGAAGCGAATAACCTAGAGGTCACACGCTGAAATCTGTAAGTCGAATTATCCCGAAAGCGCAGCGTAGCGGGATTAATGACACCGTCTCAGCAGCGAAATGTATAACCTGAAGGTCACGTATGTATAATACGCCTCGTCGCCTCCTCCTTGCCACTGCTTAAGCTGGATAGTTCAACTAGCAAATCCCAAATCACTGCGTTTTTGGGATTTGAGTTTCACTACCGCCTCGATATCATCTTTGATTTAGAAATGGTTTCTGATATAGAAAGAATCGATTGCCGCAGGTCAAAATATTTTTTGTTGCTGCCCGTTTATTTATAATTGCACAATGCCACAGAGGAATAGATATTGTCTAAGCGCATAATCATTTTATCCGAAGAAACAACTAATAAAATCGCTGCCGGCGAAGTCGTGGAGAGACCGGCTTCCATTGTCAAAGAATTGGTGGAAAATTCCATTGATGCCGGAGCCGGAAATATCCGCGTAGAATTGGAAAAGGGCGGCTGTCAATCAATAAAGGTCGTTGACGATGGTTCGGGAATCGAAAAAGAAGATGTGGCCCTGGTTTTTGAAAGGCATGCCACCAGTAAAATAAATAAATTCGAAGATATTTACAATGTGGCGTCTTTTGGTTTCCGCGGCGAGGCCATGCCCAGCATTGCCTCCATTGCGCAAGTGGAGTTATTAACGCGCAGGGAAGGTGATTTAGAGGGCACAAAAGCTGTTATTGATGCGGGCAAAATCAAAGAAATAACGCCTGCCGGGTGTCCTTTAGGCACGCAAATATTCGTCAGCAAAATATTTGCCAATATACCCGTGCGCAAGAAATTTTTAAAAACAGAATCTACGGAACAGAGTTTATGTTTGGACGCAGTTACCCGTCTGGCGTTGGCTCATCCGGAGATCCGCTTTAAAGTTTTAGTCAATGGGCGCGAGGTCTTTGCCGTACCCCAAGCCAGTGAAGTATCCGAGAGAATTGCCCTGGTAATGGGAATGGATTTTTCCGCTCATTGCATTGCCGTCCAGGAGCAAAGGGAAAATGTCAGCTTGGCGGGATTCATTTCGCATCCGGAGTTTACCCGGTCCAACTCGAAAAATATTTTTTTGTTCGTCAATAAACGTTTTATCCGCGATAACAGCATAACGCACGCCGTGCTATCCGCTTACCGTCAGGTGATTCCGGCGCGGCGCTATCCGGCGGCTGTTTTGTTTATTGATCTGCCGGATTTCGATGTTGATGTTAATGTTCATCCGGCTAAGATGGAAGTGCGCTTTAAGGATTCGCGCTTAATTTATGAATTAGTT
>DLME01000277.1:10357-12512 GCA_002479215.1 Syntrophaceae bacterium UBA7544
TATGAATTAGTTTCTCAGACAATCGCGCAGGCCCTTGCCGGTGCGGGAAATGTAAAGGGCAGCTTCGTCTATCGGCTGGAGGCGCGGGAAAAAACAAGCATTGCAGGAATTGCGCGTAAGCCGGAAAGAATTCGAGAAAAATCTGCCGGTTTATTTTCCAGACAAAATTTGCAGAAGGCGATTGATAATGATTTACTGGCTCGTTCAGTGACGGAAAAAATAACGAGTACCGGAAGTGATGATGCCGCAGCAAAAGAACCTATAACTTTTACCGACTTCAGATATTTGGGGCAATTTTTCAATACCTATCTCGTTTTTGCGGGTGATGAAGGATTGCTTTTGCTTGATCAACATGCCGCGCATGAACGGATAATACTGGAGCGATTAAAAAAAGCAGAAGGACAGAAAGTTATCAGTCAACAATTGCTTATGCCCGAAGTTGTCAGTTTAAATCCGTCACAAGTAGCATTATTTCCCGGCTACATCGATTTTTTGCGCCAAATCGGTTTAGAAATTGAAATCTTCGGCCGGGATGCAATTGTTGTTAAAGCGCTTCCCGCAATTTTATCTTCTATACAAGCCCGGGCATTAGTTTGTGATATTGCCGATCAATTAAGTGACCAAAATCGTGCCTCTTCTTTGCAGGAGAAAAAAGAAAAAATATTTGCCGCGCTCGCCTGCAGGGCGGCAATCAAAGCCAACAGTTCTCTTTCTTCCGAAGAAGTAGAAGCTCTTTGTCGTGATTTGGAAGCGACTCCTTTTAATCTTACTTGTCCTCATGGCCGTCCCATCAGTATTAAATTCTCGCTCAGTGAAATCGAAAGAATGTTCAAAAGAAAGTAAAAATGGAAAAAGTGCCTTTGGTTATAATTAATTCACCTACGGCAACGGGCAAGACCGGATTGGCGATTGAACTGGCGCTAGAATTCGGCGGCGAAATCATCAGCGCCGATTCCCTGCAGGTTTACCGTTACCTGGATATCGGTACGGCAAAACCGACAACGGAACAGAGAAATAAAGTTAAACATTATTTGATCGACGTTGTTGACCCGGACGAGGAATTTAATGCTGCTATTTTTACCGAAAAAGCGCGTGCTATCATTGCCGAATTGACAGAGAAGCGTAAGCCTGTATTTGTTGTAGGGGGAACAGGGCTCTATATCCGCGCACTGCTGCAGGGAATTATCGAAACGCCAAAAGTAGATGAAAATATAAGAAATTATTACCGTCGTCTTGGCGATATTCACGGGAAAGAATATCTTTTCGGCTTATTGCAAAAGAAGGATCCGCAAGCGGCCCAAAAAATAAAGCCTAATGATACAATCAGGGTAATCCGCGCCTTGGAAGTTTTGGAACAAAGCGGCGAATCAATTATATCGAAACAAATTAGGCATTCATTTGCGGATAATCCTTACAATACTTATAAAATCGGTCTTCAAGTCGATTCAGAGCAATTAAAGGAGAGAATTGCCCAAAGAACAGAGAAAATGATAGCTACAGGGTTAGTGAGAGAGGTGGAAAATCTTTTAGGACGAGGTTACAGTGAAAAACTTAAGTCTTTGCAATCATTGGGTTATAGGCAGGTTATTAAATATTTAGCGGGTGAATCTAAATGGGAAGAGGCTCTACATTTAATTAATCGCGATACCGGGCATTACGCCAAGAGGCAGATGACCTGGTTTGCCGCCGACAAGGAAATAAATTGGTTTAATCCTGATAGTTCGGAAGAAATAAAAAAGAATGTGGAGAAATTCTGGAAAGAAACGGGATATTATTAAGGATATGCAATATTGCTTGACATCGGCAGGCGGTGAAGATAATTATACAAATTAGCTTTTATAGGGGTTATATTTAAAAAAAATTTCTTTCAAGAGTTCATCCAAGTCTTAAAAGAAAGGGAAATTATATGCTGAGTCCAATCAGAATCAGCAAGATGCTCGTGCTATTTATCTTTTTTGCCTGTGTTTTGCTGTTGGTTTCCTGCGCACCGAAGGAAAGAGTGGCGACAAGTCAACTGGATACTCCTGAACATCATACTTATACGGGATTAAAATTAATTGATCAGGAAAAATATGCCGATGCCCAGGGGGAATTTGAACTGGCAATCCAGTTGGATACGAAATATTCTAAAGCTTATACAGGAACGGCGTTAGTT
>DLME01000126.1:0-15806 GCA_002479215.1 Syntrophaceae bacterium UBA7544
CCATTATTTCGGGCATGTTCTTTTTCCAAGTCTTTTGTCCGTAACTAATTTTACCTGCTGGTGCAGTCGTTGTGGAAGCACCCATAGGAGTACCGCTGGAGCGCTGAATACCAGTATTCATGTAGGCTTCGTTATCGAAACAGACAAAAAGCATATCATGTCCGCGTTCCATAGCTCCCGAAAGTGCTTGTAGACCGATATCCATTGTACCTCCGTCACCGGCCATGCCGACAACCTTTATATAGCGATCGTCGATCCTGCCTTTTTTGTGCAGCGCCTTGAGACCGGCTTCCACACCGGACGCCACAGCCGCCGCGTTTTCAAAGGCCACATGAATCCAGGGCACCTCCCACACCGTCGTCGGATAAAGGCTCGACACTATCTCCATACAGCCGGTCGCTGAAGCAATAACGGTATTTTCACCAAGAGCTTTGCACATGAGCCTTACGGCCAAGGCCTCGCCGCAGCCTTGGCAGGCACGGTGACCGGCGCAAAACAATTCCTTTTTAGTTACCAGCCGTGGGGCATATAAATCAAAATTCTCTACAATATTCATCGTTCTCTTACTCCCCAAAATTCACAGGTGTCCGCTATCTTTTTCGAGTCTTCCCGGAGGACTCTTGTAATCATTCCGGTAAAGTCTGTTACAGCTACGTCGCGGCCGCCCAATCCGATAATGTAATTGCATATCATCGGACGCGCCTCTTCATGATAAAGGGCAGACTTTATTTCCGAGAAAACCGGTCCACCCGGCCCGCCGAAAGAAACAGCTCGGTCGATAACAATTAATTTCTTCGCTTCCTTCACCGCTTCTTTCAACTCCTCAAACGGGAATGGCCGCCAAAGTCTGAGTTTTACCAAACCGACTGATTTTCCTTGGGCACGAAGCTCATCGATCGCCACTTCCGCTGTTTCGCCCATCGACCCCATCGTCAAAAGTAAAATCTCCGCGCCTTCGGCTTTATATGTTTCCACCGGCTTGTAAGCACGGCCAAATATTTTTGCCCATTCTTCCCAGACGGCAAGAATTGTCTTTTTGGAATTTTTTATAGCTTCATTTTTTGCTTTCATCATTTCCGGATAGTAATCCGACATGGCGAAAGCGCCCATAGTAACCGGTTTACCGGGATGAAGCGTCGCATAGGGCTCACGCGGCGGCAAAAATTTATCCACCAATTCCTGCTCGGGAAATTCGACCGGCTCCACCATGTGCGTCAACTGGAATCCGTCGATATTTATGCATACCGGCAGTAATACATCTTTATGCTCGGCAATCTTGAATGCCTGTATCGACAAATCAATCGCTTCCTGGCCGTTTTCCACAAAGATAGAAATCCAGCCGGAATCGCGCTGCGGCATAATGTCGGAATGATCATTTAATATATTTAAAGGGCCAGAAACCGCGCGGTTCGCAATTCCCATCACTATCGGCAGCCTCATGGCCGAAGCAATGGGCAAAAGTTCATGCATTAACATCAAGCCTTGAGAGCTTGTTGCCGTATATACTCGCGCGCCGGTGCCTGAAGCGCCGATAACCGCGCTCATTGCCGAATGTTCGGATTCCACCGTGACGAATTCCGCATCCACTTTTCCGTCCGCTATCAGTTCGGAAAGATGTTCCGCAATATGCGATTGGGGCGTAATGGGATAAACAGCCGCCATGTCAATATTACACTGTCCCACGGCTTCGGCCACGGCCATTGCCACTTCCATTCCCGCGCGTTTAGCCATGCCTTATCCCTCCTCCGTCATTGCTATTGCCCTCGGCCAGCATTCGTGAGCACAAATGCCGCATCCCTTACAATAGTCCATATTGGCCTGGAAAAATCCATCTTCGCTTTGCTGAATGCATCCTTCTGGACAAAAGATATAACAAATGCCGCACTTGATGCATTTTTGATTATTCCAAACCGGCCTTTGCGCCCGCCAACTTCCCGTATGATATTCACTGGCGCTGCCCGGTTGGAAAACGACGCATCCCGTAGTTATTTCCTGCCAGGTATCAGGCCCTTTTTTCTTTGTCATGATCTTAACACCTCAATTTCTAATTACTGATTTTAATTTCTTCGTAAGCCCTTTTCATGGCGGTTAAATTTTTTTGCGCAATCCTACCGAACCTATGCTCCACCGACTCCTTCATTGCATCAAGGTCCATTATGCCGATCATCTTTAATAAAGCGCCAATCATTGTTGTATTGGCAATGGGCACTCCCATTTCCTTGCGCGCTATGCCTGTCGCGTCGACAGTTGCAGTCGTCCCGCTGAAATTAAGTTCTTTTTTCATTTCCTCCGGTGATTTTGGCGTATTGACAATCAATATGCCGTTAGGCTTCAAACCTTCAGTTACGTTTACCATGCCGACCAAACTGGAATCCAGCACTACAACCACGTCCGGTTGATAAATGCCGGAACGTACCTTGATTTTTTTATCATCTATACGGCTGAAAGCAGCAACAGGCGCTCCTCTTCTTTCCGGGCCGAAACTGGGAAAGCCTTGAGCGTACTTGCCCGCGCTAATGGCCGCCACTGCAAGCAATTCCACCGATGTTACCGCACCCTGGCCACCCCTGCCATGCCATCTAACTTCTATCATTGTAATCTCTCCTGCCGGATTAATTGTTACGAAGTAAAGTGAGGCGCTTTTCTATTATATTTGAATTTTTATGTCAACTATTTTCGCCATATAATTTTTAAAAGGCTAACGATTTACGCGCCATTTTTTCTGCGCTTGGGCATATAAATCATTTCCCAAAGTGTCATTAATGACAATTGCCGGAAAATCAACGATGATCAACTTTCTGATGGCTTCAGGGCCAAGGTCTTCGTAGGCGATAAGCTCGGCTTTTTGAACACATCGGGCAGAAAGAGCCGCAATGCCGCCGATGGCGCCAAAATAAACAGCTCCGTATTTCTGCAACGCTGCAATAACTTCCGGCGAACGGCTGCCCTTGCCGATCATTCCCTTAAGACCGTTTTCGATTAGCTTCGGAGTGAAGAAATCCATTCGGTAACTTGTTGTTGGGCCGATTGAACCGATGGCCTTACCCGGCGGAGTGGGTGTAGGAGCCGCGTAAAATATAACACTTTTCGGTAAATCAATAGGCAGAGCTTCGCCTTTCAGCAACGCTTCATAGAGGCGACGATGCGCGACGTCTCGTGCCGTGTAAACCTCGCCGCTGATCAAGACCATATCTCCGGCATGAAGTGAAGCGATAACTTCTTCAGTTAGAGGTGTTTTAATTTTTCGTGGTGTTTCCAAATTTAATCTTCCTTCTTTACATCAAATATAAACTTCTCTATTTCTATGTATTCAATCAGAGATTAGAGAATGACCATTTTTGCTGAGGTAAGGATCGAGAGTCTTCCAATCTATTATAATTAATGGTGCGCCTGCGGTGTAAGGTCCTAGACCCGAGAGGTATTCACCAAATTGAATACCTAGTCCATCTTCCGAAATTGACCAGTTATCGGCGGAGGTTACAATATCCATAATTGCAGACGGTTTAATCATAAGTTCATCAAAGTCTTCTTCATTTTCTTTTAGATCCTTAAATACTAATGCTGTAAGTTCTTTGCGCCAATTAGTTTTATTATCGAATAAATCTGACGCTTTTAATTTCCTTTTGGCATTCAACACCCAGGAGAAAGATTCAAATCCCCTCAGTCCATGTGAGCCGCCATGCATATATGATAATATTTGAAGAGAAATTAAATGTTTGTTACTAAAATTAACGGTATATTCCACATTATCGTAGTCAATTTTAAAATCATCATGTGCTTTTTTCAAAACAACCTTGTTCCATAATTTCTCATTTTCATCACACGGATTTTCAATCTGCAGATAGCTAATATTTTTGTCTTCCATTTCATCCGGTGCGTCAATTTCTTTAAAATTCAGAATTCCCCAATGGCGAAGATAAACATTTCTAAATACGCGGTAGGGAAATTTTTTTAAAGTGAAGAATAACTGTTCGTTTCTGCCTGAATATAGTTCTTTCAGACATTTTTGAATGTTATCATCAAGCCTGTTTTTCAGTTTCAATCTGGTTTCACAATACGGTTGTCTGTCTTTAAGCCATTGCTTCTGATATTGCTTAGTTTCCTTCTGACCTTCGGGAGATAAACTGGCCAAGGCATCATGATAAGCCTTAGCCAGTTCCTCATCGAGTTTGGAGAGTTCTGGATTAGAGCAAACAGTTTTCTCCACCCAACTGGCAGCCTTCTTACAATCAAAACTCGCGGCAGTAGCTTGGGTGGAAAGTAGCCCATACAGGATTATGATCGAAATGAGGAACAGCGCCCTATTATTTCTAAACATCTTAATCAAAATAAGATTTCTCGTCATTATAATTCCCCTAAATGACATTACTTAGAGAATAACTTCCTTATGCCTCGCCACATGGCATTGAATGTTTACCGCTACGGGCAGAGAGGCTATATGGCAGGGCATCATTTCGGCATTTACCGCCAGCGTCGTGACCCTTCCGCCGAGTCCTCCCGGACCAATACCCAGATCGTTAATGCCCGTATAAAGTTCTTTTTCCATTTGAACCAAACGCTCATCTTTACTGTTAGCTTCGCCCACGGGTCTTAACAGTGCCTTCTTGGCCAGGATGCAGGCTTCTTCCAGGGAGCCGCCGATGCCTACTCCGACCATAATGGGCGGACAAGGATTGGCACCCGCTTGCTCCACCGTTTCCAGAACAAATTTCTTAATACCATCGCTGCCCGCGGCGGGTGTAAGCATTTTCGCCGCGCTCATGTTTTCACTTCCTCCGCCTTTGGGCATGGCAATTATTTTCAGCCTGTTGCCGGCGACAATATCAACATGAATTATCGCTGGTGTATTATCCTGTGTATTTTTTCTGGTAAGCGGATCACAAACTGATTTTCGTAAATAGCCCTCCGCGTAGGCCTGCCGAACACCTTCGTCAATTGCTTCCCGTAGATTCCCGCCGACAATATGAACATCCTGGCCGATTTCGAGAAAGACAACCGCCAGTCCTGTATCCTGGCACATAGGCATTTTACTACGGCAGGCAATATCCGCATTTTCCATTATTTTTACCAGCACCTCTTTGCCTGTTGCCGATTCCTCTTGGGGGAGCGATTTGCGTAACGCTTCGATAACGTCCTTGCCCAGAGAAGTATTGGCTTCGATAAATAGTTTTTTTACCGTCGTGGTAATTAGCTTACAGTCTATCTGCCGCACTTTCGCTGTTTTTTTCGTTTTCTTTTCCATATTCATAAATTTAAAATCCGTCAAAGACACTATGCCATTACGGTTTCAGCGCTGGGGACTTTGTGTACTATTGTTGGGCTACACGTTACAACCACATTTCCTATAATTCTTTCAGAGCATCTTCTGCTGCTTTTCTTATTAATGAGCACAGATTGCTAGAATCCTTAGGGCAGCGTTGGCTTGCATTATCATAAACTTTTCGAATTTCTTTAGAATCATTTGTTGCGTCAATATGTCTCAATATGAATTTTAAGGAATCTTTATCAACTTTAACAAGTCTCTTTAAATCTTTCAATGATCCCCAGTTGTTTGCCAGCAATATGGTAATTGAATTAGAATAACCTTCAGCGATGGCACCATCATCACGGTGACTATATTTCTTGTAGGAATTATAAATATCTTGCCAGCTTTTTAAAGAATTCGCTTCCTCTTCTGCTGCCATGGCTTCAGTTACAGAACAACTTTTCTCTTCCGCAAGTACATTATTAGCAGCCAAAGTAAATATAAAAATTAGCAATATAGACAATAATACATTTAATCGCATCGAACACCTCCTACGCGCAACATTGCCATCATCATACCAATTCGCTTTCAAAGGATAACGAGGCGGCAAGGAGGAGGCTCCGCAGGCGTATTACTAATACGGTGAGGAAACCGACGACGCTGCCAACAAAGTTAGCCAAAGAAAGCAAATTGGTATCATATGCCGCGCCGGAATTCCAATGATTTGGAAATAGTCATCTTGTCAATGTATTTCAAGTCACCGCCCATCGGTACGCCCGTAGCGATGCGCGTTACCTTAATTTTTTTTTCTTTGAGCATCCTGATAATCAGCAAAGCAGTCGCTTCGCCGTGGACATCGGGATTTGTGGCGATAATCACTTCTTTGATCTTGCCGCCGTTAATTCGTTGGAGAAGTTCGGTTAACCGCAGATTTTCCGGGCCAATTCCGTCCAGAGGCGCTAGATGTCCGTGCAAGACATGATAAGCCCCTCGAAATCCTCCGCTCTCTTCAATTGCCGCCATGGCATCCGGTTCTTCCACAACGCAAATCACGCCATGATCCCTCGTCACATCGTGACAAATATGGCAAACATCTCCCTCGGTCAGGTTTAAGCAAATCCGGCAGAGTTTGATTTTTCTTTTGACTTCAATGATGCTTTCCGCAAGTTTCTTTACGTCGTCCGCTGTTGCGCGTAAAATATAGTTAGCCAGACGGGCAGCTGTTTTTTCGCCGATACCGGGAAGTTTTCCGAGTTCGGCGATCAGTCGTTTTATGGGTTGAGCGTATGCTTTCATAAATACAGCCTAATAGAATCTTAATTAAGTCGCTAAACGATCACATTCAGAATGACACCGCCAAAAGTTTCAGAAGCAAGGCGCACGAATCTTGAGGAGTGAGGCCTACCTTTGCGTAGGTCGCAGTGACGAAAGATGAAGCGCAACGCAGCTTATGGACTTTTGGCGGTGTCATTAACCTACATGCCGGGGATACCCAGTCCTCCCGTGATTTTTGCCATTTCTGCGGAAGCCATTTCCTGTGCCTTGCGGATTCCTTCATTGACCGCGGCGGAAATTAAATCTTGCAGCATTTCTATATCTTCGGGATTGACTGCTTCCTTTTCAATTTTTATGGAAACTATTTTAAACTTGCCGTCCACGACAACCCGCACCATACCGCCGCCGGCCTGTGCCTCAATGGTTTTCATTTCCAATTCCTGTTGGAGCTGGCCGATCTGCTCCTGCATTTTCTTCGCTTGTTTCATAATATTGCCGAAATTCTGCACTCTTTTATGTCCTCCCTGTTTTTTACCCCGTTAGAAATATTACATCTCGCTCTACGATGGGTATTGCCTCTTTTAAAATATTTTCCCGAGAATTTCTAACGGGATTTATCTGTCCGTGCTTTAATTTCTATTACTTCGGCGCCGGCAAATTCGTCCATAACTTTCTGCAAAAGCGGATGGTTTATCGCTTCACGTTTCATGTCGTTTAAACTATTGGTTTTGTCGCGCCCATTGTTGCCGTTGGTATTTACTTTTTGAGCTTCGGTGGTGGCAATATTTATTGCCACATTCGCCTGAAAAAATTTCCCGGCGATTTGCTCCAGGTGGTCCTTTTGCTTTTTTCCTTGAATATCTTCCAGAAATATATAGCCTTTAGGAAATCCCAGCGTAAGGCAGTTGTTTTCGTAACTTAAAATTTCGGCGAACTCGATTTTTGCTCCAAGTATCGCGTTTTCCTTTTTGATAAATTTCTTCAAACTATCGGAAAGAGTTTTCAGATCATCGGTGGGCTTATTCTGACTAAGCAAGCTATCCTCATTATTTTTTTCATCGGCAATATTGATTTTAGCACCGTAATCCGCAGGTATTTCTTTTACCTGTTTATTTGTTGCCAGTTGCGGTCCCATATTGCCGGCAGCTGCAGGCAAACCCTGGCGAAGTTTTTGTTCGATAGCTTCAATTGTAGCCATAATTTCACCCAGGGGAATTATCGGTTCCAGATAAGCCATTTTGACCAATACAGTTTCCAATTTCATCCGCGACTCCTGACTGCGGCGAAAACTTTCTTCTTCGGCGATTAAAATTTCCGCCAGGCGCTGTAAAGTTTCACGTGATACGTCTTTGGTCTGCTTTTTCAGTTTTTCAATTTCTTCCGGCGCGATATCAAAAGAAGAACTGGCAGTGGCGGCAATTTTAACCAACAGCAAATTTCGGAAATGCTTGAGCAGCATTTGATAAAAATGCTTCATGTCGATACCGGCTAAATATGCTTCTTCAAGGATATTCAGGCAAGCACCCGCATTGTGCTGTAAAACGGATTCGGAAAGGACGAATAGATATTTCCGGTCTGTAAGCCCCAGGTTTTCCTCCACATCGGCATCTTTAATATTTGTTCCGGCATAGGAAATGATTTGGTCAAATATGCTTTGCGCGTCGCGCATACTCCCGTCGCCTGCTTCGGCAATCCAGGTAAGAGCGGCCAAACTTATTTGAATTCCTTCCGCCGCGGCCACCTTGCCCAGATTAGCGATTATTTCTTTCAGCGATATTCGACGAAAATCATAACATTGGCAACGGGAAAGTATGGTGGCGGGAACTTTGTGGCTTTCGGTTGTCGCAAAAATAAAAATTACATGGGACGGCGGTTCTTCCAGTGTTTTCAAAAGCGCATTGAAAGCTTCGCGAGTCAGCATGTGTACTTCGTCGATAATATAGATTTTGTATCTGGAGGCCGCCGGAGCGAATTTGACATTTTCCCGCAGCTCCCGAATTTCGTCAATTCCGCGGTTGGAAGCGCCGTCAATTTCGCGCACGTCTAATGAAGAGCCATCGGTAATTCCGCGGCAATTGGAGCAGACATTACAGGGAATAGCCGTCGGGCCTTTTTCGCAATTGAGCGATTTAGCCAGGATTCTCGCAACCGAGGTTTTGCCGACGCCGCGCGGCCCGCTAAAAAGAAACGCATGAGCAACGCGACCCTGGGCAATAGCGTTTCTCAGAGTTTTCACGACATGTTCCTGACCGGCGACGTCCTCAAAAGACTGCGGGCGGAATTTTCGGGCTAAGACTAGATATTCCAATTGAACTCCTAAATTTACTGCAAAGTCGCTCTATATTTATACCTGTTCGCTTTCAAAGGATAACAAGGCGGCAAGGAGGAGGCTCCGCAGGCGTATTACGAATACGTTGAGGAAGCCGACTGACGCAGCCAACAAAGTTAGCCAAAAAAAGAGAATTGGTATATCTGGTGGCCAGGTTTACCGCAACACACGGCGGAACATTGCTGCCGCTGCTTCCTTCCGGACCTGACGGGGTTCACAAGCCTCCATTGTACGGGACCCAGCCATAGTTTTTTACAAAAACAAATTCTTCAGCAAAACTCTTAATTGATAAATGAACAGGAATCAACTCAAATTTTTTCGGTAGATTTTCCGCAGGCATTATAATTATCACATACGACCATTATGCAATCAGCTTTTATTATTTTCTTCTTAAATAACAGCAGGATATGAATTTTAAGTATTTTCAGTAATACCGGCTGATTAATTGGTAGTGCAAAATTTATATTTGAAAAAATAACAATTAATTATTATGTTCTTTATTCATTGTACCGTATGCTGAAATAGAAAGGAGGATTTGATGATTCACAAAAGAAAGAAAAACGAATCTCGAACCGCTTTTATACTTGGATGTCCTACTTCTGCACAGACGCCGTTACCGATCAAACTGCCAAGACCGACATATAATCACGGTAAATCAGTATTAAAAGCATTACGGCAAAGAAAAACTATCCGTGAAATAAGTGATAAAAAACTTTCTTTGCAAGTGCTTTCCAATCTCCTCTGGTCGGCATGTGGAGTAAATCGTAAAAAAGTCCTAATTGGAATTTCCGGAAGAACTGCCGCGTCAGCAAGTAACTCCCAGGAAATTGATCTTTATGTTGCTCTGCAGGAAGGAACTTATTTGTATGATGCGTTTCATCATCGGCTGGATCCGGTTGTTGCTGGTGATCTGCGCCCCATGGCGCTGGGTCAAGGCCAGCCTAGCGTTGGAGCGAAGGCTCCGGTTCGTCTTATCTATATCGTGGATGTTAATAAACTTTCCCATACATCCGGCTTTCAGGAACCCGGACTGCAAGATCCGGAAATTCAAAAGTCATATTATTATGTCGATACAGGCCTCATTGCCGGGAACGTTTATTTGTTTGCTGCTTCTCTGGGGCTTGCCTCATGGTTCCATAATTGCAATAAATCCGCTCTGGCAGCAAAATTAAATCTGTGTGCTCACCAGCGGATACTCTTTGCTCAGACAGTTGGTTATCCTGTTAAAAAATAATGGAGGAAATTGCCAATGAAGATTTCAGGAAATACCATATTAATTACGGGTGGGGCAACAGGTATTGGTTATGCGATGGCCGAAGCTTTCCTGGAAGCGGGAAATGAAGTCATCATTTGCGGCCGCAGGAAAGAAAGACTTCTCGAGGCTCAAAAGAAACATCCTGATCTCCATATCAAGGTATGTGATGTTGCTGATGGAGCTGACCGCAAGACACTGGTGAAATGGGCAACTGCTAATTTTAAAAAATTAAACATTCTGGTTAACAATGCCGGCGTCCAAAGGGATATTGATCTCACGAAAGGTATTGACGAATTTATGGCCGGAGAAAGTGAAATCAAAATCAACCTGGAAGCGCCGATAGTTCTATCTGGGCTGTTTATTCCGTATTTGACCGGAAAGAAAAAAGCGGCCATCATTAATGTTTCCTCCGGGTTGGGTTTTGTGCCTATGGCCCGAATGCCGGTATATAGCGCGACCAAAGCCGGGCTCCACGCTTTTTCCCTGGCTCTCAGGCATCAGCTCAGAAATCAAGCGATCAAAGTTTTTGAGATGGTTCCCCCGGCGGTGGATACGGAATTAAACCCGGAGGGAAGAGTCAAAAGAGGCAATTTTAAAGCGGGTCTCACGCCTGAGGAATTTGTGGCCGCGGTAATGAAAGGCTTCCAAAACGATGTATTCGAAATAGGTTATGGAATGTCGGAAGGATTTATCAAGGCATCCAGAGCCCAGTTGGACAAAAACTTTCAACAGATGAATAACCGGTGGTAGATCTGTGTTATTTTATTAACTTTAAAAACTCAAAGGAAAAATGGTAGGCATCACCCGGCCAACGAGCTGATAAATAATTGTTATCACGAACTGAAAAACTATGGCTTGTGTCATTAATTGAATCTCTGATTAACCCCGAATTACCCCTGAAAAAATTATTCTTATCGATTAAAAAAGATTTAACTTCGTCTTCAACCGTTACCGGATATGTTCTGTAATAGCTCCCCAGCCAGATAAATGTAAGATAATAGGCGGACAATTCCTGTGATTTTAGCAATGATGTCGTTTTATAATTATATATTACGGATTTTCCGGTTCTGGGATTAATGCTTCGTGCAACCAATAAGGCACCATGACATATTGCACCTATCGGTTTATTTTTTTCAAAGAATCTGACAATAATATTTTGTAATTTTTTTGACTCTAAATATGTCTTCATACCGGGAGCATGACCGCCCGGAAGTATTATTCCTGAAAAGTCTTTCGGATCAATGTCATCATATTTTATAGGATTATTGAATTCTTTGTCTTTTACCATCAGAGCATAGTTATTTATTGCATCATCATTGGCCATCAACAATTTTTTCCAAATCCCCAGCCCTTTTCCAGTTAACATTCTCGGATCAGCTTTGCCCGGTTGTCCCGATGGAGTGGCGAAAGTTATGTCAATATTATTATCATGCAATACTTTCCAGGGAATGCTCGTTTCACTGGGATCAAAATCAATGTCGGGAATGGGCATAAGAATCATAATATGTTCCCTCCTTAAATAAATTTAAAACGCATTATTTGCACACGTCTCAATCATAGCCGACTCCACCCTAAGGTTGATGTGCCAAGTGCCCCGTCAGGAAGCGAAGCGGCTATACTTTGTTGTGCGAAATTGCCCGAAGCCAACTCTACTTAGAGAAATATTCTTTTCTTGTTAATAAAACTTCATGCCAATCTTTAGCTCCTGGTGGGGGAGGGCATATTTCTCTCCATTCTAGATATTTTGCCTCATTTTCACATTCCAAAAATAATACAAATTCCTTTTTATCTTTCACAAAATAAATGTTTTTATATGTGATACCTTTAACTTGTGATATGGTTTCTTTTGCATGTGCCAGCAAACCTTTCAACTTGGCTTTATCGTCAATTTCGTATTCTACATGTTTTAAAAATAACATAAATTCCTCCTTTCTCCTGGAAATTTAACATTCATATTTTAAGACAATAATTTTTTATAAAGCTATCATTTTATATACCTTTAAAAGCGAAGCACATACGCTATGTTGTACGCAGTGCCGCAAAGATTACATTAATACAATTCTGAAAATGGATCCCACGCCGAATTTTCTTTCCAATCATATTCAATTTCTATGCTTTGTTGTTTCGCTATCTCATAACCTAATAAATCAGAAATAAATCCTAATGTCATATCCATTCCGGCACTAACACCGGAGCTGGTATATATATTACCATCTCTTATCCAACGCACTTTTTTTATCCAAATTACTTCGGGCGATTCATTCGTAGTCCAGAAGAATACTCTTTTATTGGATGTTGCTTTTCTATTATTTAATAATCCGGTTTTGGAGAATAATATAGATCCGGTACAGACAGTTAATATATATTCCGCTTTCTGTGATAGTAACTTTAAATTATTTATGAAGCTTTCATCTTTGATCAATTCTCTTGTGCCTATTCCACCCGGTATAAAAAGAATATAATTATCTGAATTTATTTCTGACATAGGTTTTGTAACAACCTGGACATTTTGACTGCTTGTAATTATTCCTCCATTTTGAGAATAGAATTGCGGATGGAAATGTTCTGTTAATCTTCCAAATATTTCAATCGGACCAAATACATCGAGAGTTTCAAAGTCATTAAATAAAATAGCGGATATTTCTCTCATTCAGTCCATCCCTTTTGCGCAATAATGTATAGCTTTATTTATAAACGAATGAATTGAAATTGTACTCGTCCCCTTTATCTTTTTTCAATATTTTTCTGACAAAGAATTTGTCTGTATATCAAACCACTGATAGTACAATGGTATATTGAACATCTTTCTAATATGCTGAATATACTGGACAGCTTCTTCAAAATCAGGAGGTTTTTGAGTTATGATTATCAGCTCTTTTGCATTATGTTTATCAGGCCAATACGAATATTCAAATAATTGACCAATTGCTTCTCGGATGTTTATTGTTACAGCATTGTATGCTTTTATTTCATAGAATATTAATGAGCTGTCGTTAACTTTAGCGACAATATCAACTTTTTTTGTTCCCAAAACTTTATGCTCGGGAGTAACATTTTTACTGCCATATTTATTCTTTAAAATTTTGATAAGCTTTTTCTGAATATCTCGATGCAGATATTCTATTTCAACTGCCTTTGCTTCACGAATATAAGTTTTTCTATCTGGTTCATTATTATCAGTTGATTGATTTTCATCTTGCGGTGGAATGAAAATAAATGCTTGGCCTTTTTCTGAACCAACACCAAAATTGTCCTTATAAAACATAAAGACATAACGCGATTGATCATAGATCGGGTGATTATTGGAAAGTTCGTAATAGGGATCATTGACGTCCAGGTTTTCTATCTTGTATCGGATATTAAACAAATCAATACCTTTCCAGTCAGAAAAACCTGAATGATTAGCGCCGGAAGCAATTATCTGTTCCTCCATTTCTTGCAACCAGCCTTTTTTTGTGTAAATTTCTTTTATGTTGTTTGCCAAAACACCATTGATAACTTCAACGTTTTTCAATATTCCAATCCAATAGCGTTTTTTTGTAACTCCATTAATTGTATAAAGCCAAACGTTATAAGTTTTATTTGCATAGGTATCCTGTTCTTTTCTTATAGGTTCTAAAAATCCATAGTGATATCCATCTATGATTTTACTCGTATCAAAAAGCCATTCTTCATGGCCGTAACCGTATTTTGCTTCGTGCGAATCTTCACTGGTACTCTTCCCATATCTGCCTGAAGGTAAAACCCATCCATTTGCATTCCATGCTAAACGAGAAACTCTTCTCTCCACAGTTGGCCAAACATATTCCATCACCTGATTATAGAAAGATTCATACGCTTTAATAAAATTTATTGTTTCTTTAATCAATTTTTTCCAGCTGTAGTTTGTTAAATCAGCAGCATTGATTTGCATCCATGAAGCTTTAGAGGCCTTTATTAATCGTTCACATATCTCTTTTTGTGAATCAGTGAGGTATTTATTACCTGAAAATTGATAATCGAGTTTATAAACCAAGGCCTCCGTCTCACCATCAGCACCTACAGTAAAATAAATATCCTTACTTTCATCGCCTGTTTTAAAAATCTTCGCCCATGTATAAGGTTTGAATGTCGATACTCTTTGACCATCCTCCCAGCCTCTCTGGCTCCATACTTTTTTACAAATAAACGAAAACGCATCTAACTTCTTGCATATTTCGTCGGCCCAAAAATATGTCTTATCCCATAGTCCATTTTTTAGGGCATCAGTAATTATTTGATGTTTTGTATTAGAAATATGATAAGTTTTGCCGGCTATTTCAGAAAGCTGTTTAATTTCATTCTCATTGAAAAAATCCATTCTACTTTCCCTTTGATTTTTTTAGTATTTACCTAATCGAGGTTGTCTGCTTTTATCCTATCCTACAGCATTTCCTCCGCCTCTGAATCCAGCAACAGATGTGACCCTCTTGCCTTGGTGATCTGGGAAAAGCAACCTTTCATCCTAAACGTGCGCACAAATTGAAATTGTTTAAATTGTACCTAGCCACTTTATTTTTATGCCGTTGGCGCGAACTATCTTGCGCTGACAATTCTATTCGCGGAAGTATCAGAACTTCTATCGACCTCAACAAGGATTGCAAAATCATCCTGCTTGAATTCCTTGTAGAGTTGCTCCCAATGTGTCGCTAAATACCAAGACGCACCCGACGTTCCCCATTCACCCAGACCAGCACAAACAAAAAGAAAGTACTTAGGGAAACGGACGTTTCTAATTCGGAGTATCACCGCACAATCCTTTATTACTGGTGGCTGAAAGCCCAAATATTGCTTCTTGTCTTGCATGGATTCAATAAAGGTCTGAGGCCCAGTCTGACCGAATTGGAAAAACTTGTTCGACGGTTCTCTCATCACAAAGCCCGAAATGTCATTTGAAGAGGGACTTCCAAGGGCAATCATTGTGTAATTGAGATCTTTGTATGCCTCGATGTCGCTCAGAATACCTATTATTTCTTCTTTGGCCTTTCCGATGTTTTGAGCCAAGTAGCTAGATGCGCGGATTTCACAATCACCTACTATGTTGTTAAATGGCCCAGAAATGTTAATGACTCTCCCATCATGAAACTGCTTTTGGAAACGAGCAAGAGGATTACCATGTGAGTCAAATCTAGGGCGTGTGTCTTGCAGTGTACCATAAACAATCGCAAAACGACTTGAGAGAACAGAAGCCCCGAAAAACATCTTTAGCCGGTAGGTGCGGACTGATTTTGGAATTAATGGCCAAAAGAATCCAACCAAAAAAATTATGACACCAGCAGCCAAATTGATCGTAAGATTTATCCACACTTCACACCAAGGCATTGTCTACCTCCTTACGTGTGCCAATGGCATATGACGCGATTATAAGCGAACTAACTTCTTTAAGTCAAAATAATATTACAATATAGAGATAATTCATGGTCTGTTTTGTTTATGGCTAATTTTTTTGATTTTATTACTGACGGGGGCGAGTAAAATACGACTTTGGCCACTGAAAATCGGCTTTAACTGGCGGAGAGAGGGGGATTCGAACCCCCGGTACACCTTTGTGGGCATACACACGATTTCCAGTCGTGCTCCTTAAGCCGCTCGGACATCCCTCCGGTTATTCCAATATTTTTTAACCATAGAGGCGTAACGTATTACGTCTCCATATCTATTTCTGGCGGAGAGAGGGGGATTCG
>DLME01000126.1:15862-22854 GCA_002479215.1 Syntrophaceae bacterium UBA7544
AGAGAGGGGGATTCGAACCCCCGTGGGAGCTTGTGGCCCCCAAATCGATTTCGAGTCGATCCCGTTACGACCACTTCGGTATCTCTCCACTTATCTTATTAAACATTTCTAATGCAACAAATTATATTCCAACGAATGATTTCGTCCGGCACGCTGGAAATGCCTGGGCGGGTCGTTCCGTTACGACCACTTCGGTATTTCTCCGGTTAATTATCTGTCCGAAGCGGGCGGGATGTTACCCTCTTTTGGCGAAAAAATCTACTCAAAAGTGCCCCGCATTCTTCCTGCAGAATACCTTCTGTTATTTCTACCTGATGATTCAGTCGCTCATCGGTTAAAATTTTATACAATGATACAACGGCGCCGTTTTTGGGATCACGTACCCCGAAAATTACTCTGGAGAGTCTGGCCTGAATGATTGCGCCCGCGCACATGATGCAAGGCTCCAGAGTGACGTAAAGTTCCGCGCCTACCAAGCGGTAATTGCCGGTAGTCTCTCCCGCTTGTCTTAAGGCCAGTAACTCCGCGTGCGCCGAAGGATCATTTTTCGTAATGGGTGAATTGTGTGCCCGCGCTAAAACACGGCCTTCACTCACCAATACAGCGCCAACTGGTATTTCGCCCTCGCCGTACGCGATTTCGGCTTCCTCCAGCGCAATTTTCATGAAAGCATAATAATTTTGCATTTAACAGCCGCTTTCTCTAACATCTAATTTCTCAGCATCGTTATCATATAGTTGATTTTATGGCAATTGCCGTATATGATTACTCGAAAGTGATATAATATGGATACAAAAAAAGTCATATTATGGCCGGTGCTAATATCGTTTGTCGGGCATCTGGTGTTAATCACAGTGACAGGCATGATTGATTTGCGCGAAAATATTAGCGCCGAGGAAATAATTACCGTAAATATCAAAGAGCCGGAAACAGAAATACAACCGAAGAAAGAAGAAGAAAAAAAGGATGAAGAAAAAAAGCCGTCCAAGAGTAAAGAAGAGAAAGATGTCCTTGTCAATGACGGTTGGCGGGAGGAAACCGTTGAACTCGGCAGTGTGGATGTAAAGTATGCCGCTTATTTGGTTAAGATCAAAAAAAAGATTCTCCGGATTTGGAAATATCCCGAAAAAGCTTTCAAAAAAAATGAAGAGGGCACTGTTCTGGTAAAACTATCCATTGATGCCAGCGGTACCCTTGCCGCAACAACCCTTGTGTCTTCTTCCGGGGCTATAGAACTCGATGTAGGAGCGCTGGACGTAGTCAAAGCCGCCGCGCCGTTCGATCCCTTGCCGGAGCAATATAACCTTTCGCGCTTGAATATATTGGCTTCCTTCCGGTATAAAATTATGGACTGACAATTTTTCCCTCCAGCCAAAATAAGCAGAAGAAACTGAAAGAAGAAAAACGGTTTTTTATAATAATAATGCGCAAACAATTAAAAATTATTAATAATACTTTACTTATTATTTTGACGTTCTTTTTTGTAAGTGAAACTTCGGCCGGGACAGTAACCGATGAGATCGGCCGCAAGATAAATATTAAAGAGTCTCCGCAAAGAATTGTTTCCCTTGCTCCGGGAATAACGGAAACTCTTTGGGCGCTAAATCTTGACGATAAAATTGTGGGCGTAACCACTTTTTGTAATTGGCCGCCGCAGGCGCGTCAGAAACCACGAGTCGGCGGATTCACCAATCCATCTATAGAAAAGATTGTTTCCCTGAAACCCGATTTAATCATTGCCACCGCTGACGGCAACAGAAAAGAAACTATACAACAATTGGAAAGAATCGGCCTTTCCGTCTATGTAACCAATCCCTCCGATACCGATGGTATCCTGAAAAGTATTTTACATATCGGTGAAATAACAAATCGGGAAAAGGACGCCAGTAAACTGGTAGAAAAACTTCAAAAGAGATTAAACAATATCACGGCGCAAATAAATCACAAAAGTAAACCACGGGTTTTTTTTCAGATTGGGTTGGAGCCCGTTATTACGGCCGGCAGAGGCACATTAATCAATGAAGTAATCGAGCGAGCCGGAGGCATTAATGTTGCGGGTCTCGACACCGCCCGCTATCCCCGCTACAGTGCGGAGGGTATCATGGGAGCATCGCCGGATATAATTCTTTTTGCGCCGATGGCCGGAGACAAAGAATTTGCGGCGGGAAAAAGCTTCTGGCAAAAATTCAAAGGAGTACCGGCGGTAGATAATAATAGAATTTATCCTATTGATACCGACTTGATCAGCCGGGCATCGCCGCGTATTGTGGATGCAATCGAAAAAATGGCGCTAATTTTTCATCCGGGGATAAAAGGTGTTAAATCTCATCTTTCATCTCATTAATATTGTGATTCGCTTCCCGCAAGGTATCCCTGATTTCCATTTGTTTGCTCAAAGGCAGTGCTTGGAGCTTTTTCTTTAGGCCTTGGAGATGAGAAATTTTTGATTCCAAATCACCTAATAACAAATCCCAGTCAATTCGCTTCTCTTCAACCTTAGGCTGTTTAACTTCTTCCAGCTTAGCGCCGACTTTTAGACGTATTTCTTCCAGATATTCCGGTATTGTTACAGCAAAACCAAATCTTTCCCTGATTAAAGAAGCCAGATATTCCTGTACGGAGATTTCACCGTGAACTAAAAATATCTGCATTTTTTTACTCTGAAAATGTCCCAGCCAATCCAACAACTGATCCTGGCCCGCATGCGCGGAAAAACCGCTGATGGTCCATACTTTGGCCTTTATGCTAATGTCTTCACCAAAGAGACGAATTGTCTTCGCGCCATCCACTATCCTGCGGCCGGGGGTTCCCTCCGCCTGGAAACCGACAAAAACGATACTGGCTCCCGGACGCCACAAATTATGCCGCAGATGATGTTTAATCCTGCCGGCATTAGCCATACCGCTGGCGGAAATAATAATTGCCGATCCCTTTAATTTATTAATTTGCATCGATTGTTCGGTTGTCGATGAAAACTGAAGCTGCGGCAGATCCAAAGGATCTTCACCCTTTTTCAAAAGGTCCTGTGTTTCTTCATCAAGGTATGAGCGGTAGCGGCGGAATATTTCTGTCGCCTGAATTGCCAGGGGGCTATCCAGAATTACAGGCATGTCTTTAGGCAACTTTCCGGCCATGGACAAAAGATGCAGGGAATAAAGAATTTCCTGTGTCCTTTCCACAGCAAAGGCGGGAATGATGACTTTTTCACCTCTGGAGTAACTGTATTGTATCGCTTCGGCCAGTTCATTTAAACTGTCTTCCTCGCCCTTATGATTGCGGTTGCCATAAGTTGATTCCATAAAAAGAAAGTTCGCCTCGCTTATTGTGCTGGGATCTTCCATTAATAATTGATGGCGACGGCCGATATCGCCGGAGAAAACCAACTTTGTGGTTGCGCCGTTTTCTTCAATAAATAATTCCAGTATGGCCGCTCCCAAAATATGGCCGGCATCCCGGAAATTTGCCTTTATTCCATTGCCGGGGCTAAAGATACTTTCGTAAGTTTTGGTTTTAATTAAAGGGGCCACCGCTTGGGCGTCTTTTACCGTATAAAGAGGCTTAACATCCGGGCTTCCGCCGCTGCGCTGCATTTTTTTTATTTTCCAGCCGGCCTCTACCTCTTGAATATGAGCGCTGTCGAGCAGCAATATTTTCACCAGGTCTCCTGTGGGCTCTGTTGCGTAAATGGGGCCGCGAAATCCTTTCTGCACAATACGGGGGAGTAATCCCGAATGATCAATATGGGCATGAGTAATCAGGATAAAATCAATACGCTCAGGTTCATATATGTCGACATCCCAGTTGCGTTTTTCCATTTCATCGTTACCCTGATGCATACCGCAGTCAACGGCGAATCTTGCCTTATCCGTTTCAATAATAAAACAAGAGCCGGTAACTTCTCTTGCTGCCCCGAGAAATTTAATTTTCACGATAACTCCGTTATGCCAAGATTAACCGCAATAAAAAACAAATTACAGCCCAACGCCTCTGAAAAAAGCACAACCTCCTCTTCCTATCCACATTAACTTAAGGAGTAGCGATTTATTTTTTTAAAGCCGGCCGCATGCCAATCAGCTCGCCCTTTAAGGCGGAAATTATTGTTACCCGTCAATCTGATTGTATATTCCGGCTTTGGCTGCCTTCTTCATTTTTTTGGCTTCCTTTTTTTCTTTTGCTGTTTTGGCTGGTTTTTTCTTCGCATCCTTCTTTGCGTCTCTTGATTTAGACATAGTCTGAACCTCCCTTAATAATGATTTATAGCATAGCAAAATATTGGCACATTCTCCAAGCCAACACTGTTGGTTGCTAAATATAATAAAATGAATGGATTTGGTCAAATGGTTTGTATAGCCGCATTAAAAAATTTTATCGCCGGCCAGGCGGCAGATTCTCAACAGCTTTTTCTTGCCAGCCCTTTTTCCACATATTATCATCGTCATAAATTTTTCTTCATCAAAAGCTTCAGGGGCGTCTAGTTCATGGTCGCGGGTTTTGCCCTTTGCTTTTTCCTGAAAATATTCAAGGTACTATTCATGAGCCGTGATCATGGACATAACTTCGCTGGTGCCTGTCCAAATTGAAGCCAGGCGAACATCGCGGTAAATGCGTTCAATGGGGAAAACATTAGTGTAAGCAATTTCTTGCCTGGCCTTAATGAAAGTGTTTTCAGCTTCTGAAAATTAGCTGCTATTTCGAGAAGATATCTTGCCTCAAGCGGATTATTTTTTCTTTTCCTCGGTGTTTTCCACGATTTTTTTGAAAAAATTGCAGAAAATTCTATTGACTTTTTGAAGATCTGTTGACTTTTGAAACCGTGCTATTGACATTCCTATCCATCATCCCTATTAATATCAATTATTGCTCAAAAAATTTATTAAAAGGAGACGGTAACATATGAAAACTTGTAAAAAATTGTATCATCTATCGGTAGCAGTTGCTATCGTCAGCATGTTTGTCATTGTGTTGGTTAGTTGCAGCAGCAGCGGCGATGAGGCGGGTGTTGCAGCGGGGGGCTCGCTGTCTTCCGCCACCATTTCGGGCGTTGCGGCGGCGGGCGCTCCGATCATCGGGAACGCGTATTTGAAAGACAGCGCAAATCATGTTATCGGGCCCGAACCGATCGGGGCGGACGGCTCATTTTCGTTTAATGTGACGGGTCTTAGGCCGCCGTTCTATCTGCTTGCAGTTGGACATGTCGGATCAACCGACTATTTGCTGTATTCTGTAACTACATCGTCAAGCGGTATTGCGAATATCAATCCGCTCACAAACGTGATAGTTGCGGCCGCAGCCGGAGACATTGATCCGGCTAGTGTCTATGGTGATCCCGCAGCACATCCCGTTACAAATGAAGAGCTTGATACAGCAATAACAAACTTACAAACTATATTAGGACCTATTCTCGCAGCAAATAATGCTCAGAATCTTAATCCAATTAGTAGTCCCTTTGTAGCAAATAATACCCAACTCGATAAGGTACTTGATCAGATAACGGTAGTCGTAACTACTTCTGGAGGAACTACGACGGTAACGGTTACTAATTCTTTTACTGGCGCTGTTATAGTACAAGCACCTACAGAAAGTTTAGGAACGACTCCACCTGTTAGTACAACAGATATACCTTTTATAGGAACAATAATCAGCGGAGCAAATAATTTGCTGCTAAACCAAGATACTGATGGAGGATACTATTGGCCAAGCAAAACTACTGATACGGTCTCAACAAATCATCCTAATACAATTAGTGTCACAGCACAAGGAGTTCTGGATGCGTATAAAGTTACTCAAAACAGTACTTACTTTAATTCATGCGTTAAGACATACAATTTACTAGTTTTTAACTCAACACAAACTACTCGACTTAATGGATATACAAGAAATAATATAAGAGGAGCCGATATTTATTTTTTGGTGGATCTTTCCAATGTTACTGGAGATCCAAAATATGCTACTTTTGCAAAGACATGGTATCAAGCGACTGTGGCTAATCCTAATTTTGGAAATGGGTCAGCAGCAGGAATAGCAACATGGGTTCTCACTGGTTGGTCAGGTGGCGCTGGAAGTTCCTGGGATATAAATATATATGTTCGAGGATTACTTACATTGAATAATTATTTTCCAGGACAAGGATTCGATGCGGACGCAGCAGCAATGACAGAGGTAATCTACAATTCACTCTATTCTGGAGCACCTCCAATTATTGACATATCTAATGCTAGTCAAATGGATTATTATCTTGGGCTAACTGGAGCTATTGAGGCATTCACGACAACAGGACTGCATCTTGATAAAAGAGATGCACTTCTATCTGTATTACTTGCAAGTCAACTTACTACCCAAGGTACTAATACTGGTATTGGAGAGTTTTTAGCTGAAAAAGACCCAGTAAGTGATATAGAGACAACAGCCTATGCAATTATGGTTTTGCTGAAAATAAACTCAAGTGATAGTAATGTTATTACTGCTATTCAAAATGCGATGAAGTTTTTGGTTAATAGACAACTGCCTGATGGTAGCTTATTAGAAACCGATGGAAAGGAGTATACGGAGACTGAGAGTGAAGCAATACAAGCGATCTACAACTTTCAAAAGTGATCGCCGGGGCGAATTGCGGCTCTGTCAGGACAACCCGGCCGGGCGCGGCAAGCAGCTCAATGTTTGCTTGAGGGCGCCCGTTACGCGCGGGCGCCCTTGAGACGCAACGACTTAAAATTGAAGTGATGATTTCCAGTTATAGTCATTAGTTTTACAGATCTTTATCCGAACCGTTTTTTGGCGATCAAGAGGAATGGGAAGGTGCTTATACTGGGCCGGAAGTCATGTCTGGCAAAAATCCGGACGCATATTTTTTGTAGCGAGCAGGGCTACCCTGCACCCAGAAGAAAATAAACAAAGAACCACATGGCCAAATCACGAGTATAAACCCCAAAAGCTCGCTGCGGGGCATTATACCAAGAATATTTATATTGTCCCGCTAAGCTTCGCACGCGGGA
>DLME01000250.1:0-723 GCA_002479215.1 Syntrophaceae bacterium UBA7544
ATATTGAGCGTACATCTATCGAGAAAGGCATTGATAAACGCGAAGCTGAAAATGAGTTACGTGACATACTTGGAATTCCTCGTGTCGGTGAAGGCTGGATTTCCGAACTTGAATTACTAAAAATGATACAGAGCATATTCCCAAATGAAAAAATTATTCATGAAGCACGCCCACTCTGGCTGGGTCTGCAACGGCTCGACATCTTCATTCCAGGCCTGAAACTTGCGATTGAATATCAAGGACTTCAGCATTATGAGCCAGTGCCATTTTTTGGCGGCGAAGAAGGCTTCTCACGAACGCAATCGCGCGATAAACGGAAAGCCGACTTATGCGCAGAAAATGATGTCACCTTGATCTATTTTCGCTACGACGAAGAAATAAATCGTAAGATGTTAGAAGGGCGTTTGATATCAAGAAAAATAGAAAGCATTGATAAGAGGCCATAACAATCGCGTCAACCCGACGTCGAATAGCCGCTGTGTTTTTTGCAAAGGTTTGTGGCGGCGCGGGTTACGCACATCGTTACACCAGTCGCGTTTCCGCGGTTACGTACTTTTTCAGCATTCCAAAGAAACTATTTTCAATTCTAAAAATTGTCTTTTATACCATTTCTAAAGGAAGTTTCCGCCATGCTGGCGAAAATTCTCGGTAATGTAGGGTTCTATTTATTATGCGCCCCCTAAAAGGGGAAGCGCTTCCGATCAAAGATGATATTGAGGCGGC
>DLME01000250.1:850-6284 GCA_002479215.1 Syntrophaceae bacterium UBA7544
ATACGTTGAGGAAGCCGACAACGACCCAGGCACGTGTGACCTTCAGGTTATACGCCGGGCTTCGCTGCCAACAAAAATAGCGCTTTGATTTAGAATTGGTATCAGATAAAGGCATTGCGCTCATGCTGCCGATATGTTAGACAAATCATCGATTATTCACTCCGGAGTCCGATATGAACATTAAGTACGATCCCCGTCAGATTGAAGAAAAATGGCAAAAAAAGTGGGACAAAGAAAAAACTTTCAAGGTCACTGAAGATCCGCAAAAGAAAAAATATTATTTGCTGGAAATGTTTCCCTATCCATCCGGCAAAATCCATATCGGGCATGTGCGCAATTATACCATCGGCGATGTCGTTGCCCGTTATAAACGCATGAAAGGTTACAACGTTTTACATCCGATGGGATGGGATGCCTTCGGCCTGCCCGCGGAGAACGCCGCTATCGAGCACAAAATCCACCCTTCCAAGTGGACGAACGACAATATCGCCCACATGAAGATACAGCTCAAAAGAATGGGCTTCAGCTACGATTGGGATAGGGAAATATCAACTTGCGAACCGCAATATTACCGCTGGGAACAGCTATTTTTTCTCTGGATGTATGAAAAAGGCCTGGCCTACAAGAAACGTTCCACTGTCAATTACTGCGGCAAATGCGAAACAGTGCTGGCTAACGAACAGGTGGAAGGCGGCTTATGCTGGCGTTGCTCTACGGAAGTGAATGAAAAAATATTGGATCAATGGTTTTTCAAAATTACCGCCTACATCGAGGAGTTGCTGGACTATTGCGATAAGCTCCCCGGCTGGCCGGAAAAAGTTCTCACCATGCAGAAAAATTGGATCGGAAAAAGTTACGGTTGTGAAGTAGATTTCCCGCTTATCGGCTCCAACAAGTCTATCAAAATATTCACCACGCGCCAGGATACTCTTTTTGGCGCAACATTCATGCTCATTGCCGCGGAACTGCCACTGGTTATGGAATTGTCCAAAGGCAAAGCCATCGAAAAAGACGTCTTACAATTTGTGGAAAAAGTAAAAAAGCAAGACCGGCTGATGCGCACTTCCGAGTATTATGAAAAAGAAGGCATCTTCCTCGAGGCATATTGCGAAAATCCCTTGACCGGAAAGAAGATGCCCGTTTACGCCACTAATTTTGTATTAGCCGATTACGGTACCGGCTGTGTTATGGCTGTTCCCACTCACGACCAGCGCGATTTCGAATTTGCCAAAAAATTCAACTTGCCCTTGATTGTCGTTATTCAGCCGAAAGGCAAGAAACTCGACGCGGAAAAAATGACCGAAGCTTACACGGAAGAAGGAATTTTAGTCAATTCCGGTAAATTTGACGGCATGGAAAATCTCCAGGCTCTGGAATCCATTGCCGATTATTTAGAATCGATCGGCCGTGGCAAGAGAATGATTCAATACCGCCTACGCGATTGGGGAATTTCGCGTCAGCGCTACTGGGGCGCGCCCATTCCCATGATTAACTGTAAAAAATGCGGCATCGTTCCGGCTAAGGAATCAGATTTACCCATAGTTCTGCCGCATGATGTTATATTGAGTGGTGCAGGCGGATCACCGCTGGCGGCCCTAAAAGAGTTTGTTCAAACTTCTTGTCCCCGATGCGGCGGCACGGCCGAAAGAGAAACTGATACAATGGATACCTTTGTGGAATCTTCCTGGTATTTCGACCGCTTCTGCAGTCCGGATATGAATAAAAAGCCCGGTCTTGACCGCAAAAAACTGGATTACTGGATGCCGGTTGATCAGTATATCGGCGGTGTAGAACACGCCATCATGCATTTGCTCTATGCCCGTTTTTATACCAAGATGCTGCGCGATTTTGGTGTTATCGGTGTGGACGAGCCTTTCACCAACTTGCTGACTCAAGGAATGGTTTGCAAAGAAACGACAAAGTGCCCGGAGCATGGATACCTTTTTCCCGAACAGGCGGCGGAGGGAATATGCCACATCTGCCAAAAAGAAGTAATTATCGGTAAAACGGAAAAGATGTCCAAATCACTGAAGAATGTTATCGATCCGGATTATCTTATCGAAACTTACGGCGCCGATACAGCCCGCATTTTTTGCCTTTTTGCGGCTCCTCCGGAAAAGGATTTGGAATGGAGTGATCAGGGAGTGGAAGGATCATTCCGTTTCTTGAACCGCCTGTGGCGCATATTTGCGGAATATTTAGACGACATCAAAAAGGTAAAGCCGCTTTCCGGCAGCCACGATTTAGAAGGCGAATTGAAGAATCTGCGGCGCAAAACTCATCAAACCATACGCAAAGTAACCATTGACATCGAAGACCGTTTCCATTTCAATACGGCTATCAGTGCCGTCATGGAATTGGTTAACGCCATTTATCAGATAAAACGTCCCGGCAAGGACGATAAAATTGCCCTGGCTACTGTCCGGGAAGCACTGGAATCAGCCGTCATTTTGCTTACTCCAATTGTACCGCACATTGCCGAAGAGCTCTGGCAAAAGCTCGGCTATAAAACAGAGGTTTCCGAGGTTTCCTGGCCGGAATATGATAAGGCAATCGCGAGTGAAGAAAAGATAACGGTTGTCATTCAAATTAACGGAAAACTGCGCAGCCGGATGACCGTGCCCGTTGATGAAGACGCGGAAAAAATCAAGACGGCTGCGCTGGCGGATGAAAAAATCAAGGCCATGATTAAAGAATCAAAAGTCTTGAAAGTTATTTACGTAACTAATAAACTGGTTAATATTGTTATTGCTTAATTACGGTATGAACTACTTTGAGTCTCATTAATTCGACTTGCAAATTTCAACGTGTGACCTTTGGGTTATGCATGTCGCTTTTGAAATTTGAGTCTCATTAATAAAAAAGGTGTTCTCATGAAAAAACAAAACTGGCTTCTATTTATTAAAATCGGCTTAATTTGTCTTTTTATCACTTCCTTGCTCAACTGCGGCTATTCTTTCGCCCCACGAGGCGAATACATTGATAAGCGTATTCAAAAAGTTTATATTGAGTCTTTCCGCAATAAAACGGCACAAGCATATTTAGAAAATTACGTCCGGACAGCTTTCATCAACCAGTTTATTCAATTCAGCCGTTTAAAAGTTGTGGAAAGCGTAGAATCAGCGGATGCCACGATTAAGGGAACTATTCTTAATATCAGCACAGCTCCCCTTGCTTATGGCGCCAATACTCTGGTGACGCAAGAGCGGGCAACAATGGCTTTGGAACTGACTTTCCAGGAAAAAGAAAGTGGTAAAACTATCTGGAGTTCGAAAAGCATAACCGGCACGGTCGACTACACCTTGGAAGATGATATCAATTTGCTTCCCGTGGACAGAAAATACGCTTTCATTAAACTTTCCGATGATCTGGCGGAAAAAGCTTTTAACTTGATGATGGCGGGATTTTAAAATAATTCAGCTCAAGTAACCATTATGCCTTTAGCTGTAAAATTTGGCCGCTTTTTTTTCTTGGCCGTAAATAGCGAAAAAGAAGCGATTGGCGTTTGGCCTACGCAACCTCCTGTGGCAAAAGAAATCAGCCATCTTTCTCCCTTCTTGAAAAAATTATCTTCACGCTTTTTATTTATGGTTGATTCCCAAAAGGAAATCAAATTAAGCGCAAATTCAATAAACCGTTTGTTCACTATTGCCGAAGAGAAACGCGCTGGTATTATTTATTCAGACTTTATTTGGAAAAAGGGAAATAATCTCATTCCTTATCCGCTTATAGATTATCAATTAGGCAGTATCCGCGACGATTTTAATTTCGGTCATCTTTTTCTTTTTTCCGGCGCTGCCATCAAAGCCACTTTGCAAAAATACGGCACTTTGCCATCCGATGCCAATATCGCGCTATACGATTTGCGCCTGAAAGTTTCCATTGATTACCCTGTCTTTCATGTTCCCGAATTTCTTTATACAGTTATCGATAAAAAGGTAAAATCACTTAAGTGTAAAAGCGATGGAGTGGAAAACCATTTCGCTTACGCAGCAGTTAAAAATATCATTCAACAAAAAAAACTGGAAAAAACAGCCACGAATTATCTAAAACTGACGGGCGCTTATTTAGAGGCGCGCACCCAAAAGGCTCCTCGGACAAATGGTCCCTTTCCCGTGGAAGCAAGCATCGTAATCCCGGTGCTTAACCGCAAAAGAACCATCAGAGAATCAATTCAAAGTGCGCTGACGCAAAAAACAAATTTCGACTTTAACATTATCGTTGTAGATAATCATTCCACGGATGGCACTACTGATACCATAAAAAAGTTGGCGAGAAAGCATGAAAAGATAAAACATATTATTCCTGAACGCCGTGATCTCGGTATAGGTGGTTGTTGGAATGAAGCGGTTTTTTCGCCGTACTGCGGTCGCTTTACTATCCAGCTTGATTCCGACGACCTTTACAGTTCAACACGAGCTCTGCAAAAGATAATTGATGTTTTACGCAAAGGTAATTACGCGCTGGTGGTCGGCGCTTATACGATAGTCAATGAACACCTGAAAAAAATTCCGCCGGGGCTCATCGACCATAAAGAGTGGACAAAAGCCAACGGCCATAATAACCTGCTGCGTGTCAACGGATTAGGCGCACCCCGTGCTTTCGATACCTCCATAATCCGTGAAATCGGCTTTCCCAATGTCAGCTATGGTGAAGATTACGCCGTCGCTTTAAGGATATCGCGCGAATACCAAATCGGACGAATTTATAAGAGCATTTATCTTTGCCGCCGCTGGCGGGAAAATACCGATGCCGCTCTCTCCATCGAAAAACAAAACCGCAATGATTTTTATAAAGATGATCTCCGCACAATGGAAATAAAAGCGCGGCAGATACTAAACAAAAAGAAAAAAGAATTGGAAAATAGAACTTCTGCTAAATATCCCAGGGGAAAACAAAAGTCTCTAACCGCCCTGTGCCTGAATCTTTTAGATGAACAAAAGAAAAGCTGGCCTGGACTTGCTTATGCTTATCAAGAATTGGCAAATGTTTGTACTCGCTCAATTCCTTGCGGCAGCTACATTGTTGATTTGCAATTCAATCCGCAACGCGCCGCCAGCAGCGCCGCCGCCCTTGACAGGGAATCAATCAAAAACAGGCCTTGTTTTTTGTGCACCGATAATCTTCCAGTAAAGCAACGGGGAATTCTCTATCGCCGTGATTATCTCATCCTTTGCAATCCAGCACCTATTTTCGATAAGCATTTTACTGTTGCCAATCTGCGCCATCAACCCCAAGCAATCGCCGCATCATTAACTTTGCTCATGAACTTGGCTTGTGACTTAGCTCCTGGCTTTACAGTGTTTTATAACGGACCAGCCTGCGGAGCATCGGCTCCCGATCATTTGCACTTGCAGGTTATTCCCAAAAACTCTCTGCCGTTTATAGAGATGTTCCGCAATATATCTCCAATAAAAGAAATATCCGGCGTAAA
>DLME01000103.1 GCA_002479215.1 Syntrophaceae bacterium UBA7544
ACTTTCGGGAGCTATGGAACGCGGACATGATATGCTTTTTGTCTGTTTCGATAACGAAGCCTACATGAATACTGGTATTCAGCGCTCCAGCGGTACTCCTATGGGTGCTTCCACAACGACTGCACCAGCAGGTAAAATTAGTTACGGACAAAAGACTTGGAAAAAGAACATGCCCGAAATAATGGTTGCCCACAATATTCCTTACGTGGCAACGGCCTCGCCCAGTTATCCGCTTGATTTCATCCGCAAAGTGGAAAAGGCCAAAAAGATCAAAGGACCTTCTTATATCCATTGTTTCTCCGTGTGTCCGACCGGATGGCGCTCTCCTTCCCATTTGACTATCGCTTTGGGACGCTTGGTTGTGGAAACCGGCATATTCCCCTTGTATGAAGTGGAAAACGGCAAGTATAAGATTTCCGCGGAAATGCCAAAAAAATTAAAGCCGATTAAAGATTATTTTAAAACACAGGGACGCTTCCGTCATTTGGGAGAACACGAAATCAAAATGATTCAACAAAGAGTAGAAAGCGAATACAATAAGATCTTGGACAAAGTCAAATGTCTTAAAGCATGGGATTGATATAGCGGGGAAACCCTGAAAAATTCTGAGGTGATTTACGCATGAAAAAAGCCACAACTACTATAGAGGCGAAAACAAAAGAAATTATAAAAAAATATAGTCGGGACAAAAGTTCCGTAATTGCTGTTTTGCAGGATATTCAAGAACAATATAATTACCTGCCTAAAGATGCGCTGAGAATAGTTAATGAGGAAATGGAAATTCCGGCCAGCCGCATTTATGAGGTGGCTACTTTTTATAACTCTTTTAGCCTCACACCGAGAGGCGAGCATGTCATAAAGCTTTGCCAGGGTACAGCCTGCCACGTCCGCGGAGCAGCCGCTATTCTGGACAAGCTGGAAAGAACACTGGGAATAAACCCGGGTGAGACGAGCAGCGATCAGAAATTTACCCTGGAAACGGTTAACTGCGTAGGGGCCTGCGCCCTCGGTCCCGTTATGGTAGTCGATGGAGAATATCACGGACAGGTAAACATGGCTAAAGTAGATAAAATTATCGGGCCGCTGAAGAAGGGGACACAGGTATCATGAAAATAATTGCCGACGCCAAAGCCTTGCACCAACTCCAAAAGGAACTGAAGGAAAAATGGGATCCCCAAAAGCCGATGGTCACGATCTGTGCCGGTACGGGGTGCCGCGGCTACGGGTGCGTTCGTGTCAAAGAAGCACTCGAGACAGAAATAGAAAAACAGAAACTCAATGTGGGTGTCCGTGCCACGGGCTGTTTCGGCTTTTGCGAAAAGGGTCCGCTGGTTGTCATCCATCCGCAGAAGATCTTTTACCAGCAGGTTAAGTTAAGCGATGTACCAGATATTGTTACTAAAACTGTAGCAAAGGGCGAGATAATTGAAAAACTTCTCTACCGCGATCCGATAAGCGGCGAAAGAATACTGAAGGAAGAGGACGTACCCTTCTATAAGAAGCAGAAGCGACTTATTTTCGGTTCCAACGGGCTCATCGATCCCACGAGGATTGAGGACTACCTGGCCATAGGGGGTTACTCCGCGCTGGCCAAAGCTTTAAGCGAAATGAGCCCCGAAGGTATTATCAGTGAAATCAAAAAAGCGGGGCTCAGGGGACGCGGCGGCGGCGGTTTTCTTGCCGGCGCCAAATGGGAAAGCTGCCGCAAGGCGCACGGCTCGCCCAAATACATCATTGCTAATGGTGACGAGGGAGACCCCGGAGCCTATATGGACCGCAGCCTCATGGAAGGCAATCCTCACAGCGTCATCGAAGGCATGATTATCGGGGCTTACGCTATTGGCGCTAATGAAGGTTTTATTTACGTGCGCAATGAATATCCCCTTGCGGTTATACACCTCACCCTGGCTATCGCCAGCGCCAGGGAAGCAGGGCTTTTGGGTAAAAATATCTTGGGCAGTGGTTTTAGTTTCGACATATCCATCAGTAAAGGCGGCGGCGCATTTGTTTGCGGCGAGTCTTCGGCGCTTTTTGCCTCCATCGAAGGGCGTGCCGGTGAGCCTCGCGCCAAGTACATCCATGCTGTGGAAAAAGGGCTCTGGGATAAGCCTACCGTGCTCAATAATGTGGAGACTTGGGCCAACGTTCCTCTGATCATCAATAAGGGAACGGATTGGTATGGTTCCATCGGTACGGAAAAAAGCAAGGGCACCAAGATATTCTCTCTCGTGGGAAAGATAAATAACACCGGGCTGGTGGAAGTGCCCATGGGCATGAAACTGCGCGAAATCATCTATGATATGGGCGGAGGTATCCCCAAAGGCCGGAAGTTCAAAGCTGTGCAGACCGGTGGACCATCGGGCGGCTGTATCCCGGAAAGTATGCTCGATTTACCGGTGGATTTCGATAAGCTATATGAAGTGGGCTCCATGATGGGCTCGGGCGGAATGATTGTCATGGACGATCGCTCCTGCATGGTGGACGTGGCCAAGTTCTTCATGGACTTCTGCCGCGAGGAGTCCTGTGGCAAGTGCGTGCCGTGCCGGGTNNCTGCATGGTGGACGTGGCCAAGTATTTTCTTGCCTTTCTGCAGGACGAATCCTGCGGTAAATGTGTCCCCTGCAGGGAGGGAGTCCGCCGCATGAGAGATATTCTGGAAGACATCTGCGCCGGAAAAGGAAAGGAAGGGGACGTAGAGCTGCTGGAAACAATGTCGCAGGCTATCAGTGACGGCTCTCTCTGTGCTCTCGGCGGCAGCGCTCCGAATCCGGTGTTGAGCACTATTAAATATTTCCGCCAGGAATATGATGCCCACATC
>DLME01000304.1 GCA_002479215.1 Syntrophaceae bacterium UBA7544
CTACAAACAAACGACTTTGAAAAATTTATACGTTGTGAATTATGATTTGAAAGGTGTAACGCCGGCGTCAGCCAGAGGCGGGCGCCCTTTCCCACCGATTGGCTGTACGCAGTTGTTATGTTGGTTTTTGTCTTCCATAGACCAATTTGGCCTGTTTGGTTACAGAAGAATAGAACAATGCTGCCGACCTTGCGGGCGCGTCCATGAAATAACCACCCTCATCCTCATGGGCGAGTAGAAAGTCATACAGGTACGATACGCTGTTTTTCAGCACTCTCAGCACTGGAGGGGTCATGACCTCTTCCGAGTCGAGATGGGCAACGAACTTGTCGCGGTACTCGCGAACCCCATCGGCGTAAGTATCAAATTCTTGTTCGGATATGCCCAACTCTTGTAGCAGTCCACGGGTAAAGACGCCAGGATCAGAAACAACCTTCTGCCAGTAGTGTTTCCCTCGCGGATCGGCAAAAAGCTTGCACCACTCCAACACGCAAATGTCCATGAAGTTGCCGTTAACGGTTGTCCAGATCGTCTTGTAAAACAAGCGAGCCCCTAGACCAGCCTGCTCGATAGAAAGCCACGTTACGAAGGCAATGGCAACAAAGAATAAAGACTCGACGAAGACGCTTTCTATGCGTCACGATTACGCCTCCTCACACGTATCACAGCAACATAACGAAAAAATCAGCCGGAGCGTAGCGATCGGCTGGATTGATTCGTTATATTTCAGTTACTGGAGATTACTCGACACAAATTCTTCAACCCATTTCATCATGTCTGAAACTTGATTAATGTCGTACTCACTAAATTCGCCGTGTGCTGCTTTGTTTCGTAAATCAGCCCAAGTGATTATTTGTTTATGTATAATTTGATTGTATGCTTTATCTTTTAATAGATTGTTTAAAGGGTGAATTGTATCTTTCGGTGAAAACTGAAGCTGGTGTTTTTCACATAATTTCCTTAAGGTTGATTCTAAAACTGCACCTATCATAACAGCAGCAGCATCTTTATAGTTTTCACTTAATAAGTGTTTTGCCTGCTCCAATATATCACCAAAAACATCAGCGCTTAATAATAAGCTTTGATTGAAAAAGTTACCTGTTTCAATGTCAATTTTCAAGGCTTTTAATATTGCAACCTTATAAAACACGTTGATAGATATGCTGTGATATTTCCTACTCTTCTCTTCTTCATTTAAGAATTTTTTTAAATGAATACTTTTGCCATCTTCAATCCGATTAAGCAAGTTGAGACATCTAGTGTTCCAGATGGTGTATCGCTCATGATCAAATTTGCCATCCGTCATTTGGCCAAAATTATTTTTTTGACTTTCAATCGTCGGCGCAAATTTTGGTGCTTCTTCTATTAGTTCGGTGAGTTGGATCAATATTCTGTTTTCTAACTTCATTTGCATCAACTCCATTATTTTTTAATTCAGCATTTAACAATTAATATACCTGCTGGGTATTTTCCGAAATTTCGTGGAATCCTACTTCAATTCATAAAAAAAAGAAAAGTGATGGATTCTGTTTGAAGTGGTATTTCTGTCATGACTTCGCTTTGTCATTTCTTTTTTCGATTGCCTTACGTTTCTCAGCAGGCAATTTCTTATAAAGTTCTTCAACTTGCTTGGGATGACTAATCATTTGGTCGGCAATTGAATTTATAAGAACTAATAGTTGACTTGCAGTATCCCTGTCATCCTTTATATCTAATACGCCAGGATGAACAGCTTCATTCCCAATTACGCGAACAATATCTAATGACTTTTGAACGACAGGGTTCAACCCTTTTGACACAAGACTGGCAATATCATCATCAATATTTTTACCTTTTTCCCCAAGATGTATACACAAATTTTGAACGCATAGTCGTAATAAAGCAACTGCGCCTCTAGGGGATAGTCCAAGAATCGCTCTAGCTTCCTCAAAATCATGTATAATGTTTTCAGATAAATCAGGATTTGGATGGATTCCAAGCTTTTCATTTGGAAACAGAAGATTATCATGCACCCAAACAGCTATTTTATTACAGTTATAACATTTGCTTAAATAAAGATTATTAACGCCATCGTATACATAGGTTCCTCTTTCGTTTTTTTCTAGGAATACTAAACCTGTGCCCATATTGTCATACCATTTCAACCATATCTTCATATCCTCTGATGATATGTCCGGAGCTGCGATAAACCGTTTTTTTATTTCGTCGTTAGGGATACGTGGCGTTTGATTTTTATTGCGATATTCACCAAAGACATCTAACCAATACTGGGTTGTATACGCACCACAATGAGGACAATCAAAGGCTGTTGCAGATATTGATGGTGGAATTGATTTTTTTGTCATTATTTTCTTATCTCCGTTTTGATTTTTATTCGACTAACGGCCTAAATTAGCCACGATATTTACGAGTCGACTGAATTTGCCTTGTTATGTGAGCTTTGGTTTTTTAAAATATTATCCATTTCAAGAACAATTGATTCTCCAAAATCAAGGATCCAGTCTGCTGCATGAGGATCGACTTCAGTCCCATGCGCGGCACGGTTACCGAGAGCTACTAAATCCATTAATCCAGCAGAGACTTGCGGTGGCAATATTTGTTCATTTTGCAGTTCCCTTATCAATTTGCCAAGAGACGTTCCTTGTGATCTGATTTTATAGTTTTCAGCAATCTTGCGAATTCGTTTTTCAATTTCTATACGAAAGGCAACTAAGCTTAAATTAGAATCAGTGTTTGCCACTTCACGAATATATGCAATCGGATCTTCAATAGAAATATGACCTTGAGAAGCTGCAGATTTCGAAACTGTTGCCGTTCCAGAAGCCATTAGAGTTGGAAGCTCTATGTTCGACCAGCCACGAATAACCTTGTCAGTGGCAGCCTTGACTTCAGCAAGTTCAATTTTGATACCACCTGGAAGTTCAAGAGTTTTTACACCAGAGGAGACTAGGGTCTTTAGCAAGGCACCGGAAAAAGGGAGAGCTGTAATTAAAAGCAAAGCGATAGCAGTTATATCAATTCCGAGGTCAGGCCGAAATATATGCGATATTAAGAGAAAGATAGCCCCTAGGCTTATGAGGTATTTAAGTTTTTCCATTCATTGTTGCCTCATATTATTATTCAAGCACATAGTTTATCGCCTTGTTTCTCGGCGGGAAAAAAATATTTTAATGTGTTATGCATATCATATTTTCAATGAGACAACATCAATGATTACAGGGTGAAATACTGCATTTTCGTCAAGATCATCGTTTTGCGGACTTCAGGAAGCTATCTTTAATCCATAATATACTGTTTGGTATATGAAATTGATGTTTCCTAAACCTGACATCTGATGAATTGATCAGCCAATTCTCTTGAAATCTATGAACCCCTGCTCCATATCGGTGCGAATCAGCTGCACTCGAATCCTGTGGCCCACATCCATGCCTTCGAAACCAGATACCAGTTTTCCTTCAATGGGAGGATGAAGAATGCGAACCCATGTGCCCTTGGAGGCCGCACCGGTTACAATTGCATCGAAACGTTCACCAATTCTGGACTCTAAAAGAATTGCTGCAGCCGATTTGCTGACCTGTCGTTCCACTTTATTGGCAGCATCTTCTCCCTCTGTGCAATGTTTAGCCAGAACTTCCAGTTCATTATTGCTATAGGGCAAAGTTTCTCCTCCTATGGCTGCCTTCAATAAGCGTTGTGTGATCAGATCGATATACCGACGATTAGGGGCCGTGGAATGGGTATAGTCTCTGACCGCGAGACCAAAGTGTCCAGGGGAGGCCGTATCGCCTGGAAGTTCTGCAACGTATTCACCGGCCCCCATAAGTTTGATAACAGCTAGGGAGAGATCAGGGAATCTGACCGGGTCGGCTGTTTTCTCCTTGGTCAGAAACTCCTCCAAGGCTTTTGCATCCGGATCAGGAGGAAGCTTGAACCCACGTTCCCCGGCAAGCTCGACAATTCGTTCCCATCGTTTTGGAGTGCGGACTACGCGGCGGATAGAAGGGAATTTTTTTGACGAGAGATACCGGGCGGTCACGCCATTGGCCCCTATCATGAAATCTTCGATAATGTCCTTGGCGCGGTTCTTTTTTTCTTCTTCAAGATCACGGATTTCATCACCTTTGAATATAGGTTTCACCTCAATGGTTTCCAGACTCAGAGCTCCGTGAATGTGCCGGAGGACTTTCATGCTTTGTGCTACCTTATCCTGCATGCGCAAATTATCAGCAAGTCCATTTGTGGCAGTAATAGCCTCAGGCACAATTTCTTTCTCTTCCAGCCACGCGGCAACACTATTATACGCGAGTTTTGCATGATTGCGGACATGGGCTCTTTAAATATCCGACGTTTTTAGGGAACCGTCTGAACCAACCACCATTTCGATGACGATTGCCGGTCGATCCTCATTATAATTCAATGATGTGAAGTTGGTAGAAAGTTTTTCGGGTAGCATCGGGAATATCTCAGCCGCTGTATATACAGAGGTTGTATTGTGCTTAGCATGGTCATCGATCACTGACTTGCTCTTAACGATCGAGTCGACATCAGCCACCGCAACAAGAACCTTTACTTCATCACCTTGCATCGCCTCGGCAACAGTGAGTTGATCCAAGTCACGTGAATCATCATTATCAATGGAAGCCCATAAAAGATTCCTAAGGTCACGAACCTGTTCACTGTCAATTGTTGCAGGAGCAAGAATCTTGCTAAGTTCTGAGAGTGCATCACCGGAAAACTCCGGGAGCAAGCCTTTCTCCAGCATCACTCTCTGGGCGATTCTCTGTAGAATAGAACGGTGCTGTTTATCGGTCGACGTCATTTTCCATCTCCTTTTTTGTTTCTCAGCGGCATACCATTGTGACCTGCCCCAGAACTTGTAACACCAATTCGCTTTCTTTGGCTAACTTTGTTGGCGTCGTCGTCGGCTTCTTCAACGTATAGTACAATACGTCTCCAGCGCCTCCTTCTCGCCGAAGCTGATCCTTTGAAAGCGATTGGTATGAAATTATTTCTTTGCGGAGATTTGTTGGATGATACCGAGAAATGCGTCCGGCTTTAGAGATGCTCCGCCGACGAGCGCTCCGTCGATATTTTCCATGCCGATTAATTCACCGATATTGTCTTTGGTGACGCTGCCGCCATAGAGTATGCGGATGTCGTTAGCCGCGTTGCCATACAAGTCTTTTAAGATGCCGCGTATAAATTTATGAACTTCTTCGGCTTGGTTCGATGTGGCGACTTTGCCTGTTCCAATTGCCCATACCGGCTCGTAAGCGATGACAATATTGTCTATTTTTTCCACACCGCTGAGTCCCTGTTTTACCTGTCTGCCGACGACCGATTGGGTAATTCCTTTTACTCTTTCCTCGTCAGTTTCTCCCACGCACATGATCGACTTCAAACCCACAGCCAACGCTTTCTTGACTTTTAAATTCACGTCATTGTCTTGTTCATGAAAATATTTCCGCCGTTCCGAATGGCCGATGATGACATAAGTGCAACCGGTATCCTTAAGCATCCCCGAGGCAATTTCTCCGGTGAATGCGCCCTTATCTTCGTAATGCATATTTTGCGCAGCCAAGGATACTTTGGAACCCTTGATCGCGTCACCAACGCTATACAAGGAGGTAAAAGGAGGAGCTATAATTACTTCACCATTTTTGATGTCCTTCGTGCCTTCTTTGATCGCCTTGGCCAGAGTGACTGATTCCTGTATTGTGTTGTGCATTTTCCAGTTGCCAGCTACAATCCAATTTCTCATTGCTTTTCTCCTTATGTTTCGAGGGCGGCAACGCCGGGCAAGGTCTTGCCTTCCAGCAATTCCAGAAAAGCACCGCCGCCGGTAGAGATAAAAGATATCTTTGCGCTTTCTCCGGTTTGATGAACTGCCGTATCCGTATCACCGCCGCCGACAATAGTGAGTGCACCGGAATTAGCAACGGCATGGACAAGTGAGAACGTTCCTTTGCTGAAAGGGGCAAGTTCAAACATACCCAGAGGGCCGTTCCAGACAATGGTTTTTGCGTTCTTTACCGCATCTGAAAATAAAGTGATTGTTGCCGGGCCTATATCCAGACCTATCCAGTCTTCCGGGATATCTTTTATGTTACAAATTTTTATTTCAGCATCAGCCGCAGGATTTTTCGCAATCACTGCATCCACCGGCAATAAAAACTGTACATTTTTCTGTCTGGCTTTTTCCATAATTTTTCTTGCCAGATCAAGCATATCAGTTTCACACAGGGATTTGCCGATACCGTAGCCGGAGGCCTTCAGGAAAGTGAAGGCCATGCCGCCGCCGACAAGCAGTTTATCCACTTTTTCCATTATTTTTTCTAATACGCCGATTTTATCGGAGACCTTTGAGCCGCCGATAATCGCGACCAATGGTCGCGCCGGATTGACCATAACCTTATTAAAGTATTCGATTTCATTTTTCAGCAGGAATCCTGCGGCGCATGTTTTCACAAATTCCGTAATTGCAGAGTTCGATGCCGCCGCCCGGTGCGAAACGGCAAAAGCGTCATCAATATATATATCGCAAAGCCCCGCTAGCTTTTTGGCAAATTCCGGGTCGTTTTTATCCTCCCCCGGCTGGAATCGGAGATTTTCGAGAAGAATGATGTCTCCTTCTTTCATTTTACCTACGGCGGCTTGGGCCTTTTCGCCGACGCAATCATCGACAAAAGCGACATCTTTTTTCAGAAGGCTGGAAAGTATCTTGGCGACCGGCTTCAAGGACATTCCCTCAACTCTTTTTCCTTTGGGTCTCCCCAGATGGGAGGCGAGAATTACCTTAGCTCCTTTTTCCAGAGAGTATTTTATTGTCGGTAAACTTGCCCGCACACGGGTGTCGTCCGTAACGTTACCCGATTTGTCCATGGGGACGTTGAAATCTACCCGCAGGAAAACCCTTTTGCCCTTCATATCTATCTGGTCTATGTACTTCATACTTTTTTATCTGTCTTTTTTATTTCATGATAAAAGAAAGTAGTTCCAGCATCCTGTTGGAAAAACCCCATTCGTTGTCATACCAGGAGAGAATCTTCACCATCTTGCCGCCGATTACCGCTGTATTAGGCAGATCCACTATCGAAGAATGGGGATTGCCGTTAAAATCACGGGAAACCAGCTCTTCGTCCGAGTATGTAAGTATTCCCTTCATAGCTCCCTGCGCGTACTCTCTGAATTTCACGTTCACTTCATCCTTGTTTGTGCTCTTCGAGAGTGTCGCCACAAAATCCACTATAGAAACATTGGGAGTAGGCACCCGGATAGCCAATCCATCCAGTTTACCCTTCATTTCGGGCATAACCTCAGAGATGGCTTTGGCTGCTCCTGTTGTGGTGGGTATCATAGAAAGAGCGGCCGCGCGGGCCCTTCTCAAATCTTTATGAGGTTCATCGAGGACAACCTGATCATTGGTATAGGCATGGATTGTGGTCATCAGACCGTATTCAATACCGAATTCCCTGTGCAATATTTTCACTATCGGCGCCAGGCAATTAGTAGTACATGAACCCATCGATATGATGTTGTGCTTGTTCTTATCGTATATCTCCTGATTCACCCCAAAAACAACGGTCACATCCGGACTCTTTGCGGGAGCTGATATAACAATTTTTTTAGCTCCTGCCTTGAGGTGTCTTTCCGCGCCCGCCCTGTCGGTAAATTTTCCCGTACTCTCCAGGACAACATCAACGCCGAGGTCTTTCCAGGGCAATTTTTCGGGCTCTCTTTCGGTAAAGATCTTGATTTCCTTGCCGCCGACTATAATTGAGTTGTCTTTTGCTTTAATTTCGGCATTCATAATTCCGTGCACAGAATCATATTTTAAAAGGTGAGCCAGCGTCTTGGCATCCGCGAGATCGTTTATGGCCACGAATTCGACATCTTTGTTTTTATACCCGGCTCTGAACACAAGCCTTCCGATTCTTCCAAAGCCATTAATGGCAATTTTTACAGACATATCAACCTCCTTATCTTTCTGAACTTTTAATCAAAAAATACTTTTTCTGTCAACCCATTTTGTTTCCTATACATGGTCCACTAAGAATCAAGTTTTTGTCAAACGTTTCACCTGCAATGTATTTGTGGACCCTGTGAGCCAGATCGGATGGCCGAGGGTCATAACCATGAGATCACCAGCCGATAAAGTTCCCTTAGCCAATATGGATCGGACCGCTTTTTCCAGAAGATCGTCCGTATTCTCAGGATTTTCCGCCAACTGGGGAAAACATCCCCAGATCATCGCCAACCGGCTAACCGTTTTTGCTTCCGGCGATAGGGCAATAATAGGCTGCCGGGGCCGGAAACGCGAAATGAAGCGGGCTGTGGCGCCCGAGTAAGTGTGTGTTACGATAACCTTCGCGTCAAGATGATCGGCTAGGACGCAGGCGGCATGGGCAACTGATTCGGAAACCTCTTTCTCCGGCACCATGTCGAGAAACACCTGATAAGGAAAACCTGCCTCCGCCGCGCGGCATATTTTATCCATAAATTGGAGCGCCTCTACAGGATAATCGCCCGAAGCCGTTTCTTCGGAGAGCATGACAGCATCTGTCCCGTCCAGAACGGCATTGGCTACATCCGCAGCCTCCGCTCTTGTCGGCCGTGGAGAGCCAACCATAGACCGGAGCATCTGCGTCGCTGTGATCACAAACTTCCCTTGGCTGTTGGCTGCGGTAATGATTCTCTTTTGGATCAAAGGCACATCTTCTAGAGGGATTTCCACGCCCATATCTCCTCGGGCCACCATGACGCCGTCGGAAACAGCGATGATTTCCTCGAGATTTTCCACAGCTTCATGTTTTTCGATTTTGGCCACGACGGGAATATTCTTCCCGCTCATCCGGATCAACTCCTTGATGCTGCGGATGTCATCTGCAGTTCGGACAAAAGAAACCGCGACATAATCGACATCATGTTCCATGCCGAAGAGCAGATCGTCACGGTCCTTATCCGTAACGGCGGG
>DLME01000169.1 GCA_002479215.1 Syntrophaceae bacterium UBA7544
TCACCAAGATAATTGCTTACAATGATAATCTTACCGTGCGCGTAAGATTGATTATTCTGACGGTTGTTGGGCTTGCTGTAACCATGGCCATTTGGGGCTTTATTCAACTTACCGCTCTGGATAGGATATTGGTCGATCAACAGGCAAAAAGGCTTGAAGGCGTGGCCGACACAATCGGCACCTTTTATCAATTTTTCCCGACAAAGCGGGGCCTGCTGGCCCTTGATTCAGCTCTTAAAGATTTCATTCAAACCGATGTGCGTCTGGCAAGAATTGATATTTTTGACACCAGTCACGGCAACGTTGATTACGTGGCCGGCGCCAGCCGGGTACAATATGAATGGCCGGATAATATTGTTGCTGCCGCCAGTGCAAAAGGCAAGGTGCGCTATGTTAAGATGTCTACGGAAAGCGGTCCGGCTTTAGGTTTACTATATCCTGTTTTGGAAGAAACAAAAAATTCGCACGTTGTTGTAGGTATTATTGGCTTTTCGCGCGCTAATGCCGAAATCATGAATCGTGCCCAAGAACTGCTTATTATCAGTACAATAGGATTATTACTGCTCATCCTTTTGGTACTGGGATTAAGTTACGGCTGGATCATCGGCAGACCCATGGCATTAATAATTCAGACAATTGATGATTTCCAAAAAGGACAATATGTAAAACGTATTCCTATGATTCGCCGGGATGAATGGGGACAGCTGGCCGAGCACTTCAACACTATGGCTGATGAAATCCAGCAAGTCATGGCCAGAAATCTCGATTTAACCAGACACTTGGAAGATCGCGTTCGGGAAGAAACAAGCAAAGTAGTTCAATTACAAAAACAAGTGGATGTATTACAGCAATTGACCGCTTTAGGTCATTTAACCGCTAACCTTGCCCACGATTTGGGAACTCCAATCCATTCTATCGGGGGACTGGCAAAGCTTCTGCTGGAAAGAGAAGGCTGTCCGGTGGACGTAGCCCACAAATTAGAATTGATTGTTCAGCAAACTCAAAGGCTGGATGACGTTATTCAAAATGTGCGTAAGGCCACGCGCCTTCCCGACCCTCATTTTGAAGTGCTTACCGTCCAGCAAATTTTAAGTGATACACTTCCGCTTGTTGAACCCCTCGTGCAAAAAAATAAAGCGGAAATAAGCGTGCATGTAGATAACGCTATCGAACCTGTATATGTCGACCGTTACCGTATTCAAACTGCTCTAATGAACATCATTCAAAACTCTCTGGAAGCGATGCCGCAGGGAGGGAAAATAACTATATCGGCCCAAACCGATTCCCAAAATGGTTTTGTGGCAATGACCATCAATGATACAGGCACTGGAATGCCGCCGGAAATGATTGAAAAGGCTCGCGAACCATTTTTTAGCACGAGACGCGATGGCAGTTTGCGCGGCTTAGGCCTGGCCATAGTCCATGATATTATTAAAACCCACGGCGGCAAAATGGAAATAAAAAGTTCGCTGAATCAGGGGACTTCAATTATTCTTTACCTGCCGACATTCAAAGATAATGCTTAATTTGTAAGTAGCGCAAAGCAGAGAGTTCATTACCGTATCCTTAAAACAGATCTCCCTGGTTTTTAACGCTCGGCAGAAGACTTTCCACCTGCGGAAAGTTTTTCATCTAATAAATCATAACGGCGGATTTTTAGGCGCAACGTTTTACGGTCAATGCCTAGGAGTTGGGCTGTTTTGGATTGATTCCAGGAGGTCGCCTTTAGTGTCTGTAGAATTTTATCTCTTTCTGCCGTTTCCAGCGGTGAAATATTAGGCAAAACGACTTCTTCTTTATTTTCTTTTTGTTGCAAAAAACGCTCCGGCAAATTTTCCGGAAGGATCACCACAAAAGGAGACAGTAAAAGCGTTTGCTGTAAAGCGTTTTCCATCTCTCGCACATTGCCCGGCCAGTTATACGCCATTAGTAACTCCATGGTCTCTACAGAAATGCGCACGTTGGGATAACCGAGCTTTTTCAATAGCGATTCAATAAGCATAGGGATATCTTCTTTATGCTCTCTCAAAGAAGGAATACGCAAACGCACAATAAATCTATATAACAAATCCAGGCGAAAGTGGCCGAGGCTTACCTCTTCATCAATATGTTTATTGGCCGCCGCAACTACCCTCACCGTTACATTGCGAACCTCATGGCCGCCTATTCTTCTTACCTCGCCATTTTGCATAAACCGTAAAAATTTACCTTGCAATGCTGTCGACATTTCCGTGATTTCATCGAGGAAAATTGTTCCGCCTTCCGCTGATTCCAAAAGTCCTAAATGCTGATGGTCGGCTCCGGTAAACGAACCTTTCTCATAACCAAAGAGCTCGGATTCCAACAAATTATCGGGAATAGCTCCGCAATGGACGACAACAAACGGTTTATCGCGGCGCGATGACATATTATGCAAAGAATGGGCGGTCAATTCTTTCCCCGTTCCACTTTCACCCTCTATTAAAACACTGGCGGGCGCATCAGCGACGCGCGCAATTTGCTTGTAGAATTCAACCATGGTCGCCGACGATCCGATTAACTTCGGGCCTTCGGTTGTTTCCGGCTGTAATTTCAACCGTCGCTCCCGCAGCTCCCTAACTTCCAATACCTTTTTTACAATAGACCGGCAATCTTCCGGTGAAAATGGTTTGCTGATATAATCCCAGGCACCCAGGCTTATTGCCTCCATTGTTGTTTCCAGAGAACCATAGGCAGTCATAAGAATAACCGGCAAATTCGGCCATTTTTTGTGTACTTGATCCAAGAACTGCAAACCATCCATTTCAGGCATGCGAATATCGGACATAAGCAGGTCATACCGGGAAAGGTCTTGCTTCAAAGCTTCCTTGGCCGATGTATAGGCTTTTACTTCATAACCATCAAGCGAAAGAGCCTCCTGCAAAAACTCACCGGCGACAGCATCGTCATCAATCACTAAAATGTGGGCTTTCATAAAATTACCTTATAAGATTATTTAGGTTTTAGCTTTAATGAAGGGAATTCGTCAATGAAAATCTAATACCGGAAATAAATATTAAGAATAAACTTTTAGGGAATACTAGGGACGATTATATAAATATCGGGAGATTATTAAGGCAAGGCTGCAATAAAAAATCCGGCTAGTTTTCTGCTGCCTAATGCATCTTTGGCAACAATATCGCACTTAATTCTTTTTTCGCCGTTTTCTTCATACTTTTTGACTATCTTACCGCTGATCGTGATTGTCGCCCTGCCCGTTGTGTGTTCCATATCATTCAAATCGGCCGGTTCCGTCATGCTCAGAAAACGGGCATTGAATGAACGCAAATTCCTTTGGTCAATCCAGGAAGTGATGGCTTCACCGGTAATGCCCATAATCAACATACCATGAGCAATAACATTATCCATACCAATCATTTTTATGAATGATTCATCGTGATGCAGAGGATTAAAATCACCGGAAGCTCCGGCATAACGCACCAAATGGGTCCTCGTAATGGGGGCGGAAGTATAAGTGGGGATAGTATCGCCAATTTTAACGTCGTCATATGTTATGGCCATGGTTCTTTCCTTATCTTTCCATCATCGTTGAGCGGACCTTGGCCACCAATTCGCCCCGTTGATTTATAATTTCCGTTTCCAGTACGGTAACATCGACAAACCTACCTATCCTATCCCTTTTTCCCCTTTCGAACATCTCCACTACTTTCATTTTGCGGGTAATGATATCGCCCGCGTAAATATTACCGAGATATTCGTATTCTTCTTCGCTGTGTAAAAGTTTGCTCAAATCAATACCTAAGGCTTTAACTATGCCCATCAAACCTTCACCAGTCCAAAAAAAGAAGCTGGTCATAAAAGTCGGCGGCACCGGTATCCCTTGATAGCCTGCTTTTTTTGCGGCTTCCTCATCGTAGTAAATGGGATCTATTTGCGCTTTGTCGTCTTTAAGCCCTACAGCAACAGCAAACTCGGCAATTTTACTTTCTTCCACCGTCATTGTGTAGGCGGGGAATTCCATCCCCAGTTTTGACCTATCAGCCATAATAATTCCTTAAAATATATGCCGTTATTCATATCATATTCTCCAAAGAATGTCACAAATAAATTTAAAATTCGTCGAGATTAAAATGTTATATTGAATTGCTGAGCTCTGCATACGCGGCAGTCATTCATTGGTGTTCGTAAAAAATCAGTTTTCTTGATGTATTATTTTTTCGCTTTTTCTCTTTCCTCGGTCAAACAATAAACACCCTTGCCTTCCCGGATCGGCCGGTAACAAAGATTATCCGATATACAGCTTGCCGCTCTTTTATCTCCCGCCTTCCAGTCGATGAGTTCCGGCTAAGGCATTTTAAAGTATCAATCTAAAGCTCATACAAAGTTTCATCTATTTTTGGTTTGCTTTTTGCGGCTGTTTTCATCGCCTGTTTTTCGCTCAAAGCTCCCTCTTGTGTAAGTATATCTCCCATCTCGTCTTCGATTTTTTCGGGATCTTCACCTTTTTCGATTCTTTGCAGCGCTTCCTGAAAATTATCTCCCAGCTTCATGCCGGTCATCTCGGTAAACTTGCGCATCAATTGCGCTGCCGTGCGGGGATCATCGTCTTTGACTTTTTCGGCAAGGCTAGCGAATTTAACCAGTTCCTTTTCCATTTTCTTTTCATCCATGCCCGCAAAAGAGTGATCATCCTCCGCTTTTTCACCGCCGGAGATTTTCGCAAACACGGACATCTGGCGGGTCAGCCGAACGTTTTTGCATTTCGGGCACACGGGAATTTTACTGGTATTCACCGCTTGGGAAAAGAAATTATAAATTGTATTGCAGTGGCCGCAATAAAACTCATAGATAGGCATGTTTAACTCTCCTCATCGACCTTTGCATAATTCATTGTCTGCAAATATTCAATGCGTTCGAGAAGAGGCGGATGAGAATAATAAAACCAAACGTATAAAGGATGGGGATGCAGATTCGCCAGGTTGTCTTTAGCTAGACGCTTCAGTGCGTCGATCATTGGCGCGGAAGTTCCCGTCAATTCGCAGGCTACGCGGTCGGCTTCGCGCTCATAGCGGCGCATGATCGCCGCGCCGATGGGGCTTAAAAAAAATCCCGCCGAACTCAAGTAAAGAGATACTAAAAATAATCCGGCATACACTGTAACCTGCACGCCAAACGCGGCATATAGAGGCGGCCAGCTCAGAATCAGGTAAACAAAATAAAGCAATACAAGAGAAGCGGGGATCATAAACATTAATTGCTTTAAAATATGTTTCTTTTTCCAGTGACCGATTTCATGCGCCAGAACGGCTAGTATTTCATCAGTAGAATGTGAAGCCAAAAGTGTGTCATATAGAACAATGCGTTTGGTTTTACCGATACCCGTAAAATAGGCGTTCGTATGTTTCGAGCGTTTGCCTTCATCCACCTGAAAAACCCCTTTAGTTTTCAGTCCCACTTTTTCCATTAAAGCGTTGATCTTTTCTTTTAATTGTTCATCTTTTATCGGCTCATACTTATTAAAAAGCGGCGCAATCAATACAGAGTAAAGCCAAAGCAGGACAATTTCCAACAAGGTAAAAAATATCCAGGCCCAAAACCACCAACTTCTGGGAAGGTAATGGATAAACGACATAAATGCGCTGACCATAATGATCATTAAAATTGCGGAAATAATCAAAGATTTTATTAAATCAGTAATCCAGATACGCCAGGTGATTGTGGAAAATCCGTATTTTCTTTCCAGAACAAAATTGTCGTAGAGATCAAACGGTATTCCGACAATACCGCCAATCGCCGCAAAAACTCCAAAAAATATTAGAGCCTGCCAGATAAAGTGAATTTTTAGCCCCACCAGCGCACTGACAAAGGATGGTAAAAGAAGAAACAAAACGGCCAATGCGATAATGTCATCAACCAAATTTTCTTTCGAGCCCAACCGGGAATTTTCAACGGTGTAGTCCACCATTTTGGAAAGCGTGCTTTGATCGATAATCCCTTGAAATACGCGCGGGATTTCTTTACCGCGGTTTTTCAAATGCCGGATATTGATGTGCTGTAAAATATAACGCCAGATAAATCTGCCGGCGAACAAAATTAGAAACAAAAGCAAGAGTGCTTTTTCCATAAACCACTAATCCTCATTATTAATTCTTATAAAAAGATAACTAAGTTCATTGCTCTTTTTTGAAAACTTGTTACTCCTGTATCCATACATAATGAGTATATGAATAAGGTTTTTGTGTGTCAAGGGGGTGTATGAAAGGAAAACGCAACCGTAAAATATTTAATTTAACTATAGAAATTAGCTTTTTCATTCCCTTGACACTGGAGGTGTTTTCTTCTATATCTGCAAAACAAGCAGTGAAGAAGACAAAACAGCAGGAACAAGACGAAGAATTAGAAAAAGCTTCTCGCCGTAAGCAGTAAATTGGTGTTTTATACCGCAACTGTGCAGTGCTTAGGTTTTTACACAAATACATATAAATATTGTTAGGTGCCTGACTATGGTATTGCGTATCGTACAAATATTGTTAGTATTGCTGACGGTCAGCGGCCATCCGGCCCTCGCCGATACGAACTATTCGAAGACCGTAGATCTGCCGCCTCTACGTATTTCTTTTGCAGAGCTTCAGGACATTCTTAACAAGGGGGCATCTCTACTCACCGTGGCGAACGGCTCAACTCCTTTGTGGCGCGAGGAAATTGAACTAAGGAAAGGAGAACTCCGAATCAAGATAACAGGCCGTAGGCTCGATCCGGATGGTGCCAAGATCCCTAAAGACATTGACTCATTTGAGTACACTGCAGTTACTAGGGATTCGGCTTCGATAAGTCGCCTAGCGCTGAACTTTGCTGACTACAGGCGATCCCTATCGGTCGAAGGTCAATCCCCGGAACAGGTTGATGCAGTCTTTTCTGCATTGAGAGAAGACTTGTCCAAACTATCCACTTCCGTTGGAGGATCGGGACTGAAGTTCTTCGTTGGAATGCCGTTTATCTTTATTCTCGTAAGCGCACTAATCTGGCTAGGTTTTGCTTGGCTTCAGATGCGTCGCCGTATTCTGCTAGTTCCAATCTCGATCTGTACCGTGTTTCTTTTAGCAGTCCTACTGCTGCCAATTGACGCTCTGCTTGCCGGGTTTTCCGCTGTGCGCGGGGATGCGTCTTTCATAGTTAGATACGGGCCTGAGATTTCATTCTATGGTCTGGTCGTTGGTTCAGGAGCGATACTAATATCTCTAATACCACTTTTCTACGGCAGCACTTATAAAACTAAAGAACCGGTTCTTAATAATGTAGTCAAGCGGTCTCGCCGCAAGCGGCGTACCTCTTGACATAAAATATGGAAAATATGGGGTCAAATCTTTGATCTTGATAATTGAGCGGAGAAATTTGCGGGGTTTAGGTTTTTATCAATGAGACTCGAATTTCAAAAACGAAGTGCGTTGAAATTTGTAAGTTGAATTAATGACACTCGCTGAAAACGAATGCAATGGCGTTTGAAGCGCAATTAGAATTAATCCCGTAAGCGAAGCTTATCGGGATTGAATAGAAAGCGGCACTCCGCAAAAAGCAGGATTAATCTCGTGTACGAAGCTTAGCGGAGCCATCTAACAATCTCGCATAAGCAGGGGTATAATACCCCGCAGCGTGCTGCGGAATCATGGTTCATACCCGTGATACAATACATATAAACATCGTTCGGTGTCACAACTAAGGGGTAGTCATGCATGAATCGAGTCTGGTGAGTCTCGCGATTTTGAAAGTAAACTGGGATGTTTACGGCAAAGACTATGTCGAGTGTTTTGTGCCGTTCGTTGTGGAATGCGTTCGCAAATCCGCAGATGATGCCGTTTCCCTTCCATCTTTGCAGCAGCAGCTCAAAGCGGATTTTGGCCTGGACATTCCACTTAACCCACTAAAGCTGATCCTCACGCGAGCCGCCAAACGCAGCTATCTTCGCAAAGAACATGGCATTTTTCTACGTAATGTACCAGAATGTTCCGAAACCGGATTCCGCAGCAGACAACTCAAAGTTGAAGCTATACATGATGGCATACTGCGTAAGCTCGTCGAATATGCAAAAAACAGGCATTCAGTAGAATGGACTGAAGAAGACGCTAGTGCTGCTTTGCACGGGTTCCTCCGAGATAACTCATTATCCTTGCTCTTCTCATACGAAGAGAACAGCATTCTCTTAAATCCACATGACAGCTTATCAGGCCCCGGATTTATTGTATGTTCGTTCATTACAGAAGCACAATCTAAGGATAAGCAAGTTTTAGAGGACATCGTTGCTATCGTCCAAGGCAATTTGCTTGCAAACGCTCTCTATTTGCCTGATCCTGGAAGGATTGATCAGCGCTTCAAAAAAACGCGCGTTTATATTGATACAAGTATCATCGCCTTCGCTGCGGGTTACGCTGGACCGCTATGTGCGGCTCCTTCTCTTGAGCTTATCAGTCTACTTAGCCAACATGGAGCTGAGCTTTATTGCTTTAGACATACACAAGACGAACTCCGTCGGATACTGGATACTTGTGCAGAACGTCTCCTGCGTGGTCGTTTGCGAGACTCGTTTGGACCGAGTATGGAGTATTTCATTGAAACTGGACGTACGGCATCGGATGTTGAATTTCTGGCCGCCCGTATGAATGCAAAGCTGCATTCCTTGGGCATTACTATTGTTGAAAAGCCGCCTTACGATCCGAAATATCAGGTGGATGAAAAAGGATTTGAAAAAGCAATCGACACGGAAATTCACTATACAAGTCCTAAAGCCCGCATACACGATGTCGACTCTATTTCGGCCATTGCTCGATTACGAAGAGGAAGGGAATCATTTATCCCCGAGTTATCATTTGCGCTCTTTGTAACCAGCAATACTGCCTTAGCCAAGGTGACGAGGCAGTTCTTTCAACCCGATGTTTCGCCGGGTACTGTTGCACTGTGTATGACTGACTATGCATTAGAAAACCTTTTATGGCTTAAAAATCCAACCAAAGCGCCTGATCTTCCACGCAAGCAACTCCTTGCACACTCCTTCGCAGCAATGAAACCACCGGACAATCTCTGGAAGAAGTACCTCACTGAAATATCACGACTACAAGAACAAGGCACGATTTCGGTTGATGATTACTATATTCTCAGACACACTTTAGCAGCGAAAAGTACACTCATGGATCTTACGCTCGGTGATGACTCTGCTTTTTCAGAAGGGACAGTTCAAGAAGTGCTCACAATAGCTAAAGAAAGGCTTCGCGCTGACCTAACTGAAGCCTTGAAAAGGGAACAGGAAAATCGGTTTGTTGCAGAAAACCGAGTGCAAATGTATGAGGAGGATAGAACTTCTCGTTTAATAAAGCTCCAAAGTAAAGCGACCAAACTTGCAAGAATAGTTAGGCATGCAGTTTTTGCCATTGGAGAGATTATAATTTTCGTAAGTATGTGCTACACATTCCCATGGGCACTGTCACAACCCAAAGATGCTTGGTTCAGATATTCACTTGCCATTATTCTGCTACTATTACTAATTTTGTCGTTTATTCACCTTACGAGAGGCGTTACTCTAGCTTCTTTACTTGACAGATTGGAGCAAAAGATTGCGGAAACGTTGACCGGTTGGTTTCTTCGCTTTGCGGGTTTGGATCAAGATGCATCGCCAGATAAGAGCGGCAAATAAGAAAGTCCAGGCGACACCTGACGGCGTGCCTAACATATGCCGTTGCACTATTTCAATCCTAAATAAAAGCCGCGCTAAGTAATAGCGCGGCTTTTTGTTTTACTTACAAACTTGATATCCGAAGTAGAACGCGGCGGCAGCGAGGAGGCTCCCGAGGCGTATTACTAATACGTTGAGGAAGCTAACGCAGTTGCTAACAAAGTTATACAAAGGAGATCGAGTTTGTTAGAAATTTTTAGTGGCCTGTTCAATCCCTTTCTTAATCTGTCCAAGTTTTTCCGCACTCATTTTTACAGATATGCCCATCACCAGCGTCCGGCCTAAAATGTTTTCCGCTTGCGGAATGTTTTCCCTTAAATACTCGGCCTTGCCTTTATAGGTAGGATCGGTAAACGGATATTTCTTGGAGTTGGCAGTCGAACGCGCCAGGAAATGTTCCCAGTTCGGAACATAATGCCACAAATTTCGCTTGTAGCAAACTGTATCGACACCTTCAGCGGCCAGCACATTCTGGAATTTTTGCGCCTGATTTTCATCCGGCAAATTAAAGGCTAAGAACGTGGCGGAATCTCCTTCCGGATCGGGCAGTGTACGGAATTTCACGCCCGGAACCTGCGCCAAAACGTCTTTAATAATCTTTTTATTCTTTTTCTGCTCGCCAATTAGGTAATCCAGTTTGCGCAATTGCGCCAATCCCAACGCTCCCTGCAATTCGTTCATCCGGTAGTTGAAACCCAGAATGGTTCTGCCTTCCAGCGCGCGGCTTACTTTGGGATTATGATCATGACCATGATCGTGATACCATTCCGCCCGGTGATATAAATCAATACTGTTGGTGATGACCATCCCGCCTTCGCCGGTTGTGACTGTTTTAACATAGTCAAAGCTAAAGCAACCCATATCGCCAAAGCTACCCAGTTTTTTGCCTTTGAAGCTTGCGCCGCAGCCCTGAGCGTTATCTTCCAACACCAGCAACTTGTTTTTGCGCGCTACTTCTATAATTTTATCAATATTCGCCGCGGAGCCGCACATATGGACAGGGATTACAGCCTTGGTATAAGGTGTCTTTTTCTTTTCGATTTCCTGCGGATCAAGATTGAGCGTATCGTCGATATCCACCATGATGGGAATAGCGCCCACTTCCATTACCGCTTCATAAGTTGCTAAAAAAGTAAAGGCCGGCACAAGAACGTCATCGCCGGGGCCCACATCCAGCGCCGTCAAGGCGATTTTCAGCGCCGATGAACCGGAAGTTACACCCAAAGCGTACTGAGTCTGACAATATTTGGCAAACGTTTCCTCAAATTCCCGAACCTTAAAAATACCTTTTCTTTCTTTATCGAATCCGTACCGCATAAGGATGCCTGTTTGGAGCACATCCATTACTTCCTTGATTTCTTCTTTGCCGATTAGTTCTGCACCAGCCATGTTTCCCTCCTTAATTTATCAAAAAGCCTGCGCGTACATTGCGATCGCATCGTCTTTGGTTACTTTCCGCGGATTATTTTCCAGCGGCCGCGCCACAGTCATCGCCACGTCAGCCAGCGCCGGAAAATCTGTTTCTTTGATGCCGAACTCGGCCAGCGTACTGTGAATACCGCAATCTTCAATTAACGCCTCGACAGCTTCAAGGGCCAAATACGCCGCCTCGCGGGAGGGAAGACCGTCAACGCATTCTCCCATGGCTTCGGCGATATCGGTAAATTTGTCCAACGCGGCGGGCAGATTAAAGCCCATGACTGCAATCAACATCATGGTATTGGCCAGCCCATGCGCGACTCCGTATTTGCCGCCCAACGGATAGGAAAGCGAATGCACCGCGGTTACACCGGCGTTGGCCAAACCTATCCCCGCATAAAGACTCCCCAGAAGCATTTTTTCGCGCGCAGCTAAATTTTTGCCGTCATGCACGCAGGTGCGCAAATTTTCAGCAATGAGCATGATTGCCTGCAGAGAAATAAGCTCGCTCAGGGGAGAGGCATTCACGGATGTATAAGATTCAATGGCATGACATAGCGCATCAAGGCCTGTTTGCGCCGTAGGCCCGGGCGGCAAACTGAGCGTCAATTCCGGATCCAGAAGCGCAAGCTCCGGATAAAGATGAGGGCTGTTCATCCCTTCCTTTTTTTGCAGATCCTTCCGCACAAAAACGGCGGTAAAGGTGACTTCACTGCCGGTACCGGCGGTGGTGGGAATCATTATTTTTGGCAAGCCCTGTTTAGGGACTTTGTTCAACCCCAGATAATCAACTGCGCCTCCCTTGTTGGTGGCCAAAACAGCGATGGCTTTGGCTACGTCCATGGCGCTCCCTCCGCCGATCCCGATGATAATATCGCTTTTATTCTTGATGGCCACGGCCGCACCTTCATCCGCCAATTCGATGCGCGGCTCCGGCTCGGTCTTATCAAAGATTATAAATTTAATTCCTTCAGGCTTAAGAATCTTGGCTACTTTTTCCTGAAAACCTGCCTGGGAAAGATTTTTATCAATTACGACCAGAGGTTTTTTCGCGTTTAGTTCCTTGATGTGAGAGGCGAGAGTTGATAACGACCCTGTGCCGAAAACAATTTTTTTCGCGCCGGTAAAAGAAAATACTTTATTCATATTCTACAACCTCCGTTGGTATTCAATTTAAATCCGGGAAAATATTGCCAGACAATTTGGTATGCGCAATCCCTATGAGAACTGCCCGGTAAAGTCAAGTTTTTTTGTGTTGGGCATACCATTCCAGTTGCCGGCAGATACCCCGAATTATTTTTACTTCTCTCGATAAAAGACCAGCGCGGGTAAAAAAGCGCCGCAAATGCATCATCCAGTAATCGGGATTTTCGGGATTTAAAAAACGGATTTGGGCAAGCAAGGTTTTTATTTGCCCGTACATGCCTTCCAGCTCCTTTGAGAGCGCCAATTTGGGTGCTGCTTCTTCAATGGACGCTAGCGAAGCGGTAAATATTTCGTAGCATACAATCATCACCGCATGGGAAAGATTAATTGATTTAAGTTCTCGTGCTGTTGGAATGCTGACTACAGCATGACAATAGCGCAATTCATCATTGAAAAGGCCTGTATCTTCGGGGCCGAAAAGCAGAGCAACTTTATTTTTGCGGGAAACGTTCACAATTTTTTCGGCAATAACACGCGGCGCAATAAACGGCCCGCGGGCCTTGCCCAGGCGGGAGGTTGTTCCCACAACATAATTGAAGTCGCCAAGAGCTGTGTCGATATTATCAAAATATTGTATTTTATCTAAAACATCAGCCGCCAGATGAGTGGATCGCTGCTGCATTTCCTCCCGGTCAAAATCGGTAGTGCCTACAACGATGATACTGCCGATACCCATATTTTTAGCCGCGCGGGCAATAGAACCAACATTACCGGCATATTTGGGCTTATATAAAACGATGCTGATATTTTTCATATTCGTCTGCGGCTTCATCTCTTTCCTCCCGCAGCAATGCTTGTATCATATTCCAACACGCTACGCTATCCCGACAGCCTTGGCTACGGAATTAATCCCCCCTTGCGGTCGTGCTGCCTTTTTGTTATTTACCGATCATGGAAAAGGAAATAATTTTACTTGGTCAGTTTACGCGAGAATTGGGTATTGAATTGAGCACTCTCCAGTTGGAACAATTTGACCTGTATCAAAAGGAATTACTCCAGTGGAACGCCAAAACAAATTTGATATCGGAAAAATCCGCCCAGGAAATTGTCAGCAAGCATTTTCTGGATTCACTTACGGCTCTGCAATTTATTGATAACCACACAGCCCGGATAATCGATATAGGAAGCGGCGCCGGATTTCCCGGCATTCCTTTAAAGATTGCCTGTCCGGATTTGCAGCTTTATTTAATGGAAAGCAATCGCAAAAAAGTTTCCTTTTTAAAGCATATTATCCGTCTCTTAAACCTCACCGAAACGGTTGTTCTTCATGAACGTGCCGAAAACTTAATAAAAAACAATAAATGGAAAGATTTTTTTGATGTGGTTATTTCCCGTGCCGCTTTTAAACTTTCCGAATTCCTATCGCTGGGCGCTTTTTTTCTTGCTCTACAAGGTACATTGATCGCTTTAAAAGGTCGGGATATCGATAGTGAATTTTCTGCCTGTGTCAAGAACGCCACAGCATCTTATTTTAGTGAATTATTTCAACATGATGTAATTTCCCCTCTCCGGGGTATTCAGCATAAAATTATTGTCGGAAAAAAGACAAAAAAAGACAAAAAAACCTTCTAAAAAAAGTTTTTTTATGCTAGTTCTTACGGCAGTTTTTTCAAAAGAATTTCCGGGAAGACATCAAATAAATAAATGAATAAAATCATATGCATAGCCAATCAAAAAGGGGGGGTCGGCAAAACAACTACTGCGATTAATTTGTCTTCATCTCTGGCTGCTGCTGAAAAAAAAACTTTACTAATTGACGGCGATTCTCAGGGCAATTCGACAAGCGGTATGGGCATAACAAGTAATTCCTTTCAAGAAGCTAATTTATACCATGCGATGATCGGCAATGCGCCCTTGGAAAAAGTTATTCTGCATACAGCGATACCTCATTTGGATATAATTCCCGCCAACCAGGATTTAATCGGTGTTGAGGTTGAATTTGTCCATATCGAAGATAGAGAAAAACGTTTACGGCACTTACTAAAATCCATGGAACGGCAGTATGATTTTATATTGATTGACTGTCCACCTTCGCTGGGTTTTATGACAGTCAATGCTCTTGTTTCTGCCGACTTTTTGATTGTTCCTTTACAATGTGAATATTTTGCCATGGAAGGGTTAGGGTATTTACTAAACACGGTTAAGCTTGTTAAGGTAAGATTAAATCCGGAATTGGCCTTAGGTGGAATTTTACTGACCATGTTTGATCCGCGCAATTTGCTTTCGCATCGTGTCACCGAAGACGTAAAGAAACATTTTGGAGACAAAGTCTTTAAAACGATAATTCCGCGCAATGTCCGGCTTTCGGAAAGTCCAAGCCATGGATTACCGATAATTCTTTATGACATTAAATCGCGCGGGGCTGTGGCCTATATGGAATTGGCTCAAGAAA
>DLME01000245.1:0-2966 GCA_002479215.1 Syntrophaceae bacterium UBA7544
TTCTTAAAGAGTTCAATGACCGAGTCAACATACGTTTCAGCCTGCATGTGTGGCTCTAAAAGCCGGAGGAACACAAAATCGTGGCTGCCAGATTGGGTGCCATTAGTAATTCCATAAGCAATAGTAGTATTAGGAACGATGACCTCACTGCTATTCTCTTTCCTGATCAGTGTTGGCCGGTATCGTGTAAAATCGAAAAAATCTCCGGGTTGCACCAGTTTTCCCAGTTCTTTGGCATCAAGATAAGCCTCCAAACAGGACAATACCAGGCTGCCCACGCCGCTAACATCAGTCCATGGCCTGATGATGGCCAAAGCATGAGGCTGGTTCAGTTCGGGAACGGGTTCGTTGATATCGAAAGCACTTAATCTCATGAGTACATCTTATCAGTCAATGTCGGTTTATGCAAAAAAAATAATTGGCTACGTGACGGGGGAAATTAGTAAAAAGATTGTCGGTTATTGATCTCTATCCGGTTAATCTCCTGACGTACAGCCAAATTCCATGCTTCGTCTTTATTCATGCCTTGATGGATTAGATTCAGAGCGATTTCCGTTGTTTCCTGAGCTGTTAAATCCAGGTACGATTGCAATTGTCCGCATTTCTTTCTTTGTTTATACAGACGGGGCTTGTTATTCAAGAGATAATCTTCGATTTTTTGTCGAATTGCTTGTTGATCCAGGGGATATTGATTTTGATTTATCATGGCATCACCTCAACTGAAAATAGGTGTGCCTAAATTTTAACCTCAGTTCTGTTTAGAGTCAATTATTCAACCGCTATTAAACTCGCTACATATCTAGTCTGACATTTGCCGATGAATTTCCTTTGGTCTTTTGCTGCAATGCATCTATTAAACCTAAGGTTCCGTCATGATCTGAGTTTTGTTCGGCATGTATATCAGACTGTATTTTTTCTAGTTCCTTTTCATGGAATAGCATGTCGTATCCAGTTTTGTCTGCGTTAACCGTGACATAACCTGCCGGGTCTTCAACAATCTGAATGATTGTACCTTCCCAATTACCAATCTTGTAGCCTCCATCAGGCCAATTGGGTTTGTCCAATACTTTTACTCTATCGCCGACTTTAAATTCAGCCATGGTATTCTCCTTCGCTTTCTTAGCATTTTACAGGCTATTGTGTATAGTGAATAAAAATATCACGGTAACATTGTGGGTTGAGGCATATTGTGTTTTGACCAGGCAAATTTCTGCTTTGATCAATGGCAATTGCCTCAACACTTTTGCATCTGGCTCCAATAGGTATTGAAAATACGGCACCGCAATAAGGACATTTGACTTGTATATTTTTCGAGTACATTGCTTCCCCCACTCAATTATGGTTTAGACAGAAGCATTTACAGTTACCTTAGTGCGCCTGACCATTGAAGTCAAGAAACGGATAATAATTTAACAGATTTGTAATTTTAAGCCCCGTAATTTAATAACTGGTCAGAGTGGTTGAAAAATACAATTGAATGAATTAAACTGACTCGTGGATCGGCATCACCCTAGGGGAAAACCAAAAATGATCGATGAAATAAAACCATATAAAAAACCCATCCGCGAACCAGGAACGAAAATTCTTAATGGACATGAGTTTGATTTGGTAATAGTTACTGATAATAAGAGCAAGGCAAAAAATACAGCTCGAAAATATCGAAAGCACGGTTTTCATCTTAGAGTTATGGAGTTGCCATCAGGAATGTTTTCGGTATATCGCCGCCACAAAACGGTATAAAAACTACTTGCAATCAATTGCCGAAAGAAACAAAAATGGCAATGACCATGAAAAAACTATACTATTGTGAATCTACTCAACCGCTCTAAATTCATTTCTTATAACTGGCTACTTTTTAACTCAGGATTGGAAACATCTTCCTTCGCTTCGGGCACCAATTGAAGACTACCAGCATCGAAATGAATATCAGCTGCGTCACCGGGGTTTAGACCTAATTCCGAATATTGCCTGCGAAGGAGCAGCGATGTGAATAATACGGTACCCTTTAGTTCGACTCTAACAAGGGGCCCGAGGGGTGTTATTTTATCAATTATCAGGGAAACAACTTCGCTGCCATCTTTTAATTCTTTGCTATGCTTGATAACTTGAGCATCATCCGGATGAAAAACAACAACCCATTTTGATGCATCATTATTGCGCACTTGTGTTAATAATTTTGCTCCTCCAATTCCCACCATGGCGTGTCCCTTATCTAAAAATTCAACCCATTCTGGGCGCAATACTTGCATACCCAAAAATTTAGCTACCCAAGAGTCATTAGGATATGTAAACACTTCATTGGCGTTCCCGATTTGTTGGATTTCTCCATTTTTGATAACAGCCAGAATATCAGCCAGGACTAACGCTTCAGTGCGATCATGGGTAACGTACAAACTGGTAGCATTTAAATTTCGGAGAAAGAGATGTAACTCGTCTCGGAGACCTTCCCTCGCCGCTGCATCGACAGCGGAAAGCGGTTCATCAAATAGAAAAAGCTTCGGGTTTCTGGCTAGGGCTCGTGCCAATGCCACTCTCTGCTTTTCTCCTCCGCTCAATTTGCCAGTTTTGCGTTTGGCCAAATTGCGTATTCCAAGAAAATCCAACATTTCCAAAGTACGTTGCTGGCGGTTAGCCGATTGCCTTAGCCCAAAAGCTACATTCTGCTCGACTGTCAAATTGGGGAAAAGAGCATAATTCTGAAAAACGTAACCCATTTTGCGTTTTTCCGTTGGCGCCTTAGTAATATCTTCACCGTCTAATTCTATTTTTCCCTCTTTAGCCAAATTAAAACCAGCGATGGTCTCAAGGAGAGCGGTTTTTCCAGATCCGCTAGGACCGAGGATCACGAGTGTCTGTTTAGACTCCAGTGAAAAAGATATTCGCTTGAGCTGGAAATGCCCAAGCGTGATTGATATTTGCTGCAAAGAAAAATAACTCACGACCGTCCCGACACCAAGAATGTATTA
>DLME01000245.1:3037-6268 GCA_002479215.1 Syntrophaceae bacterium UBA7544
GTATTAATAAGATAACGTACCACCAAAAAGATGGAAAGCGCGACCAATAGAAATAGCACAGCCATAGCTGAAGCTTTACCCAACCCAAATGACAAAAACAAGTTATATATTTCCACCGGAGCCGTTAAAGGATAATAAGCGAGAACGATTACTGCACCAATTTCTGCAATTGATCGAGCAAAAGTCAGGATAGCACCTGTAAGAATCCCACCAAGCCCTAATGGGAGATTGACCCGACGGAAAACACCGAATGGACTTTCGCCAAGAGTACGGGCAGCTTTTTCTAATTGTGGGTCAATTGACTCAAACCCCAAGCGAGCTGAAGTAACCATAAATGGAACGCTGACAAAAAGCATAGCGATTACAATTCCCGCCTGAGTACCGTAAAATTGCAGCCCAAGTGGAGCGGCGGCCTTTCCAAAAAGCCCTTCTTTACCAAAAATCAGCAGCAGAGCGATACCTGCTACAGTGTGGGGGACGGCCAGAGGAAGATATACAAGAGCTTCTACGACGCCTTTGAAACGGCTTGTAGTACGTGCTAAAAACAATGCCAATGGAGTACCAAAAATCACCGCGATAAGGGTTGTAATTGCCGCCGTTTGCAAACTCAAAAAGATAGCATCACGAACAACAGCCTGAGAGGCGACTGAACCCAGAGACTGCCCCGTTTGACGAGCTACCAAGTTTATCAACGGAGCAACAATAAAAACCAGGAGCGAACCGCCCAGGAACCAGAGTACCACCAGCGGGAGATAGGACATGAAACGCCCTTCCCACCTCCCGCTGATATTCTTTTTAGTTACGGAGTTGACGTTGTCGTCGTCGGCCATGGTTGCACCATCGATTGAAGGCTTGTTGGCATGTTTGTTATGCCGTCAGCGATAGCCGGACTGACTGTCTGAAAACCCTGCTGTTTCATAATTGATTGACCTTGACTACTAAGAAGGAATTGGACGAATAACTCTGCAGCCTGAGTGTGAACTGCCGTAGTCGGGATTGTTATGGCATAAATGATAGGGCTGCCGGTTTGGGTACCAGAAGTAGTCTGTGTGGAGGCAGTAGCATACTGAGCAGCCATCGTAGCGTCGCTAAAATTAATTTGTGAGGGCAGGTTTAGATATTCAAACCCTGAACCTTGTTCCTGAGCTGTAGAAGTGTAGATGGCTAGATAGTCAATCTCTCCTGCCTGAAGCGCGGCAATATTGTCTGTTTCAGTGCTCGTCACATATTTTGCTGGTGAGTTAGCCAAAACACTCTGAGAAAGGTTAGGCACATTGTAGTACTTGCTGGCTAGTTGCAACATATTGAGGAATTGGTAGCCAGAAGGGTCGGTATTCGGGTCAGATCGGCCAATGTTAACGCCTGGCTCGGAAAGGATCTGGTACCAGTTGTTGGCATTAATGGTAGAGGCCCCCTTACTGTTGGGAGTGTACATTAAGGTCATAGCATTAGCGTCAAATCCTATGTACCAATTAGCGTAGGCTGGGGTCAAGGCAGTAGTGGTACCGGTAGATGTTCCCGTGGGAGTAATGGTAGTCGTTGAGGGATAAAGAACTTCGGGGATAACATGATAGTCGGCCACCGCCAGTATATCAGCTTCTTCATGCAGTTGGGTTATATTGTGGGCATCGAGGACGCTGCCTGCAAATTGTGGCTGAACGGTAATATTAGGATAGGCTTGCTCAAATGCGGTATCAATAGCTCCAAAGGGTCCAGCCAGAGTACCGGCTGCAAATATCGTCAATGTTGCCGGACTGACGTTTTCTGTCGTGGTCGTAGTTGTCAACGGCGTGGTTGTGGTAGCCGTTGTAGTTGTGGTCGTTGTACTTGAACAACCCACTGCCAACACCATAACCATTGCGGCAATTAATACCAATACGATTCCAATAAAAGATAGCTTCTTCAGCTTCATTCTTTAATATCTCCTAAAATAAATTTTGAAAAACAGTTGTTCGAAAAATAAAAATATTTAGACGACTAAAAATTAAACCGTAGATTAATAAAAACCGATGTCAATGTCAGACCGTCGCCAACGTTGGCGCACTCGACTTCCCATTAAACCCTCCTTTCCAAATACGGGAGGCATCACCATTTCTGATAAATACCCTTTGGACTTCCTGCGAGGCCCAACGGTCGATAAACCATGCCTCTGGGGTTTAGGCTTATCAACTCGAAGAGATGGTTAGATTCACTTAGACTTACTATGCCATAGCCTGAAAGTTAAAGTCAAAAAGGAGACTAATCAACTCCTATCATTACGCTTGACGCCTTAACTACTGCATAAGCTGGCTTACCAACAGTCAATCCCAGATTCTCTGCCGATTCTTTGGTAATTATAGATACTATTTGCCCACCCCCCGGCAATTCTAAAATGACTTCTGTATTAACCACCCCTGGTTTAATCTGAATAATTTTGCCTTTCAATATGTTACGGGCGCTTAATTTCATAAACCTCACTCCTCAATTCACTTATTCTCGCTATTCTACCAATGCTCTCATTATTAATAGATATTTTATCTGATTCCCCATCAAAAAGTTATAAACTTATATCGCAAAATATCGCAAATCTGTGACATTCCTGGAAAGTCACGGTTGTAAGTTGTGTACTATTGGACAGCAGCTGAATGGGTACGTGTCATCAGGATGATAGCTCTATCCCTCAGTTCCAAATGGGGAATCTGGAACAACTTCCAGGAGTTGATGCACCTGGTCACCGGACAAACCTCTAGGGGGTTGAAGGCGATGATTGTGGTCGTTGGAGTTTATCACATGGGTTGGACTGGACGATGTCCATGCGAATCAGAAATCGAAACAACGCACTGATGCACGCGATTCTAGCGCCGATGGTGATGGCCGATGGCTGTTTACCGGAAAGTCCCGGACTATGGGCATAAACAAAGATATCCTGAGAAGTTACATTATCTGGGTGCTTACCGGAGCGTCCAAAGAAGTCCTTCAGCATCCGCGAGTAACCTTCCAACTTGACAATAGCACACTTGTTCTACTATGATAACAATAATCGATTTTGTGATATGGTCCAACCTTTAAGCATGGTAATTATTATCACTATCATTATGGCAAACTAATGCTATCAATTTGTTTTACCGTAAATAAATTACTCGAAGTTGAAGGTAAAGACCTCTACGAGATCAATATTTTTCTAATAACATCGACAAAACCCACTTGACAAGCTTTTGGAATGGTGATAACATTACCATCAATCACTGAATT
>DLME01000200.1:0-10271 GCA_002479215.1 Syntrophaceae bacterium UBA7544
TATAAAAACATTAATTAGCCCTAAAATACCGGCGGCAAAAAGCGCCGTTAAAAGAGAATCAACCCTGATACCGGATATGAACTTCGAAGAAAGCAATATCGCGACCGTTATTACCAGCCAGCGTGTTATTATCAACACCATAAACTTACCCCTTATGCTCCCTGCCAGGAAATATCATCGAGCTTTAATATATTTAATACCCTGTTTTTTTCTCACTTCTCCGTAGTGACCATCTTCGCTGATTTGAGGAATATCCAGGTAAAGCCGATACCGGTCATGAAAGATGTACTTCTTTTTACCAGCGGACTATTTTCAAACACTGCCCCCTGAAGAAAATCTGCACTGACAAAGGTACTAAAGATAAATTGTTTATACGCTTTATCCAATCCGATCGAAAGCGTGGAACCGCTGTAGCCTCCACCGGCTGAATAGGCAGGCCGTGCAACAGTGGCGTAAGCAGGATCTACTGTATAGAAATATTCATGGTAGCCGCTATCGGCAAACATTGGGCCCACGGAAATTCCTAAATTTAATCCTGTCTGGGGAATAATATCGCCTTTTTCAAAATTGAGTCTGGGGGCAAACACCCAGCCTTCGCGGCTTACCGAGGAAAAATCCGTAGAAAAAACGGCGCGCACCGGCAGAGTCAAATTAAGTTTATATTTATCCTCTTTATTTTCCAGAAAATTAATTATAATTGCAGGACCAATTTCAAAGGTCGGATCCAAATCTGGCATCCCTTCGCGGGCAGTATTATTGGAGGCTTTAACCGGCACGGAACCATAGAAGGAAACGTCCAATAAAATCCGGTCAGTCTTAAAAATTCGCCCTGAAATATTATGCTCATCCACTTTTAACACATCACCACGGTAGATGAAATACGGGTAAGGCAGCGGATAAAACCTATATTCATTTGATCCCCGATAATCCGGTAAAAGTAGCGCAGCGAAACCTACACCAACCTCCCAAAGTGGTTTTTCAGCACTAATGGCTACCCTGGGAAAGACGATACTTACAAACAACAATATCAGCAACAATACGCGACGAACTCTCATATTCTCACCTCATAAATTAATAGCGCAGCTTAGCGTTGAAAAAACGGTCGGCCGGCTATTTGTCGAAAGTTGCAAATTGTTCTTTCTTCGCGCCGCAAACGGGACACTCATCGGGCAGGACGCCATCGGCGACATAACCGCATACCTTACATACGTAGTATGTTGTTTCTCTTTCTTCCATAAAGTGTGACATGGCCTGCTTATAAAGTTTGGCATGAGTCTCTTCCACGTCCCGGCTCTGGCTGAAATGCAGAGAAGCTTCTTTGTTGCCCTCTTCTTCCGCCAGCTTTACGAACTGATCATAAGCGACTTCGGCAACTTTTTTCTCCGATTCAAAACTGGCGGCCAAATTTTCTTCCGTGCCCTTGACTTCCCTGAGCACTCTTAAGGCTCTCGCACCGTGAATTTCTTCCGAGAAAGAAATGACGCGGAAAAGGCGGGCCATTTGTTTATAGCCTTCATCTTCAGCCTTTTGCGCGTAAACCTTGAGCCGCAAAGCGGCCTTTGCTTCGCCCACATAAGCCTGATTTAACGCTTCTTGAATTTTATCCATATATTTACCTTTTATTTAATAGAATCTTTATTTTTTCCGGTTTCAAATCAAAGATGATATCAAGGCGGCAAGGAGGAGGCTCCGCAGGCATATTACTGATATGTTGAGGAAGCCGACGACGCAGCCAACACAGATAGCGCTTTAATTTGAAATTGGAACCATTATTCCGGTGCAAATTCACCCTTACTGGCGCCGCAAACAGGGCAAGTCCAATCCGCCGGTAAATCTTCAAAAGCTGTCCCTCGGGAAACGCCGTTTTCCGGATCGCCTTTAACCGGATCGTAAATGTAACCGCATACTCCGCAAACATACTTTTTCATTTCTTCCTCCTCAATATTTTTTCTTCTGCCGTTAATTAGAAGCTACTTTCTTGAGTAACTGAGCCGCAACCGTTTTCCCCAACTCGTGACATTTTTCCAAAGCGTCGCTGTCGGGAACATTTTTAGCAGAAATAGATGGCGCCGCGATTTCCACCTTCATTTCTTTTAATATGGTTTCTAAATCCTTGACGGATTCTCCGCTCCATCCGTAAGAGCCGAAAGCCGCTCCGATCAGATTGGCTGGTTTCAACCCTTTCAAATAAGTCATCACATCCGCCATTTGCGGTAGAATATTGTTATTTAGAGTCGATGAGCCGACGATCAGTGCTCCGGCATCGAGCACTTCATAAACGACTTCGCTACGGTGAGTTTCATTCATCGATAAGAGTTTTACCTTGACGCCTGCTTGCGCCAGAGATTCGCTTATAGCGCTCGCCATTTTTTCCGTGGAATGCCACATCGTCGCGTAAACAACAACAGTCTTCGCCGCAGATTTTTGTGAAGCCCACTTTTTATAAAGCTCGATGATTCTGCCTATGTTTTTTCGCCAGACCGGTCCGTGGTCGGGAGCGATAACTTTGATTTTCCAGCCTGATGCCGCCACTTTATCCAGAACCTTCAGAACAATAGGCGAATAAGGCAAAACAATATTGGCATAGTACGTCGCCGCTTCAAATTCCAGAGTTGCCACTGGAATCTCATCGTCAAAACGCTCCAACGTCGCCAGATGCATCCCGAAAGCGTCCTGCGAAAATAAAAGTTGATCCTTGGTCAAATAGGTAAACATACTGTCCGGCCAATGAATCATGCGTGTCTCCATAAAAATCAGTCCCATATTGCCTAAGCTCAGTGTTTCCCCGTCTTTTACCGGTATGATTTCATGCTGGTCATGAAACAGTTCCTTCAACGTTTTTACGCCGATAGTCGAGGCAAAGACTTTCTTGGGTTTGATGATATCAATTATTTCGGGCAGGCAACCGGAATGATCCATTTCCGAATGGTTGGAAATAATATATTTTATTTTAGAAGGATCAACGACGGATTTAATGCGGGAGAGCATTTCATCTTTGAACGGCGCCCTGACCGTATCAATAAGGGTGATCTCATCAGCGATTACCAGATACGCGTTATAGGTGCTGCCATGGGGCGTTGTATAACCATGGAAATCACGAATTGTCCAATCAATGGCGCCTACCCAGTAAACATGATCAGTTACCTTTATTGCCGAATAAATATTTTTCATTATCCCACCTCGCGATTTGTATTAAAACCCTAATATAATTTCTAATCAGGTCTAGTCAATGATAACTTAAATCATTTTAGCGCCAGCGTCAAAGGCCGCAAGATTAAGCTTGTGTTTATCCGCGGATATGTCTTTGGTTATTTCTCTTTCAAATGCACGGCAATCAATCGGCAACATCGCTGTGTTAACCAGTGCCCCGATCATGACAATGTTGCCCAAAACAGGATTGCCTAGCTCAACTGCAGCGGCTGTGGCGTCAATTAACCAATGGTGTGCCGTCAATTTCTCCAAGGCCGATTCAATTTCATCCAAAGATGGATAAGTAAAATCGCCGGTTATGACCCCGATGGGATAAACCACCCGGGAATTGGACAAAACCGCGACATCGGGATTACCATACTTGACTAAAACCCGGAGAGCTTCCACCGGCTCTAATGCGATAATTATGTCTGCTCTGCCTTGCGGAATTTGCGGACTCAAGGCGGATTTGGACGATACGCGTAAATGGCTCATCACCGACCCGCCTCGCTGCGACATCCCGAAAGTCTCACCGATCGTGACAAAATACCCGGCATTCACCAGCATTCCGGCCAGTACGCGAGAAGCCATGACATTGCCCTGTCCGCCGACTCCGGTGATGATAATGTTCATCGGATTTTTTGCTAAAGACATCTTCATCCGCTTATCTCTCATTTATCTTTACCTTCATCAAATCCCCAATGATCAACAACTGTAACTTTCCACTGCAAATCATATCTAATACCAACAAGTTTTTCGTCTTTTTCTTTTACTGATCCGTTTTCACATTTACGTTGAATTATAAACCAGTGCGTGTATCCAATTTGCTTTGTATTCCATATTTTGGGCTCATATAACGCTGTCGATTCATCAGGTTTTCCAAGCAACAATTTCACTTGCTGCGGGTTCATGCCCTTTTGGACTTTTTTATAATTATTTTTAATTTGGTCAGTTCGTTCTTTCGAAGCATAGTATGGGTATTTAATATGCTTACCCTCCATCACATTTTGAGCAAGGCCTTTGCTAGCTATGAAAGCTAGAACAACCATGACCAGACACTAAATATATTTCATCTTCATTATTCTGCCGCCTCCGTTCTCATTATCGCCTTTTGCGGACAAATCGAATAGCAGACGCCGCAGCCGGCGCAAATTACTTCGTCAACTGCCGCTTTCTTTTTTATTTGATCCCAAGTCAGCGCGGGACAGCGGAAAATACGAGTACATAAGCGATTACAGCCGCAATTTTCGCCGAGGCAGAGTTCTTCGTTCACTTGCATTAGAAATTTCTTTTTACCCTTCTTTTCGGGACTCAAAGCGCAAATTTGCCTCAAAATCAATACTTTTAAAGATCCGCTTTCCGCTATAAGAGAAGTAAGTGTTCGGCTTGTACCTTCTAAATCAAACGGATCGCTGATAGCGACTTTCGCCCCTATTGCCGAGCAAATCTTAGGAATATCGACGGCCGGAACAGATTCACCCATAGCGCTTACGGCTAAACCCGGATGAGGCTGAAATCCGGTCATCGCCGTTCCGGCGTTATCCAAAACAATGAAAGTTATGTCCGCCCGATTATGCTGGGCGTTGATAAGTGCCGGAATTACCGCGTGATAAAAAGTGGAATCGCCGCAAACTGCCAGAACTGGTTTTTCTAAACCGAAAGCATTAAGTTTGACAAAGCCGCTGGCCAGGCCTGTTCCCGAACCCATGGAATGAAGAGTACGCACCGTATTAAAACCGATGGCCGGAGAAAGCGCCGCCATCGCATAGCAACCTATATCGCCGCAAACAAAGCCTCCGCGGCCGTCAAGTTGCAGCGCATTGTTGATACTCCAAAACGAAGCGCGGTGCGGACAACCCGGGCAGAAGGTTAGCTCACGCTCGGGAATTAATGGTGCAATTTTTTTTATCTCTCGCGTATAACTTCCGGGCAAGGATTTATACTTGACTTTCATTATTTTACCAAGAGCATGAACAACAAGATCGGCATTCAACTCCCCAACCGAAGGCAACGTCCCATCCATTTTCCCATAAAAAGTCTTAATGCCGATTTCTTTAAGCATTCCAACAACTGCAACCTTGATGTTTTCTTCCAAAAAAGGCAGGACTTCTTCCACGATCATAATCTTATCTGTCAAGCGTAAGTATTTTTTTAGAAGCTTTGTTGGCAGCGGCCAGGTACAGCCAAACTTTAAAATCCCGACACGTTTCTGCAAGCCCAGCATGCTGATTGCTTCCTGGCTATAGAGAAAACAAACGCTGCTGGTAATTATAAGAAGTTCCGGATGCCTGGGGCCGAAGTATTTGTTAAAGGGGCTATCTTCAAAAAGTTCTACCGCTTTTTTTACCTTTTCCTGCTGAAGGGTATGTTTAATGACAACTGGAGTGCTGATTACCGGTCCTCTTAATGGGTCTGTAATCAAACCATCGTAAATAAAGCGAGCAATCCCGGACTTATCCGGCAGCTTACCGCAGATAACATTGCCGCTGGCGTGCGACATACGCGTCACGGAACGTAAAATGACAATATTCCTGATTTTTTCCGACAATTCAAACGCCCATTTGGTCAGGTCTTTGGCTTCCTGAAAATCGGCTGGTTCCAAAAGCGGGATTTCGAGCATCCGCGCGAAATACCTTGATTCACCTTCATTGACGCTGGAAAGAGCGCCCGGATCTTCACAGGTAACCAAAACTATACCGCCGCGCGTTCCGGAAGCAGCAAGATGCAATAGAAAATCGGATGCTACATTGACGCCGTTTTGTTTCATCACACACACCGAACGCAAACCAGCGAAGGAAGCCGCAGCCGCTACTTCCAGAGCCACCTTTTCATTTGTCGACCACTCCACATAAAGTTTTCTTTCCTTAGTGACAGTGGCAAGGTTTTCGATCACTTCTGAAGACGGTGTTCCCGGATAACCGGCAGCAACACTCAGGCCGGCTTCGAGCGCGCCCCGCGCGATGGCTTCGTTACCCATGAATAAAACTTCGGTTTTGGCCGGACTTAGTAATTTGGACATGATTCTACCTGCTTTTTTTATCAGAAGCTTTATTTTTCAAAAACTTTTGCACTATGGGGTCATGGCGATCCAGATATAAAAGATTTTTTGCCGATCCGCTTTTTCTTATAATATTTCTCAGCGCTGTATTCTTTTTTTCCATAGCCGCTTTTTTCAATTCTTGTAAACTTTCCACCGGAGCTTCGCGGATTTCCAGCACTCCTCGTTTTATAGCAAGCTCGACCAATTCTTTTCCCTTCGCCGTTCGCACAATCAATTGATTCCAGCGCCGCATTTCTTTCCAATCATTGCCAAAACGCGCCGAACCTACCGCGATATCGGCATACTCTGCTGTGCTGTCCAAACAGTAATGGCAAGCTTCCCGGACACAAGCTTGCACATCATCAAAAGGAACTGCCTGTGTATCGTTATTAGTGTAAAGCTCCAAAATGTTTTTCCCCGCCGGAATATCCATACCTTTTAATGACTGCAGAGATATATTATTTTGAGTGAGCAATTTAGTAAACTTTTCCGCGGAGAGTGTCCAGCCGCAATACAAACCGATGATCAATTGCAGTTGACCGATTTTACCGGAATCATTTTTTACCGGCTTCAACTTCATTTTAGCCAGCGCCAGCGCCTGACACGGCGTTGCCACAACGCCTATCTTGCCCGACTTATCATTAACCAATTGATTAAAAGCGGCAACTGTTGGCGATACCGTAAATTTGCTTCCCGCATTATTTCGTAGGGCCGCCTTTTCGTTCACCACAGTGCCATTTTGTAAAAATTCTTGATTACGGGAAGAGACTATCGCGGAATCAATAAACCCACGAGCTAACGCCAGTTCCATCAATGCCGTCACTGTTCCTCCATGCTGGGTGCTTTCGCGCAACCGGGAATCGGCTGCCCGGGAAAAATAATAGCTTTTCACTGCACCAATTTCCGGCGTCAGGTCAGCGGAATTGAAAAGAAGCTCTCGCAATGCGTTGAGGTCAGTCGGCGTTCTTGGACAAAAAGCATAACATTTACCATCTTCGAGATCACAATAATGCAACTGCACTGTCCGGTCATGATATATCACTTGATAGGGACAAAGGCCGACACAAGCGCCGCAGCCGGTGCACAATTCTTCTTCCAGCACGCCTTTTTTCAATGATTTCTGGCTGCTTAGCCTTTTAACCGGAAAAGCCATTCGAATCACCTTGGTAAAGTTTTGTTTTTATATATCATTACAGTTCTTGAGGCAAGACAATGATAAAAAGATGGCGAAACGTGTTTTTGATAGCGATTTTTGAAGGGATTGTAAAGAAAAAACAGATAAATCAATATAAATTAATGTTGCAAAAGTTTTCGGAAGGTTGTTGACATCCTTGCGTTCTTGTATTATGTAGCCGCTGAAAAATTATTCCCCAGTAGTTCCGCCCAATGGCGGTTTAACCATCGAAACAGGGAAAATAGAATAAGTAACTTTGTTCTTTAAATTTACGTTCCCCAGTAGCTCAGTCGGTAGAGCGGGTGGCTGTTAACCACCATGTCCGTGGTTCGAGTCCGCGCTGGGGAGCCAGTTTAAATCAGGCTGTGATATTGAAAATATTTCACAGCCTTTTTCTTTGAATAACTTTGGAAAAGCCAGCCTAATAGTTGAACTTTTGAAGAAAAAGTAATAGAGTTAGATTAAACATCAGGAGATTATTCTATGAGAGAGGTTGTCATTGTTTCGGCCTGCCGCACAGCGGTAGGCACTTTCGGCGGAAGCCTGAAAGATTTAAACGCGGCAACGCTGGGAAGTGTTGTGATGAAAGAAGCGGTAAAGCGCGCGGGTATTGATCCAGCTACTATTGATGATGTCCGTTTCGGCTGCTGTATGGAACCGGTAGATACGCTCAATGTTTCCCGTGTTGCGGCGCTCCTAGCCGGAATTCCCGAAAGCGTCACGGCCGTAACGATGAATCGTGTCTGCATATCCGGCATGGAAGCCGTTCTTTCCGGCATGGCCATGATTCAAAGTGAAATGGCGGATATAATTCTGGCCGGCGGAATGGAACACATGTCCGGTGCCGCCTATTCCCTACCTGGAGCCCGTTGGGGTTACCGTCTTCAGGATCAGGTACTCGTAGATAATATCATCCATATCCTGCATTGCGGCTCATATATCATGCCCGGCCCGGAAAAAGGCCCGCTTAAAGACGGCGCGCTTATCGACATGTATAGGGGCAAACCCTACATAATGGGTGTCACCGCCGAGTTTGTCGCCGAAATGTATAAAATCAGCCGCGAAGAGATGGATGAGGTGGCGCTACGCAGTCATAATAATGCCGAGAGAGCCACACTGCAAGGAGACTTTAGAGAAGAAATTATACCAGTGGAAATACCCCGGAAAAAAGGCAAACCGCCGATCATTTTCGATAAGGACGAACATTTCCGCCCCCAACTGACTATGGAGGAGCTGAAGAATTTGCCGCCCGCGTTTGTTCCTAAAATCGGCAAGGTTACCGCAGGTAACGCTTCGGGAATCAATGATGGTGCCAGCGCGATGGTGATCATGTCGGCGCAAAGGGCCGAAGAGCTTGGCCTGAAACCGCTGGCGCGCATTACAGCAGTGGGACGCGGCGGATGTCATCCTTCGGTTATGGGGCTCAGCGTCGTTCCGGCTGTACGCGATCTGGTGAAAAAATCCGGTTTAAAAGTTAGCGATTTTGAACAAATCGAGCTCAACGAAGCTTTCGCCGCTCAATATCTCGGTTGTGAAAAAGAACTGAAAATTGACCGCGAAATAACCAACGTTAACGGTTCAGGCATCGGCCTCGGCCACCCCGTCGGCTCCACGGGCTGTCGTATTATGGTTACGCTGATTAATTCCATGAAAAAACGAGGCAAAACACTGGGGATGGCCACACTCTGCGGCGGCGGGGGGGTTTCGATGGCGTGCGCCATTGAGATAATGTAAAATTAATTTGCATCCAGCTATCTAAATAAAAGCCGGAAGCCAACAGCAATGCTGTTATCCGGCTTTTTACTTGCTATTCAATTGACAATAAATTACTTGCCGGTGAAGGCGTATACAAATTCCGCAATCGCATTGCTGTACAAAGCGGGGTTTACCAACTCCAGATCGTTATGGAAGCCCCCTTTTATAGTGACCATTTTCTTGGAGGTTTGGAGCAATTCAAAAATCTGTTCGCCCATTGCCCAGGGCACCACTTCATCTTTATCACCATGAATAATCAGAACCGGCGAAACTATTTCGGGAAGTTTTTTCAAATTGTTAAAGGCGTCTCCCGCAAGCATCGCCAGCGGACCAAATCCATGAGACCGGGCCATTTCCTTGCCGCTGGTCATCGGTGTAACTAGAATAATGCCGGCCAATTTCTTTTTCATAGAAATGTTTAACGCCACAACCGTACCCAAAGACCTGCCGCAAATAAAAATCTTATCTGGTGAATATCCCAGTGTTTCCATAACGTATTTTAAAGAAGCAACTCCATCTTCGTAAATTCCTTTTTCCGATGGTTTGCCGGTGCTCTTGCCATAGCCTCTGTAACCTACACCCAGGACATTTAGGCCGGTCTTGGCTAAATCTATCAGCTCCGGAATACGGTCATATATATTTCCCGCGTTCCCGTGAAAATAGATAACTATGTTTTTAGCTGAGCTATTGGAAACTAAAAAGCACTGCAAACGCACTTTATCTTCCGTGACTAGATAAATTTCTTTCACGCCGGCAGGTATATTTTCCACTGCCACGGATTTGGTAACCGTAGGAAAGAAGGCCATCCGATTTACAATTGCTTCACACCCGATTAAAAACATAAGACAAATATAGATAACATATTTTATTTTCATAGCCGGAATATCTTTACTAATTGTTTTTAAAAAAATATTAGCAAATTTCTTCCACAATTCCCATCAGTGGTTGTTACCGTTTTTTTCTGTAATAACCTCGTCGTATTCAGGGATAACTATGCCCTGACCGACCATAATCTGATAAATTCTTTCCGATTGATCCTCCATGTATCTGGACTCACTGTTTGGTTTGTAACGGCGGGGGGTGGGTAGAATTGAAGCCAGCCTTGACGCCTGG
>DLME01000200.1:10337-10792 GCA_002479215.1 Syntrophaceae bacterium UBA7544
GCCTTGACGCCTGGCGGGCTGTCAATTGGGAGGCATGTTTCCCGTAGTGCTTTTGCGCCGCCGCTTCAATGCCGAAAACTCCATCGCCCCATTCGACGACATTCAAATAAAGTTCGAGAATTCTTCTTTTGCTTAATTGATTTTCTATCCGCCAGGTAAGTATAGCTTCCTTGAGTTTTCTAATAGGGTCCTTATCCGGAGAAAGATATAAATTTTTCGCCAGTTGCTGGGAAATAGTGCTGCCGCCCGCTTGAATTTTACCATTCTTGATATCTTTTTCCAGAGCTTTTTGCATTGCTTCAAAATCAAATCCGTCATGCGACCAGAACTTACGATCTTCCGAGATAATTACAGCTTTCATCACATAAGGAGATACTTCAGAAATTGGCACCCATATTTTCTTAATTTTTTTCTTTAACTTTTTTTGCTGCCAGGTTTTTTCCCTGTATTCCATA
>DLME01000280.1:0-11584 GCA_002479215.1 Syntrophaceae bacterium UBA7544
AGAATTAGGGAATAAACAGTTCAGTCCAATAACATATATCATTTAAAATGACCTAATGCCCATCAAAATAGCCGGATATTTGACTTTAGTCAATATTGAATAGCGTTTGAAACAAAGCATGCCTGTAAAAATCACCAGATGCTTTGTTACAGGAAGAAATACTCTAAATCCTGCAAAGTATATTTTTAATATGACATACAAAAGGGAAACAATTTGTAATTAACCGGTATTTTTTAGAAAATATATTTAAGAGTTTATACGATCTCTTAACGATAGTTTTTTATGACAGCAATAATTGATTTTCCTTGGATCGCGATTCTCCAATACTGGTAACGTAAATTGCCGGTTGACCAAGAATGGGGCACTTTGCCTCACAGAGCCCGCAGCCAATGCACAGCTCCAGATCAACGTGTGGTTGATTTAAGTTCATTGCGCTCCCGTTTCTGTTCATCACTTTTGCCTTTTCCAGCCAGATTGCTTTTTTGGGAGTAGGACAGACCTCCTGGCAAACAATACAAGGCGTGGCATGGGCATAGGGCAGGCATCTGCCCTTATCAATCATAGCCAGCCCTATTCTTACTTTTTCTTTTTCCGGCAGCTCCAATCTCTTTATCGCACCTGTCGGGCAGACCTGGCCACAGAGAGTGCAGCGATATTCACAATAGCCGATGCGCGGAATAAGAACGGGTGACCAGATCCCCTCAATTCCGGCCTCCAGAAATGCCGGTTGGAGGCCGTTGGTAATACAAACTTTCATGCATTCACCGCATTTTATACACCTGGCTAGAAATTGTTTTTCATCGAGGGAACCCGGTGGCCGGATTAATCTGGGCTCCGCTGCGCTCGCCTGTTTGTTGATCGCTGTAATCCTCATCAGGGGGACAGCAGCCAGACCGAACAAGATCGTACCAATGACTCTTCTTTTTCCGAGGTCAATGGATGCTGTCTGCGTCTTCTTAAAAAATCCAAACCCGACTGCATTTTGCGGACAGAGATCATCGCAGTTCATACAAGCCATGCATTCCGTATTATGCCATTTTTCTTTTTGATCAGGAGAGGCACCCCCCTGACAGGCAAAATCACAGGCTCCACAGGAATTGCAGCCTTCGCTTACCGATCGTTGCAGAAATGCATAGCGGGAAAGCAGGCCCAGAAGAGCGCCCAGCGGGCAGAGATATTTACACCAAAAACGTTTCTCCAGAAGATTCAGGCCCATGATGACGAAGAACAATAGCCCCAGAAAAACGCTTTGAAGAAAAAATGGTTGCTGGAAGGGAAGCCAGATTTTTTTAAAAAGCGTATAGATGAATTCAGAAATATTAACCAGAAAAGGGATATTCAAATTATAGAACAAGTCAAATGCGGCCTTTGTTGCATAGACGACCAGCGGATAAACAGACAACGAGAATGAACGAATCAGAAGTGAAATAGGATCAAGAATGCCGGTGAACTGCAAAGAAAAAAGGGACAAAGTAATAAGAAAAATCAGGATGCAATATTTTAACCAATGCCAGTTTAACGGGGCTCTTGGGGCACGCTTCTTTTGCAAAGCGCCAACCATATTATTTAGCGTTCCCAGAGGACATACCCAGCTGCAGAAAACACGCCCCAAAATTACCGTAGCAATGATCACCAAAATGGCCAGGAAAAATGTTTGCTGCCACGCACGGCTGGAAAGGATTGTGGTGATGAAAATCAGAGGATCAGCATCTAAAAATATTTTAACAGGATAGCCGAGTTCATCAGCCCCCTTGGATTCAGTCTGCAGAAAGAGCCACAAAAAAGTCAGCAAAAATAATCCCTGCGAGACTATGCGAATTTTTCTGATCATATGAAAGCTTTACCTGCACTGAGTAATTCCCCTCTTTGTAAAGAGGGGTTAGGGGAGATTTTATGTAATTGAATCAACTGAAAAATCCCCTTTGATCCCCCTTTATAAAAGGGGGAAAATCCGTGACTGGGAAAAAAGTTTCTTTCATTAATAAACCCGATGCATAGCACCAGGATTGGTCGCTCTTAAAATTATCAAACATTAATTTTTTTGATTCTTAATTTGGAGAGGTCCATGGTTCCCAGTCCCGCTTTGTGTCCTGCCACGACATAGCCTAGGGCTGCCCCTTTCAAGCCGAAGAGGGTGGCACCAAAAGCGTCAACGGCCACCTGATCCCGGCCCGCAATAACCGTATTGAGCTGCCTGACATCAGCAAGGTCTCCTCCCTGCGGTCCATTGGCAGTCAGTATGCGCACCGCATCAAGAATGATCAGTGTGGGTTTGACGGCCATGGCGAGATCTACCAGACTATCATCAATGCGCTGGTGTATCCTGCCTCGTGAACTGCCCATGATTCCCATCAGATTCTTCATCCCCAGGGTAAGAGTGGAAAGGCCATGGGTCTTGGCAATAGGGATATTAATAAATTTGTCTGCTTCGATAGCTTCGGTATAAAGAGGCCATGATTTCAGGGCAACACCGGATAATGTTACGTCACGGAATTTTCTATCATCTACATAGCTGACTATTCCGCCAGCGGCAGTGGCTGCTTCGGAAATGCCGCTTTGCTTATAGCACCGCCGTGGATCCACAACACTATGGTCAAAAACCTTAACTTGCTTTGCCCCAGCCTCGTAACACAAAGCAACCACTGTTGACACCACTTCCGGATTTGTTGTTGCCGCATATTCGGGCAGTCTATCCCATCCGATATTCGGTTTAACGACAACAATATCTCCCTTTGATATGAAAGCTCTGATGCCACCCAAGCCATCAATGGCCGCTTTTGTTATCCCAGCAGGTGTTAGGCCATGAGCGACAACGAGGTCTGTCTTCTCCGCAGCTTCCAGCGCTTTGATAAATAAACTTGCATTACCCGGTATGGCAAAGGTTATACCAGTGACAATAGTGGTTTTAAGAAAATCCCTTCGATCCATCGGACACTCACTAAAAACTTTTAGTAAAAGTTCCTCACCTGAAATTAATACCTTTTGTATCAACTGCCCGCGTCTGCACTGATGCGTCCGCGCAGCTGTTCGATAAGCTGTTTGGCTACAGATGTATTTTTGACCCTGACTGCACCGATGATATAGCGTCCCGACTGCTCTACTAACACTCCGCCATACAAAGGATCGACGGCGATTACTCGCATGCGAGCCGGATTCTCGGTAATTTGAATGCCCTGCGTTTCCGCCTTCAGATAAGAATAGTATTGATCAAAAGTCTTGCGGGCAGCGGCCGGAGTATCCTCACGGATGACAATAATCTGTATCTTTTCGTCTTTCACTATGGCATCAGCTATAATACCCCTGCGAAAGAAGACATACCCCAGAAGGCTTTGCGCAAGATACCGTTCGCTCTTTGGCACAAGCGCCGGGATCTTCATAACCTCCAGTTCTTTGGGCGGACCGGAGCCGGCCGGAAGATTTCCGGAAATAGCCCGGGCACATGCCAGGAATGTATCCTTTGGGAGGCTCGTTGCTCCGGAGATTTGCAGCCGAACGAAATATCTGTCCTGGTAGAACATCAATTGGGAAGAAGACACAAATCCCTCGGCACCGATTGTAACCCACAAATTATTTGCCTTGCGGTAGTTGGAGTAAATTCCAAAAGCATCCAGCACAGAGGCCATTCTGTAAACATCAGCGACAATGGATAAATCCGGATTCTGCTTATTTACATAACTTGCTGTGGCCAGAGCGTCAAACCCATAGGGGAAGTAGAGCTCGGCTTCTCCATCGATATGATCGAACAGGGTGTCCTTGTCGTAAAGCTTCGCTTTTTCCTCGATTACCCAGTCCTGGGCAAAGCTTTTTCCGGGAAGAACGTCTTTGATGGAAAGGTCGGCAGCCCGGACCGGATTCGACACAGCCATGATTAATATAAAAAAAATAAAAAGAAAAGACGACCTGGTATGAGAATTATCGTGCATATTTCCCCTAAACCAATATTTTTCTGGCCCGTGCCATCTTCGCGGGAATATCAAGACGATTGATACACCTTGCCACACAGGTCTGACAGTCCAGACATTTGGAGGCTGAAGCAATCACCGGAACTTCTCTATAGGTAGCACGGGAAAGCTCCATGTTCTTGTAAGCTTCTGCATACATGATGCACCGGTTGATCGTACTGATTGCTACACCATTGGGGCAGGTGGATTCACACTTCCCGCAAAAGTGACAGTAGTATGGACTTACAGCAGCGCCATAGCGCTGCAGAATGAGTTCGTCGAAATAACTTAATTTTAGACCCATCACCCCCATATCTTCTCTAAGCTCAGTCAAGTCTCGCATGCCGGGGATTGCCGCTGTGACATTCTTATCCTGAAGCGCCCATTTGAGGGCTGCCCGGTGAGGACTAATCGGGCCCAGTGCATCCGTTACATAACCGCCGGCTTGAGTTTTCATCGCAATGATGCCGATTTTTTTTTGTGCGGCTTTCGCTATAGCTTCCTTCAAATCGTTATCACTCTTGAAATTATAGCCTACAAGAGCCGTATCAAAAAAACGGTCTTTATCTTCCATCAAGGCATTGAGCACCTGCACCTGGTTCGTGTGTGTGGTCACCCCGCAGAAACGCACTTTTCCCTGCTCTTTTAGTCTGACCAGTGCTTCCCTGATCTCCGGATCAAAAATCCTGACCCTGTCGGTAAGGTTGTGCAGTTGGATCACGTCTATATAATCCGTTTCCAGCGCTTTCAGACTCGTTTCCACATCCTTGAAAATGGCCTCTTTGGACAGCGAAGCAGGCTGAATTTTTGTTGCGAGATAAACGCGATCGCGCCTGCTTTTTAACGCTCGACCTACAATTTCCTCGTTCTTGCCACCCATATATCTGCGCGCCGTGTCGACGTAGTTGATACCGTGATCAAAAGCGACTTCCATCACTTCCGCCTCCGGTGTCAGCATCGCCCCGAAGCTTACGACCGTAATTTTCAGGCCTGTTCGGCCAAGGGTTCTATAAACAGGTGTGGGAAAGACCACAGGTTCCGCTGCTGCATATTGCAATGCGTGGGCAAGATCACTCGTCCCGATTAAAGTTGCTGTAGTTCCTATCAAACCAGCCTTCAAGAACTCTCTTCTGTTCATTTGTACGCTCCTTTCTTTTGCTTAAGCATAAAATGAGTATGAATAGATAGTCCGATTATAACCGAGCAGTGGGTAAATTTTAGCAATTGCTAAAAAAATATCACTAAATGGATGTATTGTCAAATGTTGTGTTGGAAAACATATTTAATAAGATAAAAATTAATATTTTTGTATAGTAGCGGCTGATTGCTGCTCAAATAAATTCAGCAGCATTGAGTGTTTGTTTGTGTTATATAATAATGCTTATGGAACTTCAGAATACATTAAAACAACTTGAGCGTCATATCGAAAAAATGGGTTCTTTGGCTGTGGCTTATTCAGGCGGCGTGGATAGCACGTTTCTCTTGAAGGTTGCTCATGATGTCTTACAAGACCAGGTTATCGCTGTAACGGCGCGGTCTTCAACTTATCCGGAAAGAGAGCTTAAGGAAGCAACAGAATTTACCCATAGTGCCGGAATTAAGCATATTGTCATTCAATCAGAGGAATTGGAGATTGAAGGTTTTACTAATAATCCGCCTAATCGATGTTATTTGTGCAAATACGAATTATTTTCCAAAATTAAGGAAGTGGCTCAAAAATACAATATTAAATACATTGCCGAAGGATCAAACATCGATGACCTTGGTGATTATCGCCCTGGGATGCAGGCCATCAAAGAACTGGGAATTATCAGTCCACTTAAAGATACCGGCTTAGGGAAGGATGCTATCAGAAAATTATCAAGACAGATGGGATTGCCCACCTGGGATAAACCAGCTTTTGCTTGTCTGGCTTCACGTTTTCCTTATGGTGTGAAAATAACACGGGATAAGCTGGCGATGGTGAACAGGGCTGAGCAATATCTGCTCAATTTAGGATTCAAACAGGTGCGGGTACGCCATCATGGTGATACAGCGCGGATTGAAGTGGCGGAAGCTGAACGGCTCAAATTTTTTGATCTGGAACTGATGGACAATATATACAAACAATTCCAAAAAATTGGTTTTGCCTATACTTCTTTGGATCTTAAAGGTTACCGCACCGGCAGCATGAACGAAGTGATCGATACGCAACAAAATATACTTAAATGAAATGATGTGCCGGATTTATTTCAGTTTATTGATCATGCTGGCTATGTAACCTGCACCGAAACCATTATCGATGTTCACAACCGATACTCCACCGGCGCAACTGTTCAGCATCGCCAGCAAAGCAGCCACTCCCTGAAAGCTTGCGCCATAACCGACAGACGTAGGCACCGCGATGATCGGTTTATCTACAAGACCACCCACAACGCTGGGCAGAGCGCCCTCCATTCCGGCAACCACAACAACTACCCGCGCTCCACGGATTAAATCCAACTGGTCAAATAAACGGTGAACACCGGCCACACCGACATCGGCAATTCGCTCCACACGATTACCGAAAATCTCGGCAGTAACGATTGCTTCTTCGGCCACGGGCAAATCGGATGTTCCTGCTGTCACAACCGCTATATAACTTTCGGGCAGAGACAGTTTTTTTCTTTCTACCGTAATAGTCCTTGCAAGCGGATGATACACAGCAGCAGGACAAACTTTTTTGACTGCGGCAAAAACTTCTTCGCTGGCGCGTGTGGCGAGAATGTTGGCCTCTCCGGCCATCATAGCCTGTATAATAGTTTTTATCTGATCTGTAGTTTTGCCCGGGCAGAAGATGACCTCCGGATAACCTACTCGTAACTCGCGGTGTGTATCGAGTTTAGCGTGGCCCAAATCAATGTAAGACAGATTCTGCAACCTGGAGATGCCGGCTTCGACGTCGATTTTTCCGTCGCGGATATTTTCCAGAAGAACCTTTAATCCATCAATGTTCATTTTTTGCTCCTTTCAGTCAGGCGGATACTTTCATAAATAGTCTGAATGGAAACACCATTTTCTTTTGCCAGCCTCTTGCAATCTTCATATTCCGGCTTGGACTTGATTATGCGTCCATTTAAGTAACCATTTTTTACCGTTATTTCGCCATACTTGGTTTTTACTTTCACTATTTCCCGCCGCAGCATAGACTTGGCAACTTTGTAAGAACGCAGGCCGAAGGTGGATGAATGCAGCCAGAAGGCTTCTTCAATTAATTTTTGCTGACTGACATTGCAAAGGACGGATACCGTTACCGCCGGACGGGATTTTTTCATAATGATTGGTGTGAGGAATACATCATGTGCGCTAGCGTCAAAAAGGCGCTCCATCAGTGCATCATAGAGTTCCGGATTCATGTCATCAATATTGCACTCGATAATTAAAGCTTCACCGGTTTTCGGATCATCCGCTTTTGCTGCATTATCAGATATCTCGCCTAAAAATAAGCGCAGGACATTTGGTATAGGTGAATCTTTACTGCCCAGGCCGTAACCGATTTTCTGCGGTGTGAAAGCAATTCTCTCCGAAAAAGATGTTGCCGTTGAAGCAATGATCGCCGCTCCTGTAGGAGTTGTGGCTTCAAAAGGAACAAGGCCGGTTTTAATGGGAATGCCCTGAAGAATTTCCGCCGTGGCCGGCGCCGGGACGGGTAGTGTGCCGTGACTGCAATTAATTATGCCGGAACCAACCTGTATGGGTGACGAGATAACTTTGTCGACCTTTAAATAGTCCAGGCAGATTGCCGCTCCGATGATGTCGACAATCGAATCGATTGCACCTATTTCATGAAAGTGCACATCATCAATTTTATGTCCGTGGATTTTTCCTTCCACCTGGGCAAGGCGGGTAAAAATATCAAGGCTGATCTTTTTGACATTGGCGGATAAATCGCTTTGCTTGATCATCCGGGAGATACCACCGAAAGTTTGTTTGTTCAGAGTATGCTGGGAAGAAGTTTTTTTCTGAGGTGGAACAATTACATCAACTTTTGTGCCGGTAATGCCCCCGCGCTTATCTTTGTAAACTTTGATTTTATAGGAATCGATAGGCAGGCTGCTTAGCTCTTTCAATAAATATTTTTGATCAACACCCAGATCAAGCATCGCACCCAGATTCATATCGCCGCTTATGCCAGCAAAACAATCATAGTATAATATCTTCATCAACTCATTCCTTTCGCTGCATTCATAGGCAATAGTGTCACCTAGGAAATATGGCAGATACTATCATTGAAGTCAAACCCGTTTTCTTCGTAGCGACCGATCTGACGCCGAAATTAGCTGGTGAGATTTTCCTGGCCGGTGAAAATCTAACAAACGTGAGTTATGCTTACATGAAAGACTATCCGATGCTTGGAATCAACGGGATGGTGGGGGTTAGTCTTAAATTCTGATCTATATACACCTAAAATATATCTTCATTGTGTCTAGGGCAATTAAGTCTTGATATTTAACATTCCCCAATTTAACTTTATGTTCATGCAAATAAATTTAAATATGTCTTGACTTTACTTGATATTGCATATAGGATTTCTTTCAGTTTCGTATATTTGCACTATTGGATCAAGTAGAGTACGAAACAAGAGTTGAATTTAGACATTTTGAAGTACATAAGGCAAGCCACCATGTTCTTTAGAGTCTTGGTGGCTTTTTTAGTTCTGTCATGGTGCCAATTCGACTTGGAAATTTGAGAAAGGAGGATTGATGCTATGTCAGAAGGTAAAGTAAAGTGGTTTAATGAGCGCAAAGGCTTTGGTTTCATCGAACAAGATGGTGGTTCCGATGTTTTCGTTCATTTCAGTGCTATTCAGGCCAGTGGTTTCAAGACGTTGAATGAAGGTCAGAATGTAAGCTTCGATGTTAAGCAGGGCAAAAAAGGCCCGGAAGCGGAAAACGTTAAAGCTGTATAAGCGTTACTGAAAAAAAGATGCACTCCTGTACATGAAAATTGCGCGGGAGTGCTTTTTTTATTCCTATCCAACAAATATAATCTACCCCATCGTCCCTGCCCCGATATGTAGAACATATCCGGCGGATGCCGGGAGAATCCAGCCCAGATAACATGAATATAACTTGACAAAAACCGGGGATTTGAGTTACTGCCTCTTAGTTTTTGTAAGCAATTATTCTTAATTATTCCGTATGATAATGTGAGGAGGACCGATAGTGTATTTCTCCAAAGAAATGCAGGAAGCTTCATTAAAGCTCACCAAAAAATGGACGGATGAAGTAAAAAAAGCGCTGAAGAACAATCCCGATCAAAAGGAGCACTTTTCCACGGTTTCAGATACGAACATCAAGAGGCTCTACACTCCGGAAGACATAAAAGATATTAATTTTGCCGAAGATATCGGTGTTCCAGGAGAATTTCCTTATCTGCGCGGCAATCAAGTCACCGGTTACCGTGGACGCCATTGGACGTTCCGCATGTTTTCCGGTATGGGCAGCGCGCAGGATACCAACCACCGCTGGCATATGCTCCTGCGCGAAGGACAAACAGGGCTCAGCACCGCTTTTGATTTTCCGACGCTCATGGGCTACGACAGCGATTCGCCCAAAGCCCTCGGCGAAGTGGGTAAGTGCGGCGTGGCCATAGATACTCTGGAAGATTTTTTGGCTCTTATGGAAGGCATTCCTCTGGACGAAGTTACCACTTCCATGACGATTAACCCTCCGGCGACCGTGTTGTGGGCGATGTATTGCGCAGCGGCGGATATCAGGGGCGTGCCGCTTACCAAAATAGGCGGCACCATTCAAAATGATATGCTCAAGGAATTCATTGCGCAAAAAACATTCATGTGCCCGCCGGAGCCTTCGGTAAAGCTCATCAGCGATACCGTCGAATTCGGCACAAAATTTGTTCCACGCTGGAACACCGTTAGCATCAGCGGTTATCATATTCGCGAAGCAGGTTCGACCGCCGTGCAGGAGTTGGCTTTCACTATCCGCGACGGCATAGAGTATGTGGAGGACGTCGTTCGCCGCAAGAAATTGAGTGTTGATGATTTTGCCCCACGGCGATCTTTCTTTTTCAATTCGCACATCGATTTTTTTGAGGAGATCTGCAAACTGCGGGCGGCGCGCCGCATGTGGGCAAAAATTATGCGCGACCGTTTCCATGCCAAAAATCCCCGCTCCTTGTGGATGCGCTTCCATACGCAAACTGCCGGATCTTCGCTGGCCGCCCAACAGCCGTATAATAATGTTGTCCGCACAACGGTGGAAGGATTGGCCGCTGTCCTGGGCGGCACTCAGTCTCTGCATACTAATTCTTTAGATGAAGTTTTCTGCCTGCCTTCCGAACATGCCGCGGAAATTGCTTTACGCACTCAGCAAATTCTGGCCGAAGAAACCGGAGTGTCCAATACCATCGATCCTCTGGCCGGCTCTTATTTTATTGAAACCCTGACCAATGAAATCGAAGAAGCCGCGTGGGACTACATTCATAAAATTGACGATATGGGCGGAATGATTGCCGCCATAGAAAAAGGTTTTCCGCAAATGGAAATTGCCGAGTCCGCCTACAAATTTCAGAGGCAGTTGGAGACCAGTGAAAAAATCATGGTCGGCGTCAATAAATATTCTACCAATAATCAACATTCCATTCCCCTGTTGGAGATTGACGAGAAAATCGGCGGGGAACAGATAAAAAGGCTCAAGGATGTGCGCCGCAAACGCGATAGCCGCGCCGCCAAAAAGTCTCTGGATAATATAAAAAATGCCTGCAAAAAAGGCGAAAACGTCATGCCGCACTGCATCGACGCGGTAAAAAATCTGGCTACCCTGCAGGAAATATGCGATATCTACCGCGAAGTGTATGGAGAGTATCGCGACCCGGGATTGTATTAATAATAATGAAACTCAGATATTGCAAGCGTAGTGCAGCAATATCTGTTAGTGGAATCAATGAAACTCAGATATTACAAGTGAAGCGCGGTAATATCTGCTAGTTGAATTGATCCAGTGGCCAAGGCCATCGGGATGATACTCCATCTCGTCATTCCGGCTTGTGACCTTCAGGTTACGAAGGCCGGAATCCAGAGAGAAACTGGATGCCGGATCAAGTCCGGCATGACAGTGTAGGGTTAATTTATTGCTGGGTTATTAATATAAAGTGTATTTTTAGGAGAATTCCTATGCCGGAAAGAAAAATTCGCGTGATGGTTGCCAAACCGGGGCTCGACGGCCATGACCGCGGCGCCCGCGTTCTGGCCCGCTGTTTCCGTGATGCCGGATTTGAAGTTGTTTATACGGGCTGTCATCAAACACCGGAACAAATCGCGGCGGCCGCAATTCAGGAAGACGTTGATTTGGTGGGTTTGAGCTGTCTTTCCGGCGCGCATCGCCTGCTCTTCCCGCGGGTTGTGGAACTTTTGCGCGAAAAAGGCGCGTCCGATATCACCGTTATCGGCGGCGGCATAATTCCCGAACAGGATTTCTCCCTGCTTTACGATTCCGGCATCAAAGCAATTTTCACTCCCGGCGCTTCTCTTGATTCCATTGTAGAATGGATTAAGACAAATATAAAACCGCATTAATACCATTTCTAAATCAAAGATGATATTGAGGCGGCTAGGCGGAGGCGACGAGACGTATTTTACATACGTTGAGGAAGCCGACAACGAC
>DLME01000280.1:11654-18055 GCA_002479215.1 Syntrophaceae bacterium UBA7544
AACAAAAATAGCGCTTTGATTTAAAATTGGTATAGAAGCTCCTTTTAAACGGCAATTAAATATGGATGCTACCATAAAAAAAATCTGTGGCGGCGATGTCCGTCTGGCTTCCCGCCTCATCAGGGATATTGAAGATAAGATTCCGGAAGCCAAGGCAAAAATCAAAAAGCTTTACGCGTATACCGGCAAATCTTTCATCATTGGAATAACCGGCGCGCCGGGAGCGGGGAAAAGCACACTTACCGATGCTCTCATTACCGAATTGCGCAAAAAAAATAAAACCATCGGCGTGCTGGCCGTCGATCCGACGAGCCCCTTCACCGGCGGCGCGATTTTGGGCGATAGAATCCGCATGCAGCGCCATGCCGAAGATCCCGGAGTTTTTGTCCGGTCGCTGGCTACACGCGGCGCGCTGGGAGGCCTATCCCAGGCCGCGGGCGATGCCATTCACGTTATGGAAGCAATGGGCAAAGATATAATTATTGTCGAAACCGTCGGTATCGGTCAGCAGGAAATCGATATTATCAATCACGCGCACAGCGTTGTTGTCGTTCTTGTTCCCGGAATGGGCGATGAAATTCAAACGATGAAAGCCGGATTAATGGAAATAGCCGATGTCTTTGTCGTGAACAAAGCTAATCGCGCCGGCGCTAAACAATTGCAAATGGAATTGACCTCGATGCTCAATTTATCGTCCAAAGCCGCCGCCGGCTGGCGGCCGCCTATTGTGATGATTGGCGATGCTTTTGAGCCGGCCACATTTGCCGAGAATACCGCGGAGCTCGCGCAAAAAATCGAGGAGCACCATATTTATCTACAACAAAGCGGCAAGCTCACAGAGAGGATGCACCGCAAAGCGATGGCGGAAATCAACGACGCGCTGAGCGCCTGTCTTCTGGAGCCGGTTTTAAGCTCGCTTGCCGGCAGCGGTGAACTGGAGAGCTTTGCCGAAAAAATAAGAAACAGAAAAGCCGATCCTTATTCCGTGGCGGAAGAAATCACTCAAAAGTTTTTTAAAAAGCAGGGTAAAAAATGAAGACCACAAAAAGCAAAAAAAGATCTGTTTCCAAAACGGTCAGGAAAAAGAAATCTCCGGTCGTAAAAAAAGTTAAAAAGACTGCCGTTAAAACAGCTAAGGGCTTGGTTATAGTTATCACAGGCAACGGCAAGGGAAAAACAACTGCCGCTTTCGGCCAAGCGCTGCGCGCGGTCGGGCAAGGTTATCGAGTTTTTGTTTTGCAATTTATGAAGGGAAGAAAATACGGCGAATTCATCGCCGCGGAAAAATATCTTCCCCATTTAACCATCCGCATGTCCGGTTTAGATAGCTTCGTTATGCGCGATAATCCCGCGGCCATTGATATCGAATTGGCGCAAAAAGGTCTGGCTGCGGCCCAAAAAGCAATCAACAGTGGCAAATATGACATGGTCATCCTCGACGAAATCAATGTGGCGCTGGATTTTAAACTTATCGCTCTGCCAGATGTCATCGAGTTGATTAAAAATAAACCACCCACACTCGACCTCATCTTAACCGGCCGCTACGCCCCGCCGGAAATAATTGGGCTGGCTGACACCGTCAGCGAAGTCCAAGAAGTGAAACATCATTATAGTCTGGGCATTAAAGACCGAGCGGGAATCGAATACTAGTCCCAATTCCAAATCAAAGCGCTCTCTGTGTTGGACTCGTCATCGTCTCCTTAATGTATGTTACTTATACGCCTCCGTCGCCGACTCCTCGTAAGCCTTGCTATTATTGACCGCCTTTTTAAAAGGAAAACATTTAACCGGGAGTAGCAACCTTATATTTTACGCTGCCTTCAACACACACAAGATAAGGCGGCTTCCTGAGAGCAATTAGACTTCGTTTGACTCGATTGTTTCTTATGGTAATCCGTAGTACCTCTCATCAATAAATTTTCGAATTCGATTAACAGGCAGGACTTTTAATAGTAATAATTAAAGACAGGGCTGGAATACAACACGTTCAGGCCGCACAGTTCTTTAAATTACCGTCCTCCAGCACCAGAGGCGTACCTGAATTGAGAAATAAAGAATGGCTGAACTCTAACTTAACATGTGGTACAAATATCAGAGGCAGGTCATTTCAGACCTCATTTGTCCAAAACCATTTAAAAACATACAGTTGACGATATTAAATTTTACACAAAAAACTTGACAGCACCTAATTATTATTACATAGGTTTTTATATTAAAATGAAGTTACATTCAATTCAAAGAAGGAGGGAACATGAAACTTTTTAAGATGGTTGGTTGCTTAGCAGTATTAGTAGCAGCGTTGTTCTTTTGGTGTAACAGTAGTCAGGCCAAGGATGTAGTTATTGGCTTTACTGCCCCTTTAAGTGGACCGGCTGCGGAATATGGCCTGAATTGTGCGAGCGGGTTGGATATGGCCGTCAAACAAATTAATAAGACCGGTGGAATCAAGATTAAAGGCAAGACGTATAATTTAAAGCTGGTAAAGCTTGATGACGGGATGGATCCCACTCGGGCAGTCACCAATTCACGACGGTTGCAGGAGCAAGATCATGCGGTCGCCATATTCAGCCCTATTACTGCTTCACAATATGCCATGATGACCATCAACCGGGAAAAAGGTCATGAATTCATAGTGATGGCTTATACCAGCTCCCCGGCTTTATCAAAACAGGGTAATGAATTGACAGTCACTATTCCGCCGACATTCAGCATCTATGCGGAGGTCGAAGCCAAATGGGCCTATGCCAAGGGTTATCGCCGGGCAGGCGTTATCGTGACCAATGAAGTTTATGGCGTGGAATGGACGGACTTCTTCTCGAAATACTTCACAAAATTGGGAGGCGAGATCACAGCCGTAAAGCCCGCTAATATGTATACGGAAACGGATTTTTCTGCGCAAATTAGCGCCATATTGGCCACCAAGCCCGACGTCATGCTGGTCGGTGGGCCTTCGGCAACGTCGGCTCTCATGGTCGAACAGGCCAGAAACCTGGGATATAAAGGTGCATTTTGCTTTATTGATCAGGCACAAATAGACCAAATGGCTAACGTCCTCAAGGGCTATCAGCTGATGTATAACAGTATAGCCGTGGGTACGGTGGTAGATCTTCCCGCTGCTATCACTCCCTGGTTTGTAAAGACATTCAAAGAAAATTATAAAGGAATGTATACTTGGGAAGTCGCTTTGCATTACGGTGCCGCATTGGCCGTCGCCCGGGCGGTTCAGGCAGCCGGCTCAACTGATGTTCTGGCCATAAGAAAAGCTTTCCCGAAGGCTTATCCGCTCCTCGGCGACCAAGTTCCGGCGCAGGTTCACGGGCTCACGTCTGATGGGCGGCAACTTATGCTGTGTTCTACCCAGACGATTAATCAGGACGGAAAATTAGAAAGGCCGATATTGGAAGTCTGGTGGCCAAAGACCAAAAAGGAATTCAATGCTGTAGTAAAGCTAGGTCAGAGAACATTAGGAGTATCAACGGATCCTAATATTCCTCCTGTGGAATGGGTATGGATGGAAGCAGAGGACTATCGAAAGTAATAAAGAGCCTTAGTAGTAAAAAAAATACCTTGAAAATTAGAATTGTTTAAATGTTTTGATACCCCGCCCTCCCTGGGCGGGGTATTCTATTATGTACTCAAATCAAACAAGAGGGAGTGTTATTCCAATTTTAAATCAAGCGCTATCTTTGTTGGCGTCGTCGGCTTCCTCAACGTATGTACACACAATACGCCTCGTCGCCTCCTCCTGGCCGCCGCGATATCATCTTTGATTTAGAAATGGAATTAGTAGTCTGTATCCGAAGCGAAATGTAAAACACTTTTGTCCAACTTGGGGGTGCAGTCCAGTTGCTGATTCGGGCAGGGATAAAGATTAGAAAAAAAGGGGAGTGACAAATATTCGCCAATACACGCGTGCAGGTAGTAGATTAATTGGGGTTAATGACTGGGGATCCGACAGCTGGATCCTAAAAGAAGGATCATTCGTAAGGCGGTTGAGTTAAAAAATTCTTCAGTAAGGTGGCATCCAGAAAATAGTTAAAATCGAAAAAAGCATGCTCTGACCAGACGCCGCTTTCTATGTACCCAGATATGCTTTTCTTACTTTCTCATTATGCAGCAAGTCGCTGCTCAGGCCTTGCAGTACCAGGTGTCCATTTTCCAGAACATAACCGTGCCGTGTAATCATCAAAGCAATCAGGGCATTCTGCTCCGACAAGAATATAGTAATTCCCATGCTGTTGAGTTTGGTGATAACCTCGGCAATACTTTCGACGATCAACGGTGCCAATCCCATTGACGGTTCATCCAGAAGCAGCATCTCCGGCTTCGACATGAGCGCCCGCCCCACAGCCAGCATTTGTTGCTCGCCGCCGCTGAATGTTCCGGCCATTTGTTTATACCGTTCCTTCAAAATCGGAAACAGGGTGTAAACTTGTTCCAGAGATTCCTGAATTCCTTTTTTGTCTTTGCGACGAAAAGCGCCGAGCATCAGATTCTTATATACCGGAAGCTGCGGGAACAATTGACGGCCTTCCGGGCAGAGAGACAAACCTTTTCCCACAATCTTAAAAGCCGGGATATGGCCGATAGACTCACCCTTGAACTCTATTGTTCCCTGGTGAGGATGCAAAACACCGGCAATTGTGCGGAGCAATGAAGTCTTTCCTGCTCCGTTTCCGCCCAGCAGTGCCACAAAATCACCTTCTGCAATCTCCAGCGAGACGTCATGTATTACCTGGTGCTCACCGATCATAGTGCTTACATTTTTAAGTCTAAGCATTCTTTTTTCTTCCTAAATATGCTTCGATAACCTCGGGATTCTCTGCAACTTCCGCCGGTAGTCCCTCGGCAATTTTTCGTCCATAGTTTAAAACAACAATCCGGCTGGCCAAGTCCATAATCATCCGCATCTTATGTTCGATCAGGCAAATCGTGATTCCGGTCTGATTAATTTTCCTAATTAACCGGGTAATCTCATTAGTATCCTCCTGAATGAGACCTGCTGTGGGTTCATCGAAAAGGATCAGTCCGGGGTTGCTGGCCAAAGCGATACCGATGGACAGGCGCCGCTGTTCGCCCTGAGATAGAGTCGATACAAAATCAAAAGCTTTATTTCCCAAGCCGACGAAATCCAGCATTTCGATGATCCTGGCCTCCATTTTAGCCTTATCCGCTTTCCATTGCGCATTATGGAAGATAGTTCCCCAGAAACCGCTGACGGCGAGTTTTTGAAAACCGAGAGCCAGATTATCCACGACCCTCAACTCATCGAAAAGCGCAGTAAGTTGAAATGTCCGGGCGATGCCTCTGCGGGAAATGGCATTGGCCTTTAAACTGGTAATATTCTCTTCCTGACAAATGATCTTTCCCGATGTCGGTAGATGCAATCCGCTGATCAGGCTGAAAACAACCGACTTACCCGCACCGTTGGGACCGATAATGGCGAGAATTTCACCCTTCATTATCTCGAAGCTTACATTATTGACGGCTATTGTGCCCCCAAAATTCTTGACCAGATTATCAGCTTTTAACAGCACTTTACGTACCTACTTTCTTACGATTAAACCTGCTACGCAGAGCAGTTATTACTCCCATCAGACCCCTGGGGGCATAGATAATTACAACAACCAGCAAGACGCCGAAGAGTACCATCTGGTACTCCTGGAGGAACTGCAAATTCTCCTGCAATACGGGCAGGGCGAAACTACCGAGTACCGGACCAACCAATGTTGCTGCGCCGCCCAGAAGAACGTAAAGGAGGAAATTGAATGTTATTCCCAGCGAAGCGACAGACGGGCTGATGCTGCCCATCAGGATGGCATAAAGCCCGCCGGCCATGGAGACAAAGAAAATGGACACAACGAAAGAAAGCAATTTCGTTTTGAACGTATTAATTCCCACTGCTTCGGCCAAGAGCTCATTGTTACGGCAAGCCATGAAAGTTAATCCCTTTAAAGAATTTACTAACCGGTGCATGAAAAAAAGCGTAAAAATCAAGAAGACGAGAATCAGATAATATTTAGGCGTCTGTCCCTCAAAACTAATTTGACCGATAAAGGGAAGAGAAATGGCGCCGGGAGGGGCAATACCGTTAATACCGTTTGCGCCTCCCGTCAGCTCCACCCAGTTACTGATCACCAGCCCCACAATTTCCCCTAAACACATGGTAACGATGGCAAAGTATGCACCGCGCGTCCTGAGGGCGAGAAAGCCGACTAAAAACCCAATAAAGGCCGTCATCAGAGCCGACAGGGGAAGGGCAATCCAGAAGGACCAACCCAGCGTTTGCATCATAATTGCCACTCCATAGGCGCCGATACCAAAAAAAGCACCATGCGCCAGCGAGGCCTGACCAGTATAACCTAAAATAAGGTTCAGACTGAGAGCCCCGATGGAAAAAA
>DLME01000287.1 GCA_002479215.1 Syntrophaceae bacterium UBA7544
GCAATCCATATCCGATATTATATTCAGCAAGCCTGTTCATAAACTTATCCCGACCTAAAGCCAAAATCTTGATTACAAAAAGGTGCCAGGCATGGGTATGATCATATTGGGGAGCTTGCGGCAAATCTATACCCTTTGTGCCTTTCATCCCTTCCAAATAAAGCTGCGCCAGCTTTAAACGCTTTGCATTCAATTCTGACCAGCGCTCGAACTGCGCCAATCCTAAAGCCGCCAGCAAATCCGGCATATTATATTTATAGCCCGGTTCTATTATATCGTAGGAAGGATTGCCGCCCTTGCCGTATCTTTTCCAGGCATCCCGCTCGATTCCGTGAAATCTCATGAGGCGCAATTTCTTTTCCAAAACATCATCGTTCAGAGTTATCATCCCTCCCTCGGCGGTGGTAATGTTTTTTATCGGATGGAAAGAAAAAATGGCGGCATGACCAAAACCACCGGCATGAATTCCTTTATAATAAGTACCGACTGCATGAGCCGCGTCTTCTATCACAACTAGATCATACTTTTGAGCGAGCTGATTAATTTTTTCCATATCGGCCGGAGCTCCGGCGAAATGAACGGGAATTATTGCTTTTGTCTGCGGTGTGATTTTTTCTTCAATTAAAGCGGCATTTATATTGAGCGTACCGTAGTCGATATCGACAAATACCGGCGTCGCTCCCCGCAAGGCAATCATGTTTATGGTAGAAGCGAAAGTAAGAGAGGGAGTTATGACTTCATCACCGGCACCAATATCGAGCGCCGATAAGGTCAAATGCATGCCGGCGGTGGCCGAGTTTAGCGCTATCGCCTGTTTTGCTCCTGTAAGCTTGCAGAAGCCGGCTTCAAATTCCTGGCATTTAGCTCCGGTCGTAATCCAGCCGGATTTCAGGCAGGATACGACATTATTAATTTCGGCATTTCCTATTGAAGGTCTACTAAACGGCAAGAAATCTTTTCTTATTTTCATTGATAGCCTTTGCGAACTCTTATTTTTTTATGTGTAAAAGATAAAAAGCGCCATTATCCCAGAGCACATCAACCTGAGACAGCTTTTCTTTAATTTCTTTTAACTTGTTTTTGTGCTGGGTAATACAATAAACATCTTTTCTTTGTACACACAATTGAAAAAATTCGTTTCTGGATAAAAAATAACGCTTTCTTTCTGCGGAAGGAAGCTTGGCTATTCCTTCCGATAACTCGCCAAAGTCTTCTACTATCGGTGTTCTGATCTTATTATAGAAGTCAATTCCGTAAAAATTTTCCCGGTATTGATATAAATCCTGATCAAGGGGTACATACCGTAAAATCGCTTCTTTAGCAACTTTAGCACTGCGGTAAGGAGCTAAAAAATCATTCAATGGAAAGAGTATTCCCACTAAAAATAAGGCGCAAAGCAAATAAACAGTTAAAAACCATCCACGGCGTAATTTATTAAAAATCAGGTCTGGCAGAAAAATCATCAAAACCGCCGCCAGCAAAGGCAATAAAATATATAACCACCAATTGCCGGAAATCATGATGACAAGTCCTTTTTCAGGATCGGAATACTGTTTCAATACAGGCGGGAGAAAAAGGACTATAATTATTATTAAGGACTGAAATATAACGGCAATCCGGTAAAATACTTTTTTCCCACCGCTTGCTTCCGATAAATCCTGTTCATAACTGCAAAAAACACTACCGGCAAAAAGAGCAAGCGGTAAAAATACGGGAGCAATATATGTGGCCAGTTTGGAAGAAGAAAATGTATAAAACAAAAAAATAAATAAAATCCAAACGGCCAATAATTTGTTTTCTTCTTTGCTGAATAGCCACTCCTTAATTGATTTCCCCTTCCATGCTTTGATCAGATAAACCGACCACGGAATTGTTCCGACGATAATGATCGGCAAATAATAATAAAAAGGCTCGGTCTTACCGTGCATCTTCGTGGTAAAACGCAGGAAGTGTTCGCGCACAAAGAAAAACCAGAGAAAGTCGGAATTTTCTTTTTGCGCCAAAATCAGCCAGGGGCAAACGACAATCAGAAATATCAATATTCCGATTGGCGAGAATAGCTGCCATATTTGACGCCAGCGGCCAGCCCAGATCAGCCATAAAACCAATACAATAAAGGGAAATACAACACCGATAACGCCCTTCGTTAAAAAAGCAAGAGCGCAGGAAAAATAAAATAAATAATAAAGGTATTTTTTCTTTTCTTCGGTTAAAGTCAAATAACCCAGCCAAATGGAAAAACAAACGAAAAAAGTAAGCGGCATATCCAATATATTGATGCGTCCTAAGGCAAAAGGAAAAGCGGATATCGTTAAGAGCGCCGCGGCATAAAGTCCTGTTTTTTCATCCCGGAAATATTTCCCGATAAAATAAGCAAGCAATATGCAGCCCCATGCGCAGAAACCGGCAAATAGCCTTGCAGAAAAATCATTTTCCCCGAATACTTTAAAAGACATTGCTGTCGCCCAGTAAACTAACGGCGGCTTTTCCAAATAAACGACGTTTTTAATGTGCGGGGTGACATAATTGCCGGATTGGTTCATGGCGCTGGGAATCAAGCTGTAGCGCGCTTCATCCGGTTCCATTTGCGGCATGATACCGAGCAAACCGATATAAAGGATAAATGGTATTAAAAGCAGTATATATCTTTTTTGCATGGAGATACTTTATGCCTTTTCACTTCTGAATTAGTTCGATTTTCTGGCGATCAAAAAAGTATTTTACTAGCATTGTAGATAATATGCCGATACCAGCGCCGGCGATTACGTCGCCCATGTAATGAGATGTTAGTATTATCCGTGTCATGCCTATAGATATAGCTATAATAAATGCCGCAATGCCAGCGCGTGGAAATAATATACTTACCGCGGCAGCTAAAGAAAAAGCTGTAACGGCATGGCCGGAAGGTAAAGAGGTTAATTCATAACCTACTCCAAAAAAATTAAAACCAAAAAGGCCCTGAGTAAAATAATTAATCGGCCGGTACCTTCCGGCAAGCCATTTAACCAGCAGATTGATCAATCCCGCTGCCGAAAGAGATAGAAAAATAAACAACAGCTTCATCGACCATGACTTGTTTTTCCAAATGATGCGCAAAGGCAGGTAAGCCAGAATCAACAAAATATAATACCATCTCGATTCACCCAAGATAGTGACAATTTCAGCAATATCGACTATTGACCTATTTAAGCCCTTACAGTATATCGCGAGCGGGATATCCCAGTAAAAATAGGAAACGGCAACAAGCACCAGACAAACGAAAAAGAAAACAACAGCGACCCATTTTTTAATCAAGGCTTAGCTCCCCCATAATTGCGGCACCATACAAATTCCACCGTATCCACCTTTGCCTTGCGCAGGATTAAATCAGTTTTGGCAACTGCTTCAACACGTTCACAATGAGCATCCTTCTCAATATTTAAATTTTGAAAATAAGTATTGAGAAAAAGAAGGTCATAACCAATAGGCGATTTTTTTTGCCAGACATCGAATTGATCTTTTCGATTATCAATTACGAATACTTCAGTTTTGTAAGGCAAGCTGTAATACATCATTCGGCTGCCCATCGTCCAGTTGGTCACCGCTATCGCTTTTGGCGCCGCTGATAAATTATTCTTTATAAGTTCGTCGGCTTGCTTGGTAATCTCCGGAAAGCCATAAATATCGCGAAATGGCGATTTGTAATCGGGAAAAGTGAAATATTTTCCCGCCAGTTCTGCATATACAAACAAGGTAAGGATGAAGCTTAATCCGATGGAAAAATTAAGAAAGTACTTTTTCCATTTTTCCCGAGCTGTAACTAAATTGTAAGTCCCGACCGGAATAAAAAGTAAATAAAACACAGCCGGCCAATGGGGAAGTGTTCGTTCATAAAATGAGGTAAGCAGAAAGAATAGCAAAATCGTGCCGCCGAATAAAACTGCCAGGCGCAGATAATTGTCGCGTGTACGCAGTACTTGGAAAAAACCATAAAAGGCAATTATAAATAAGAGAGGGTTATACGCGCCAAATTGCGCGGCCAGCGATTCGAAAAACCTCGAAAAACTTGTAGCCAGAGAACCGAACACATGAGAGCCCTGATAACGAAAACTGATAAAGTCGTGCGTAACATTCCAGTAAATAACGGGCGTGATGAGAATCAAGGCTATAAAAGCGGCTAAAAACATATAGCGGGAAAAAATTATATCGTATCTTTTTTTCAGTACGAAAAAAATTATTAGCGGCGGCACAAGCAAAATTGAAGTGTACTTTGTCAGTCCCATTAAACCTAAGAGAATGCCCAGCAAAATAAAATCCAGCGGTTTGTTTTCGCGGGTAATTTTTTCAGCAGTAAATATCAATAGAAAAACAAATAGAAGCAAAAGAGAATCCGGCAACAGCATCAGACCCAATGCATTTAACATAAAAGAACAGTTCAATGCCAAAACAGCCCATAACGACAACTGTATTGATCGTGTGACTTTTAGCACGAATAAATACGCGCAATATGACGTTACGGCAAAAATCAAAATCGCCGGCAGACGCGCTAAAAATTCATTAGTACCTAAAAGATAGAAAAAAGGAACATGCACCCAACCGACAAGCGGCGGATGATCGACATAACTTAGATCAAGATATTTAGCGTATAAAACATAGTGAGCTTCATCAACACCCAAGCCAAAAAATGGCGCCACTATAAGGCGGATTAAAGTAAATAGGCCAATCAGCAGAAATATTTGTCTAGTTTTCTTCAGCATTTATCTTCTCTAAAGTAGGTTTAATCTCCGCAAACACTCTTTCGGGTTTTATCACCTGTAAGCAAATATTATCTTTGCAGGCAGTTTTACGGTGATTGGCTGCGCTCACGCAAGGCGAACAAGCCAACCCGGCGTAAATGGGCGTGGTCTTCCCCAATGATCCATAAAGCGCAGGCGTCTCCGGGCCAAAGATAACAAATGACAGCATATCCGTTACCGAAGCAAAATGCGATGGTCCGGAATCATTGGTCACCATAAATTCGGATACGCTGTAGAGGAGTGGAAGCTGGTCAAGTGTTACTTTTCCGGCAAAATTTATACATCTTTCCGCCTGTACTTGTTTTCTGAGGCGGTCGGCTTCTTCCTTCTCCCGCGGATCGCCCGTAATTAAAACTATTGCTTTGAAGCAATTCTCCAAAATCATTTTAATTAATTGTGCGTAGTATGCCTGTGGCCAACGCCGTTGGATAAGAAGTTCGCTGGCGTTGGGATTAATTAAAATGATTTTGTACTTTTCAGGATTGAATTGGCCGAAACAACCGCGAACAATATTTATAATTGGTTTCTTCTCCAAAGCTGAGAATTTAACTTTGGTCAAAACAATTTCATCGTCAGTAACCAGCGTTTTCGAATAGGGAACTTCCTTTTCAGCCGCAAGCAGAGCATTGACCATAGCAATGAAATTTTTGGCAATATGGATATGGGAATTGTAAGCTACCTTATGCGATAAAAAATCCCCGCGGTAAAGTCCCTCATTATAGTAAGCGTGAAACCCTACTTTATTAGGCGCGCCGCTGAATCCCGTAAGCAGGGCCGTGAAACGGGAAAAAAGCTCCAGATCGATTACGGCATCAATTTTTCTCTTTCGAGTCCAGAAAAAGAATTTCAATGTATCGAGCACAAAAGCCAGAAAATTTCCTTCACGAATCGAATAAATATTTTCCTCAGGAACTGTTTTCAGTAAATTCAAACTGGGCTTATTTTTTTTAAAAATGGCGAAATAGATATTAGCGCCGGTTTTTTTTTGCAGTTTTCTCATCGCGGGATCAACTAAAATGGCGCTGCCCATTTCTGAAAGTTCGATAAAAAGAACGTTTTGCAGGGCTTTGCTTTCATTCCTTTTCAAAAATTCCACAACTTTTTGACACAGCGTGCCCAAAAAGCAAAGAGGAACGCCCAGGTAATAATCAATCTGGCGCATGGTATCAACTTTCATGGGCAACCAACTCTTATCCTTTCTAAAATCGGCATTTCGGTAAAATTCTAGAGGAATATAGGCAAAATAGCAACGACTGTCAATAAAACATTGCAACAATACCTACCTTTACGTAACTTTTAAAAGAGCATTAAAACATTTTACTTAGCCTCTATGTTTTGCTTGAGAAACTTGATCAATACATGTTAATTTAAAATAATAATGGATTAAATACATGCGTAAAATTATTGACAGATATATATTTAAAGAAATAGCCATACCTTTTATTATCATTTTGTTTGTCTTGACCTTTGTCCTGCTCATGGGAAAGATCCTGCAAATAATGGATTTAATGGTAAATAAGGGTATCAGCGTATTTCCCATCGCCAAGCTCATTGTCTTTCTTTTACCTTCGTTCATGATGTTCACCATACCCATCGCCCTCTTGATTGCTATTCTTATCGCCATGGGTCGATTATCTGCTGATAACGAAATAACGGCCATTAAAGCTTCGGGCCTCAGCTTATTGCAAATTTATTACCCTGTTGCGATTGCTTCTTTGGCCACATTTATTTTTACCATATTTATAAGCCATTTTCTTGTGCCGCATAGCAATTTTGCCACCAAGCGTTTGCTTTTCGAAATCGCTTCCCAAAACGCGAGCATCGGTATAAAAGAAAAAGTTTTCAACGCTGATTTTAAAGGTCTTATGCTTTATGCGGATAAAATTCCTCTTGATGGCAAATACATGGAAGGAGTCATTGTTTCCGACAGCCGTATTATCGGCGAACAAAACACGATTTTAGCTAAAAAGGCTTTTCTTATATCCGATCCGGAACTGATGACCGTCAAATTAAGACTGGAAAACGGTTCCCTTCATACAGTAAGTTCAGATTTAAAAAATTACCGCAAAATCGATTTTGAAAGTTACGATATCAATCTTAACTTATCTACCTCTATTGCCGCTATGCGTGAAGATTCAAAATCAAGCACGGAAATGACGATGGGTGAGCTGCTGACAATGATAAAAAAACCGGGTATTGATGAAGCTTCAATCCGTGAGTTGGCAATTGAAGTGCACAAAAAATTTTCTATTCCCCTTTCCTGTATTTTCTTCGGTCTTCTGGCTTTGCCGTTGGGCATAAGAAGTCATCGAGCTGTAAAATCACGCGGATTTGCTGTTGGCCTTATAGTCGTTTCTTTATATTACCTCTTACGTATCGGCGGTGAAGCTCTTGTGGAAACTGGCCGCCTTTCTATAGTAATCGGCGTCTGGGCGCCAAATTTAACTTTTGCTTTTCTGGGCATTTATCTTTTTTATATGGCTTATAAAGAGATATCTCTCTGGCATATGACAAAAATTTTCCTTTGGCGTAAAACTCTAAATAATTAAGGATTATAAATTGAAGATAATTGACAGATATATTATCAGGGAATTCACTAAACTATTCACGATTATCTGTATCGCTTTTATCGCCCTTTATTTGATTGTCGATTTTTTCGAAAAAATACGAATGTTTCTCAGCAATCACGCGTCTATTGCGCAAATGGCATCATATTTTATATGTTCGATTCCGATGATTATTTCCCTTGTTTTGCCTTCCGCTGTTCTTTTGGCAACTCTGATGGCTTACGGCTCATTTTCAAAACACAATGAAATAACCGCGATGAAAGCCAACGGGATTAGCCTTTATAGAATTTCCCTTCCCGCTCTGATTTTCGCGGCCGTATTAGCTGTTTTTTTATTCTATTTCAGCGAGCTGATAACGCCAGCATCAATACAAAAAACTGAAAATATCATAAAAATTGAAGTGCAAAAACAGCAGGCTTTGGGTTTCTTTAAGCAAAATGAGATTTGGTACCGTTCGGGAAATGCGATTTATAATTTCAAGATGTTTGATGTTAACAAAGATACTTTGCGCGGCGTAACTATTAATTATTTAAACCCCGATTTTACTTTAAATATGCGCATAGATGCCAAAAGCGCTGAATGGAATGATGATCATTGGATTTTTCATAACTTGCTTATCACTACTTTTAACAGCAATAATATTCCCGTTTTAGAGCGATCGGAAGAGAAAATAATAAATATCACTGAAAAACCGAATAATTTTAAGATAATACAAAAAGACGCGGAAAAAATGGGCTATTTCGAGTTGAGAAAATATGTCAAGAAAATACAGGATGAAGGATATGACGTCACAAGATATCTGGTAGATTTACAGGGGAAAATTGCCTTTCCTCTGGTAACCATAATACTTGTTTTTATTGGTGTCTTTTTTTCTCTACGCTCGGAAAGAAGCGGTGGTGTAATGCAAAGCGTGGGAATTGGTATTTTTATCGGATTTTCCTATTGGATAGTCCATGCGTTCAGTATGTCTTTGGGACGCTCCGGAACATTATCTCCGTTTATAGCCGCTTGGTTGGCAAACATACTTTTCACTTCGGCCGCTTTAGTATTGTTCCATAAAGCGCGTACTTAGTTTAAAAATACTACTTCTAAAATATTATCCGGGAGATTGATGATCTGGATTTTTATGAACCCGTAAACTAATATCTATAGTATTCCGGTTTAAATGGACCTTTTTCCGATAGGCCCAGATATTCTGCTTGTTTTCGCGTCAGTTTGGTTACCCGCGCACCCAATCTACCTAAATGCACCCGGGCGACTTCTTCATCCAATATCTTTGGCAAAGTGAAAACGCCGATTTTATGTTTCTTTGTAGCCAGTTCTATTTGCGCCAGGCATTGATTGGTAAAGCTGTTACTCATGACAAAGCTGGGATGACCGGTGGCACATCCCAAATTAACCAACCTGCCTTCCGCTAATATTATTATGGAACGCCCCGATTTGAGTTTCCACTTATCCACCTGCGGTTTAATATTTTCTTTTTTACAGAATTTGTTTGTCTCTAAATATTGCATGTCGATTTCGCTGTCAAAATGGCCGATATTGCAGACGATAGCTTCATCTTTCATCATTTCCATGTGTTTGCCGGTAATGACGTCGCAACAGCCGGTGGCTGTCACAAAAATATCGCCGATAGCCGCCACTTCTTCCAATGTCCTAACCTCATATCCTTCCATCGCCGCTTGCAGCGCGCAAATCGGATCGATTTCCGTAATAATCACCCGGGCTCCAAAACCTCTCATTGATTGGGCACAACCCTTGCCTACATCTCCATAACCGCAAACAACAACGATCTTGCCGGCAATCATTACATCCGTTGCCCTTTTAATGCCGTCAGCTAGCGATTCGCGGCATCCGTAAAGATTATCGAATTTTGATTTAGTGACTGAATCGTTAACATTTATTGCCGGAAACAATAGTTCTCCCGCAGCTTGCATTTGATAAAGGCGATGCACGCCTGTTGTTGTTTCTTCGGAAACTCCGCGAATTTTAGCGGCTGTCTTTTGCCACCTTTTTGGATCATGTTTTAAAGATTTCTCCAAGCGGGAAATAATAATTTTAATTTCTTTATTATCAATTTTTTGTTTCAGCAATTGGGGGTTTTTTTCGATCCTGACTCCTTGATGAATGAAAAGCGTCGCATCGCCCCCATCATCTACGATTAAATCGGGACCGGAACCATCAGGCCAGGTTAACGCCTGCTCGGTGCACCACCAATATTCATCCAGAGATTCGCCTTTCCATGCAAAAACCGCTGTTGAACCGGCTTTGGCTATTGCCGCGGCTGCATGATCCTGAGTCGAAAAAATATTACATGATGCCCAACGAAGATCGGCCCCTAATTCCTGGAGCGTTTCAATAAGCATAGCCGTTTGGATAGTCATGTGCAGACTGCCCATTATCTTCAATCCATGAAGGGGCTTCTTACGGCCGTATTTTTCGCGTACAGCCATCAGACCGGGCATTTCATTTTCCGCCAATTGCATTTCTTTTCGGCCAAAAGCGGCCAGAGAAATATCGGCAATTTTGTATTTTAAAGCCCTATCAACTTCCAGAAAAGCCATCTTTCCTCCAATGTATTTTTGCCACGCTTACTCTTGTCCGGTTACTTATTTTTTAACGCTTTTTTTAGAGCGTCAATTTTATCCGTTTTTTCCCAAAGATAATTCATGTCCAGAAACAAAGTTTTAGGAATTTTTTTATATATATCACCTTTCAGTAGCTCAAACTTTTCAATCATTCCTTTGGGGGTTAAATCAAA
>DLME01000173.1 GCA_002479215.1 Syntrophaceae bacterium UBA7544
GGTTTGCTGGCCGCCCGCAATATCAGAGTATTTCTGCGCCTCTTCACTTTGTTGATACCAGCTAAGGAATACATCTGGAGTATCAGCTACTTCTTTGCCGTGTTTTATGAAGCCTGTTCTATTAAACGACCTCTTGTGCATCTCAACTAACATATCATATATACTAGAGTCTGGTTTAAACAAGAACTGTGACTCTTGTGCCACTTTAAGAAATTGTTTATGTAATATTGTAAAAGCGTCTTTATGTTGCTCTCCACTAGCACTGAACTCTACCAAGGCAAAATGAAAATCTAATGCCGTAGAATATACGTTAAACCTTCTATTGTACAAATCCAAGCGCAGTTTTTCATCATTTATCTTAACTTGTCGTTTATTTGTAAAGTATTGCTGCAAGGCTATGTAAGCTACAAATAGAGCTATAAATAAATTCGCCAATGTCAATATCCCCATTTAATTCTCCTTTCTTTTTAAAATATGGACAGAATCCGATCTATGTCCAGTTTAGTTTTCTTTTCCACAGGTGTTAGCCGTTCATCCTATCGGCGTAAAAGTCCCGACTAGATTTGTCCAATAGCCATATTGAACGTATTTATTCCTTCTACGCTCTTCGGGCATTATTCCCACTTGTATGGAAACACCACAAAAAGACTGAAGATGCTTACTGCACAAAAAAGCCATCAAGTCCTCAACAAAATTCACCATACTTTGAACCGTCAGCGGCATACAGTCTGCAATGGAAATTGGCGGCTGAGTAGTGTCTCTAAATTTGATCTCAATTGCAGGAAGAGTGATCTTCCCGTTTGGAAGAAATGTGAAATCTGTAACATGAACACCAACAGCATTTCTGTGGTCTAGACAGTCGCGTGCATTTCTCACCATTTTTAGAAATGGCAGTGCGCGTTCAAAAAATATCGTAAAATAATCATCGTTTCCATACTTGTCTTTTATAAATTTATGTAGAGTATCGAAGTGACCTTTCGCTTTAAGTTCTGGATAAAATAACCGTATCATATCCCATATCGTTTGTTCTATGTGATCCGCCTTTTGGAAAAATGTCTTGCATCGGCTTTTGACATCGCCGATAGAAGGACTTGCGAACGACCCCTTACTATTTTTAGCAACTTCAATTGCTTTTTCTTCGTCACGTTTATATTGCTTAGCTAAAGTATCCATTACGGCTATTTCTTTGAGAATTTCGTAAGAAAAAGATAAGGCTTCTTGCAGATCAATCAAGTTTGAAAAAAATGCTCGCAATCCTTTTTGGAATAAGGTGTTCGCTGTTAATAGTATCCGGCCAATAAATTCGGAATCGGCACCAATTTCAAGAACACGCTGCTGAACAATGGGGGGAAGGTCCGGGTTTTCACGCTTGGGGTCGATATGATCAGCTAGCTTGTTCTCATACACTCCCTTTTTGGTGATAAGCACAAGAGTATGATTGATCGTAAGCATCTCCATGATGGGTGTGCCATCGTCTTGAAAATTGAGAGTAAAGCTTTTAGCCGATTCTCGTTTAAGGTCAATGGGTCGCTTGCCTGCCATATGCCGCTCCTTATTTACAAACACCCTTCCACCATTAGTATTGTATTAACTAGACAGTATGGTCAATTTTCCAGTTTACATACTTCTGCAACTGATCTCACGTCCGTAAAGGAATATTTGAGATTGTTATTTTTGTCCCAGGTTCATCCACCTTTGCGCTGGTCAAGGCGGAAAAAAACGCTTCTGCTATGGTTATAGGATAGGCTGAAGGGCCGATGATAACTTTATCAAGCAGTTGAGGGATTGATATTCCAGTAATTTCCGACTCAATATTTTCTTCAAGTGGGAGTTTATAAACTAATTGAGGCACACCATTTATTATTTCCGTCTCCCTCGAAATAATTGTAGAAGGCACATTTGGATTGGGTATATAAATTATACGCCATTCTCTTTCCTCACTAAAGCCTTCATGCTTTAAGCTTACCGCCGCCACCATAATCATTTCAAAAATAATATTTCTCAACCAATCCCTATTCGTAGATTTAAGAAATGCTGCGTTATTGTGTATATTAGAAATAACCGACAGGAATTGATCTTCTACATCGTTATATCCAAAATATGCTACTGGACTTAGAATTACACCAAGTCCCTTTGCCGAGTTTTCTGGAGGAAGTCTCAACACTATAGCCGCACCAGCAACTTGACGCCCGAAACTACGCCACATTGACAAACTACCGTACTTATCCTCTTTCACATCACGATCAACTTTGTTATTATCTACATCACCATGTTCAGATATACAGCTAATATATGTATTGAATTGTATACTCCACCATGCTTGGTTAATGCTATTAACTGCCTCCTGAGCAACACCTTCATGACAAGGATTCAGTGCGTCGTGAAATGCTTTTTCATGTTCCTTGTTGGCAAAAAATTGTTGCAATAAACTCAGTCCATAGTTTATTTCCATATAGTCGTTCATACATCTAGCATTACGCATCCACAATTTGTTTGAATTTATTATTTTTATTGCGTTCTCTGCTGATGTATAGTGAACTAGTCGTCTTTGTGCTTCCTGTAATTCAGACCTTCGTTTTGTGGCATACGGGAAAAATATATCTAGTACACGACGTATAGTTTCAGGATTATCGGGCAGATTATCGGGCATGGTTTCTTCCCCCATTGCTTGTTTAAAATGGTTTGGTTCTTATAACTGGAACTTTACAACAAACCGTTCAGTTTCGCCAGTCATCTTTTTTTCGCTGGTGATAGGTTCCAGTGACGTACACGCCGCAAAAATGTCACGGCAGCACTTCCGTTTTTCCTTCTCCTTCATTCAATACACATTCCGAAAACCGTTCCCTCTCCATCTAGGAGAATACGATCAATAAATCCATACAATACTATTAAAAGAATACGATTATATTATTCCTTACAAGTATCTAAACTTTTTAGGGTTTTCTTATAGTCTCACCCAATTTTCTGCTTGTGAAGTTCATTACAATTACATATAACAATAATTAAGGCCCGGAATTCATTCAGAAAAGAAGGATATGGAGTATTTAATGGAACCGCAGATTTACATTCCCACCAAATCTGATGGCGAAAATACCAGTCATGAACTTGACACAATTGAAAGGAATCAGTCATGCCCAGAGTAATTGGATTTTTGAGGGTAAGTTGTTCGTCACAGGACATTGAGAAGAACAAGGCAGAGATACTTTCTTTCGCCAATGACCATGGACTCGTTCCATTGACCTGGGTGACTGAAACCATTTCCGGTACTGTGGATTGGCGGCAGAGAGAGATTGGACGCATTCTCAAGGAACTCGAACCTGGAGACGTTATCATCACGCCGGAAATCAGCAGGTTTGCACGTTCTTTGCTTCAAATCCTCGAAATCATAGAAGTGGCAAGGAAAAAGGACATCGCCATCTATGCCTTAAAGGGAAACTGGCAGCTTAACGGCAACCACATGGAGAACAAGATCATGTTAGCTATGCTCGGTCTCGTAGCCGAGGCGGAAAGAGACCTCATCTCAATGCGTACCAAGGAAGCACTTGCCGCGCGTAAGGCGGCTGGTGTACAACTTGGGAGACGCAAAGGGCCAGGGAAGTCAAGGCTCGATCAGTACCGAGTGGAAATCGTCGCCTTGCTGAGAAATGGTAGCGCAAAATCCTTTGTCGCCAAGAGGTACAAGGTGAGCGAACCGACGCTCTATAATTGGATTTCAAAAAATCAATTGGATGTTTCTCCAATGGTTGAGAAGGTAACAGCATGAAGGCTGCTGCGTACACACGAGTTTCAACTTCCGGTCAGATAGGTCCGGACAAAACGTCACTCGAAAATCAACTAAATGACATACGAGATTACTGCAATTTTAAAAAATGGGAACTCCTTCCACCATACGATGAAAGTGTTGCTAGCGGAGCCAGCATGGACCGTCCTGTTCTCCAGCGATTGCTCAATGACGCTATGCGAGGAAAATTTCAGGCAGTCGTCGTGGCTGATCTCAGTCGCTTTGGAAGAAATCTCCTCCATCTGAAGCAAAACATCGAAATCTTGAAGAAGCACAAAATCATCTTCGCCAGTCTGCGCGAGAACATATACGCTGATGAAGATTCTCCAATGGGAAACCTAATTATTTCAACCTTGGCAACGATTTACGAATTTGAGAGGGAGACAATCAAAATCCGCACCAGCACTAACAAAAATCTCAGGTGGAAAGACAAGAAGATTTTTATTGGTCATCCTCCTTTTGGTTACCGCTGGGACAAGGAAACTGAGAAAGTAGAAATTTTCAGCAAAACGGAGGATAGAACTTACACTGATGAGGCTGCAACATATCAATACATAGTTTCTCAATATCTGTATTTTGATAAGTCCCTCCAAGCCATTTGTGATGATCTCAACGATAATAAGGTTTCTACGCGCCGGAAATGGACAGAATGGTTTGTGCCTGTCATTTCCCGAATCCTAAGACATACCGTATACTGGACCGGGACAATAATCACCAATCAAGGCAAATCGGTAAAAGAACAGATTGATTATAGCTGTGAACCACTCATCTCTAAGGCCAAGTGGGAAGCAGTACAAGCGCGACTAGGCAGCAATAAGATACGTTCAGGACGTCCGTCAAAGACAGCGGATATATTTCTTCTCCATGGCTTAGTTAGATGTGGAATGTGTGGTAGTAAGCTTCAGTCAATTGCTGATTCACGTCAGAGACAACGAGACGGCGGATACCTTAGATATTATGCGTGCTACTACCACAAACCGTCAAATGCTGCGGAGATTCACCGAGAACCATGTGTGCTACCATATATTCCTGCCGATCAGGTTGAAAAACTTGCTTGGGACCAGTTACTTATGATTCTAAGTGCAAATGTCAATAAGAAAAAGCTGATAGACAATGCCCATTGGGCCGAAAAAGAAGCTAGGGCCGAGCATAAAATCAAACGCTGCAAAGATGCATGGGGGGCAGCAAAGCTTGCATTCGAGCGCTTGGAGGAAGCTCCTAAGAAGCCGGGGAAATTTGATCTCGAAGATTTTTTTGAGTTGCGTGCCAAATACTCGCACGAAATGACACAATGTGATCTGGAACTTCGCGAAG
>DLME01000236.1 GCA_002479215.1 Syntrophaceae bacterium UBA7544
GCCGATTGTTTTACAACCGGGAATGCCGTTTATCATCATGACGGTTCTCACCTTGACATCAGGAACGGCATTCATTATGTGGCTGGGTGAAACGATAACGGAAAAAGGTATAGGCAACGGCATATCTCTGATAATATTTGCCGGCATTGTTTGTCGCATGCCGGCGGCCATTGGCAATACATACAGACTGGCGACTGCAGGTGAATTAGGAATATTAGTAATGCTGTTGCTAACGATAATGATGATCTTAGTAGTGGGCGCGATAGTATTTGTCGAAGGTGGACAACGCCGCATTCCGGTGCAATACGCAAAAAGGATAGTGGGTCGTAAAATGTATGGCGGTCAGACCACACATTTACCTTTGAAGATCAATTCGGCAGGGGTCATTCCTCCAATTTTTGCGTCATCTGTACTTATGTTTCCGGCGACGATTGCCAATTTTGCTCCGCAGGGGTTTATGAAAAAAATCGCTGATTATATGATGCGTGGAAGTTGGAGTTATGAGCTGCTTTATGTTGTTGCTATTTTTTTCTTTTGCTTTTTTTATACGGCAGTTACCTTTAAACCGGATGATGTTGCCGAAAACATGAAAAAATTTGGCGGGTACGTTCCGGGAATTAGACCCGGTAAGAAAACAGCCGAATATATAGAAGATATTTTGGAAAAGCTGACCTTTAGCGGAGCTATTTATGTTTCCATAATCTGTGTATTGCCCGACATTTTGATTAGTCAATTTAATATACCTTTTTACTTTGGCGGCACTGCTCTTTTGATTGTTGTTGGTGTGGCTATGGATACGGCAAGCCAAATTGAATCACATTTACTGACAAGGCAATACGAAGGATTCATGAAAAAGGGACATATTGCCCGCAGGAGATAAGGGAAGATTTTTCCGAAGGGTTATTTAAGGCTAATGGTAATTCTGAAGCTTCCGGAGGAAATTGAAAAAGCAAGGGCAAGTAATCGTATCGTCGCCGAGGTTTTAAGTAAGCTCAGAGAAAAAGTTAAGCCCGGCGTAAGAACAAAGGACTTGGATAAATTTGCTGAGGAAATTGCCGCAAAAAGGGGAGCAAAACCGGCTTTTAAAGGTTACAGAGGTTTTCCCCATGCTCTTTGCACTTCGATAAATGAAGTAGTTGTTCATGGAATGCCTTCCGAACGGGTATTGGTAGAAGGCGATATTATCGGGCTTGATTTTGGTGTTTATTATCGAGGTTTTTTTGGCGATGCAACTATAACTTTACCGGTTGGTAAAGTAGCCGAGAAGGCGGCAAAGCTTATTAGGGTTACCGAACAAAGTTTATATAGAGGTATAGAACAAGCGAGAGAAGGTAACAGGTTGGGTGCTATTTCTGCCGCCGTGCAGGCAACAGTGGAGTCGGCTGGATTTTCTGTTGTTAGAGATTATGTTGGCCATGGGGTTGGTAAAAATCTGCACGAAGAACCTCAAATTCCCAATTTCGGGAAGAAAGACAGGGGAATTGAATTAAAAGACGGCATGATCTTGGCTATTGAGCCTATGGTAAACGAGAAAAATTACAGTGTAAAGGTCTTGCCCGACGGCTGGACTGTAGTTACCGAAGACGGAAGCTTATCAGCTCATTTTGAGCACTCGGTGGCAATTACCGATAACGGACCGGACATATTAAGTAAATTGAATTAATCATTCGATTGATTAAACAGGTAAAGCTTTTAAACTCGAATATAGAAAAATAAATTATGGCTAAAGAGGAAGCAATTGAAGTTGAAGGTCGGGTGATTGAGCCACTACCCAATGCCATGTTTCGCGTAGAACTGGAGAATGGGCATAAGGTATTAGCTCATATTTCCGGTAAGATGCGCATGCATTTCATCAAGATACTGCCTGGCGATAAAGTTACTGTTGAGCTTTCACCTTATGATTTAACCCGTGGCAGGATTACTTACAGGACGAAGTAAAGAATATTTTTTATCGAGAATAGGGAGTAAAAAAGTGAAAGTCAGATCGTCTGTGAAAAAAATATGTGAGAAATGCAAGATCATCAAACGAAAAGGTGTTTTGCGGGTAATTTGCGAAAACCCTAAGCATAAGCAGCGTCAAGGCTAGTTTTTTAAGTCAGGAGGTTATTAGGTGGCACGAATTTCAGGTGTTGATTTACCGAAAAATAAGAGAATGGAAGTTGCCTTGACATACATTTATGGTATTGGTCAAACTAAGGCGAAACAAATCCTAAAAGACGCTGGTGTAAGTCCGGATACAAGAACTGACGAACTTGCCGATTCGGAAATATCAGCAATTAGAAATATAATTGATAAAGATCTTAAGGTTGAAGGTGACTTAAGACGTGATATATCTATGTCTATTAAGAGATTAATGGATATTGGCGCATACCGTGGTTTACGGCATCGTAAAGGTCTACCTGTAAGGGGACAAAGAACTCATACGAATAGCCGAACAAGAAAAGGGCCGCGGCGCTCTATCGCGGGCAAGAAAAAATAATTTGATTACTCTGTGATCCGGAGGGAAAATGGTCAAGGCAGTCAGAAAGACGGGAAAGAAAAAGGAAAAGAAAAATATTACCGAGGGGGTTGCGCACATACAATCCACTTTTAATAATACAATTGTAACAATTACCGATTTGAGCGGCAATGTAGTTGCGTGGTCATCGGCTGGTTTGCAGGGATTTAAGGGATCGCGCAAGAGCACTCCTTTCGCGGCACAAATGGCGGCGGAAGATGCTGTGCGCAAGGCGAAGGAACAGGGAATGCGTAAAGTACAAGTATATATAAAGGGTCCAGGAGCTGGTCGTGAGTCAGCATTGAGATCATTACAGCTTGCCGGTCTCACTATTACTATGATTCGTGATGTGACACCTGTTCCACACAATGGATGCAGACCACCAAAGCGTCGCAGAGTATAATTAATAATTAGAAAATCAGGGAGGCTTTTTTGGCAAGATATATAGATTCCTCATGTAGGTTATGTCGCCGTGAAGGGTTGAAACTTTTTCTTAAAGGCGATAGGTGCTATTCGGAAAAATGTGCCTTTGAAAGAAGGGGGTATGCTCCGGGAGATCATGGTCAGGCGCATAAGAAACAGCATTCTGATTATGGTGTTCAGTTGCGTGAAAAGCAAAAGCTCAAAAGGATGTATGGGCTTTTAGAAAAGCAGTTTAGGGGGTATTTTGAAAAGGCCGATCAGCAAAAAGGTATTACGGGTACAAATTTGCTGGTGTTTCTAGAAAGAAGGCTGGATAACATGATTTTTCGTATGGGATTTACTAATTCCAGAGTAGAAGCAAGGCAATTAATAACCCACAGCCATTTTTTAGTTAACGGTAAAGCGGTTAATATCCCGTCATATTTGCTTAAGGCAGGAGATGAAATTTGCGTTAAGGAAGGCAGCCGTAAGATAACGCGGATAATGGGAGCAATGGAAACTGTAGCCAGACGCGGTGTGCCTCATTGGTTGGAATTGGATAAAGAGAACTTCAAGGCATCTATTAAAATGTTGCCGGTAAGGGAAGATTTAACCATGCCGGTGCAAGAACAACTTATTGTAGAACTTTGTTCGAAGTAAAATAATTTTTATAAACCAGCTAAAGGGTGGGTTTGATTATGCAGAGGAACTGGTCGAGTTTAATTCGTCCCAAGCGCATTGATGTTGATAATGCGACGCATACGCGGTTGTATGGAGAATTTACCATTCAGCCTTTGGAAAGGGGCTTTGGCATAACTTTAGGCAATGCGTTGAGGAGGGTATTGCTTTCTTCAATTCAGGGCGCTGCTATTGTTTCTGTGAAGATTGATGGCGTATTGCATGAATTTTCAACTCTTCCCGGAATTAAAGAAGACATAACCGATATTATTTTGAACTTAAAAGGCGTTCGGTTTAGATTGGGACAAGCGGACACAAAAGAAGTACGCATCAATGTAGATCATGCCGGGCCTATTACAGCAGCCGATATAATCACTGACGGAACAATTGAAGTTTTGAATCCGGAACACTATATTGCCACTGTATCCGGTAAAGGAAAGTTTAAGGTCGAGCTTGTAGTTAAAATGGGAAAAGGATACCTTCCGGCGAAAAAAGAACTTGATCCTGATCAACCTGAAGGGACTATCAATATTGATGCTATTTTTTCGCCGGTTAAAAAAGTAAATTATGTCGTTTCGCACGCGCGTGTCGGTCAAATAACAGATTATGACAAACTTGTGCTTGAAGTATGGACTGACGGCAGTGTAAATCCTGAAGATGCGATTGCCTATTCCGCAAAAATATTGAAACAACAAGTGGACGTATTTATAAATTTTGAAGAAGTTGAGGAAGAAGTTCCACCTATAAAAGAAGATGAAAAAGGGGATATAAACAAAGTTTTGTTACGGTCAGTAGAGGATTTGGAGCTTTCTGTCCGCTCTGCTAATTGTTTGAAAAACGCCGGAATAAACACAATTGGAGAGTTAGTACAAAAGACAGAAGCGGAGATGCTTAAAACAAAGAATTTTGGCCGTAAATCATTGAGTGAAATTAAAGATATTCTTGGTGAATATAGTTTAACTTTTGGGATGAATCTTGATCTTGATCAGTGGGAAGAAAAAGACCAGTAGCATAAGGTACCATTATATCTCGCGATTTGATTGTTAGGAAAGGAAAATATCGGCAATGTATCATGGTAAGGCGGGCAGGAAGCTGGGAAGAACTTCCAGCCATAAGGAAGCCATGTTTCGCAATATGGTAACTTCTATAATTAAACATGAACGTATTCGCACAACTGATTCAAAGGCGAAAGAGGTGAGGAAACTGGCTGAAAAGATGATTACCTTGGGCAAAAAAGGTAATTTGCATGCGCGTCGTCAGGCTCTGGCTTTTGTAAGGGATAAAACTTTAGTAAGTAAACTTTTTGGGGAACTTACGGAACGTTACCGCAAGCGCGCAGGCGGTTATACGCGGATAATCAAGGTGGGATACCGTTTCGGCGATAATGCCCCTGTTTCCATTCTGGAATTTATTCCTGAGGAGAAAAAGAAAGAAAAAGCAAAACCTAAGGCAAAAGGTAAAGCGAAAGAAAAGGATAAAGAGAAACTAGTTTTGGAATCTATTCCTGAGGAGAAAAAGAAAGAAAAAGCAAAACCTAAGGTCAAAAGTAAAGTCAAAAAGGAAGAGAAAGAAAAATCAGCTGAATAGAGATAATCTTATATTAGAGGATAACAAAAAAGGCAGGGTTTTGACCCTGCCTTTTTTGTTTGTGAAACTCCAATTCCGAAAGCAAAGCGTATAACCTAAAGGTCGCACGTCGGAATTGGCAAGTTGAATCAATGAGACTCGAATTTCAAAAACGAAATGCGTTGAAATTTCTAAGTCGAATTGATCCCGCCGAAGGCGGAGGGGCTAATAGATACCCGTGGTTAATGAAACTCAGATATTACAAGCGCAGTGCAGTAATATCTGTAAGCTGAATTAATCCCGCGTGCGAAGCTTAGCGGGGTAATATAATATCCCGCAAAGCGGAGGGTGGAATACCCGTGATAGTTATCTTTTCAGGTCAATAAAGCATTAAGATTTATTCGAAGCGTATCTTATTCCAATTCTAAATCAAAGCGCTATCTTTGTTGGTAGCGTCGTCAGCTTCCTCAACGTACGTACAATACGTCTCGTCGCCTCCTCCTTGCCGCCTCGATATCATCTTTGATTTAGAAATGGTATTACACAAGTTGGGTTAAGATAAAGGCTAGATTTTTTCCCTAAGCACATGAATTTCTATTAATGAGGTAGTAACTCTGCTTTTCCCTAGGTAAAAAAAGGTAGTTATCCACAAAGCCAGCAGGAAAATCAATACAGCAGGATTCCATATGGCTGCAAATCCTAGTGCTAAATCCGGTGTGCCTACGGGCGTCTCGTTAAATATATACGCAATGAATAAGCCATATAAACAGGCAATCGAAGCCATGATCTGGTAGCCGGATATTTTTCCTTCTCCGCGGTAATCAGCACGCAGAAATTCAAAGAGCGCCCGCCAGAGTTGTGTTACAGTCAACGTCAAAACAAACGCAGCCGTTGTAAAACCTTTTAGAAAAAGATAGCAGCCGACAAGGCCGGTTAAACTGTAAATCACGGCTGTCATGGCCTGAATCGGAATGACTTCACGGCCATCGAGCTCATGAGCATAAGCGATTTTCTTTGTCTTGCCGCTGAAAATAAAATTGTGTCTTTGAAATATTTTATTGATCAAAAGGGAACAGTCTGCCAGAGGCTTTCCGTAGCAACAACCGAAGCTGATACAAGCCAGCCTGCCGATTCCCTCACCCAGTATATATGCAACTGACATGGCCGCCAGAGCAATTATTGGGGTAATGTTGAAGCCCAGCCATTTACCTGCCGTTACATTGGTCAGTGCAACGATACATGGAGCGGCAAGGATTCCAATAAAAGATGCGCCGCCGACAGTAAAAGTGTTCTGCTTATTCTCAATCAAAAAAGCCATCATTTTTGCCGCAGGCAGGCAGGTTGCGAAAAGCAGAGTCAATATAAGTAAGCTGGCAATAAGCGGTGTGGATAATGACCCTGTCAGAATTAAAAACATGCAAACGGCAAATACTACGGCTGCGGCGTTAAAAAAACCATACCAGGTTAGATTCCATCCCTGCCAGCGGCCATCTGATAACCGCCGATATGGAAGGCAGCCGATGATTTGCCATCGTTCATTAGGCAATGTCTGAAATGCCCACCGAAAAATAAACGCTAACGCAAGAAAAACAATTATTAAAAAAATTTCATCAAGCATAGTTATATGAGGTTCTGCCTGCATACCGGCGTTTGCGTTTTGATTTGCTATGGTGGTATTCAATTTTCTCCTGACACATTACGCAAAGCTTGCTCATCGGTGCGGTCATCAGCTTTTTTTGCGATATTGGGTGGCCACAATGGTCGCAAATGCCAAAGAGTCCACGATCAATGCGCAGAATGGTTTCCTTGATATCGAGGAGTAAATGCCACTCTTTATCTCGGCAGTTAAGCTCAGTAGCTTTGCTGGCCTCAACTGCTGCCTGATCAAAGGGATCAGCAAATTTATCATCACTTTTTTTAAGTTTGAGTATTGTATGATTAGCTGATGTACGTAAATCTTCCAATTTTTGAACCAGAAAATGACGAATAGAAGCTGTTTTATCTTTGTTCATGATGACCTTCTGTTCCCTATGTTTAAAAAAATTAGTTTGACCCTTTATGTGCATAGGCGCTACCAATGTATGATCGGACTCTGACGTCGGTTTCCACCAGTGATTTACCGAAACCAAGGGAGAAGATGCTTTGGGCGTCCGGATAAAACATATTGGCGGCAATATCATCGGCAAACCTCACCCTGTCTTTCTGAAATATAAGAACCACCGTAGAGCTGCCTGGACGAAACAGGCTCTTGGGCATGCCTTTTTTGATAAACATTCCCGTTCCCACAGACAGCGGCTGGTCATATTCTTTCTCGCTGTAGCACTGAACAATGTCACCGATCATTAAGGCCACTACCTCAACCATGGCGACAATGCCCGCATGGGATCCTCCCTCTACATCGGTATCAATGATGGTCACGAACCGCTTGTTTTTGGAATAAGGAGTCACTACCGATACTATGGCGTTGGGATTACAGGCATGGTAAGAGCCGGATATTGGATAGAAGTCAATAACCTTACCGGCAACCGGTGTGTGATTGTAATGATACTTTTCCGGCGTCAAACGAAAGATGGCAAAATCACCATCCCGAAAAGCGGTAAGCCATGTTGCTTTGTTGTGGCTAAGAATTTCCTCGTAGTCGAAAAACTTTCCTTTAATAAATAGGTTGGATGTTTCGGCAAAAGACCCAAAGAGCATCCGGGAATCGGCAGGGGAAACAATTGCGCTTGGGTCATTAGGCATTGGACGGCATTGCCAGTAACGAATTTTCCGCTCAAATATTTTTCTTAAAGAATCCATTTTTTCGGGTGGATCAACACACTCTCCGGCATTGATATTCAGCATCGATTGCAGATTCAAATGGTCTTTCATTTTATTAGCCAGAATGCCGTAATAGTTTATGTAACTCAAAAAGCGCGATACTCGTGCACTGGTCAGTCTGCGGAAAATCCAGGGAGATTGTTCACGTATATTTGAATACAAAAACTGAACAGCCTGATTCCCATATAATAATTCTGTATTAACTTGCCTTGTATGGCGCTCAATATATTGATGCTTCACGCAAATGCCTCATTGTTTATTCCCCCATGATGAGATTTCTGAAATTTAAAATATAAATTATTTTTGTAATATATGTATGCCAGAATAAGATAGACAAGTTTTTCCAGATTCTTCGGTGCCGCTTTTTCCTGCAGCACTTCACTTTGAACAGCCTTAAGAAATGAAGGCAGATTTTTTTCCTGCAGGATACTATGCAGTAAGCTTCTCATTTCATGGCTGATGTAGCTTGCAGCTTGATCCAGTTTAATAATATCTTCGCGCAGAAGATTAAATGATTCTCTTATATGCTGACTATGTAATGCCGTGCGATAGTATTTTTCTGCTGCCTGATTAAATGTGTCGGCTGGAAGAGTCATTGGTGATTGAGCGTTCGCCTGATTTAGAATCCCACGGGTTAGTTTACCCGAAGCAGCAAAATGATCCGGCTCATTGATGCGGCATTCCAGATCCCGGATAGTCTCTCTCATGCCGAGCATTTCTATTATATCGGTCGCATCGTCGCGAATGAGCGCGAGCAGAGCGCGTCGATATTCAATGTTGTAAATTCTGTTATATCCGGTATAGCGGCGGCTTGACCGGACCCGTTGCGTTTTTTCCATGATGTGCTTCAGGAAAGTATTGCTAGTATTTCGATGGACGAAGAAAGTGGGAATGCCAATCGCGCTGCCAAAAATAATCTGTCTTCTTTCACTCTCAATAAACGGATCGTCCGGTATGTTTTCATGGCTGATCTGGCCTGTGGCAATGTATTTAAATGCTAGAAGGTAGATAAGATTTTGCAGATTGACTGCCTGGCTCATATCCGGCATAAAGCTATCAAACAAACTGTAGTGGCGTCCCTCAAAACCGGAAAAGCCCATATTGTCGTATTCGCGCAACTTATCAAAAAGGTAGAGTGACATCTTGGTATCAAAAACACCGAGGTCGGCAAGATCTTGTTTAAGCTGCTGACTATTGTGCAGTTTGCCGTTAAGTGCCGGGCTTTTTTCCGTGCTCAGGATAGCCACAAGATAATCGATCAAGCGAAAATCGGGCACGAAATCTCCTTTTAACTGAAAGACGGAGCTAAGCAGCTGGTCAAGCTGGCGAGGGCCGAACGGTGTCAGCGGATATCCCAATACATTGAGGTCGGCTTTTTTTTGCCAGCGCCGCCAGAGCATGCGCAGATGAGTATAATCCAACTCGTGCGGCAGAAAACCAAGCGCCTTTTCGGGATGAAAATCCGTAAAGTCGAGCCTGTAGGGTGCCGCGGTATAAGTACCGACAAAAAGTGGAAGAAAGTGTTCCACAATTTTTACAACCAGATCGCCTAAATATTTCTCATGATGCCGGGTATAGCCGGATGATGAGTCGCTAAGTAGAGAGCTTAGTTTTAGACTGCCCAGGCTGACATGAGTGCCGTTGTTGGCAAGGCTGATATTGGAAAGATTAGGCAGTGAAACCAGATTATTGGTGATGATTCCCGCTTCCCGGAGTTTTAACACAGCATTAAACTGGCTGCGGCTCAACACTTGGTGGCACAGGTGCATGTATTCATGTTTTTCTTCTCCATTATTCCAGCCGGAAAGGCAGGGATTCATAAAAAGTTCGCGATAAAACGAATCGGAAATACAATTACTTAAAACTTTCTGCCTGACGGGTGGGTGCGGCGAGAAAAACATCAATGCCTCCTGGCCGTTTTCCTGTAGAGAAAATTTTTTATTGGCATACATGATCAAAATCTGTCCCAGAAGGTAGCGTATAGCCATCTCGTTGGCGACATTTCTGCCGATGCTGTTTGCGGATGGCATGCATATGGTATAGAAAGATGATGTTTCCGGAGATGTATTATCACTGAGAAAATTATCCATGACCTTCAGACCGGTTTTACGGATCAATGGATCAGTCAGGTTGGGTGAGCCTACGACCTCGGCAAGTGATAGTTTTAAAAGATAACTGACGGGCATGCGGATAAAATCTTCTGAGTTTTGCTGATATAGAAAACGGCCGATATCCGCGCGTTTGCCTTTTGCCGGATTATTTTTATCCGCTGAAAGATCATGCTGTAGCACTTCTTCCGCATATTTCCCCAACTTTTTCCTGGGGAAGCGCACCCAGCTGTTCTCCCAGATACCTTCATTGTTTGCGTTTAAATATTTTTCCAGTTCGGTCATGATTTTTACTGGTGTGTCACCGGATTTGGCTCGTTTGCGTATATTAGCCAGATAATTGGATTGCTCTATAACGAGCGGCAGATCGACATCTGTCCTTTTGCCCATTACCACCGTTTGCATTTCGGATTCGCTTCCGGCGGTCGCATCCGCAGGTGCGAAAGGGATAGAACCAACGTTTATGCCCAATCGGTCATATTGAATACCGATCAAATGCATCAGCTCTCTGGTTGACTTTGTTACAGAGGTGTCTGTTTTAACCGGATATTGAACTACACTGCTATTCATTTTACTCAAAATTTATATCTCCTTTTTAACCTTCTTTCCATAATTTCGGCAGTAAAATAGCATGTCAATGTTTCAATTTGGTGACATTAAGTGAAAGATTTGGTTAAGATATAGAGAGTCAAGAAAAAATCCCACAGGTTTTGATCCTAATTTAATTGACATGCAAAACCAAATTTCTTATACTCCTCCACGAAAAAGGAAGTTCTTGTTAATAAATGATCCAACTTCAGATATCAAAAAAATGGAGGTGTCGTTATGGCGGAAAAAAAGATTGGTGAAGTAGTAAAATTTTTCTCAAAACCTTCGGTAGCTGCAGTAAAAGTAGTGGAAGGAGAATTGGTTGTTGGCGACAGCATTAAATTTTCCGGACACACTACTGATTTCATTGATGTTATTAAATCTATGGAAGTGGAAAACAAATCAGTACAAAAGGCTGTAGCCGGTGATTTCATCGGTGTTAAAGTTTCCGATCGCGTGCGGCCCGGTGATGAAGTATTTAAAATAATACCGGATTAATTACGTTATTTTTTCATCTCAGATTCCTTCATTTGGAGAGTGTGTGAGAGGATGTTTTTGCGCTTAAGATATATCTGGGCACATGAAATTCAGCTAATTCCTTATTTTTTGGAAATATTTTATGGCTAAAATTCTTATTGTTGATGATGAAAAAGATATTGTTGATCTCTTATCCTACAATTTGGAGAAAGAAGGGTTTTCCACAGTAAAAGCGTATGACGGCGAAGCCGCGCTAAAGATGGTCAAAATGCAAAAGCCCAACCTGATCATTCTTGATCTCATGTTGCCGAAAATGAACGGGATGGATGTTTGCAGGGCTTTGCGCCGTAATCCGGAGACGGCAAGTCTGCCAATAATTATGTTGACGGCGAAAGGCGATGAAGTTGATAAAATAATCGGTTTGGAAATTGGAGCGGATGATTACATTACCAAACCCTTTAGCATTAAAGAGCTTATCGCGCGCATAAGGGTTATTTTGCGCCGTATCTATGATGAAAATAAACAACCATTAAAAAAAATGTTTACATATGCGGGGCTACAGATCGATTATAATTCTTATGAAGTCCATGTTAGAGGCAAAAAAGTAGATTTAAGTCCGACCGAATTAAAACTTCTTTTCTTTTTTTCCCAGAATCCGGGACGTGTTTACACAAGAAATCAAATTCTTGATCAAGTCTGGGATAATAATACCTTCGTTACGCCTCGCGCTGTTGACGTCCATATAAGACGGCTGAGAAGTCAGATTGAAAAGGATATGGAAAATCCACAGTATATTTTAACTGTAAGAGGATTCGGCTATAAATTCGCCGATAAAAAATAACTTCGTACTGCACTAAATTCACTACTGAACCATTATTGTTTTTACATTTTTATTAACCTGTCATCAAATTGTAACATTACTTTATTATACATAATTTCAAAATATTATGAGGAGGAAATTAATACATGTCGAAAAACTTTAAAAGACTTGTTTTCGGATTAACTTTGTTTTCATTGGTACTGTCATTTACGCAGGTATGGGCAGCGGAAACGATTAACGGTGCAGGAGCCACGTTTCCTTTTCCTATTTACTCGGCCTGGGCCTTTGACTACAACAAGGCGACCGGTGTGAAGCTCAATTACCAGTCCATCGGTTCGGGCGGCGGCATCAGGCAGATCACGGAAAGGACAGTGGACTTTGGCGCCTCTGATGCACCCCTGAAACCGGAACAGCTTGCCAAGGACAAGTTGCTGCAATTTCCCGCTATCATCGGCGGCGTGGTGCCGGTGGTTAACATTGCCGGGGTGAAAGCGGGCGATATCAGGTTTGATTCCGACACCTTGGCCAAGATATTCCTGGGGGAAATAAAATACTGGGATGACAACAAGATTAAGTCCTTGAATTCCAAGGTGAAGCTTGCTCATAATGAGATTACGGTTGTCCATAGATCGGATGGTTCGGGGACGACGGCCGTATTTACGGAATATCTAAACGGCGTCTCTCCCGACTGGAAAAGCAAAGTCGGTGCAGGCACGGCAGTACAGTGGCCTGTCGGCATCGGAGGGAAAGGAAATGAAGGTGTGGCGCAATATACGCAATCGACGCCAAACTCTATCGGTTATGTCGAGTTTGCCTATGCCGTACAGAACAAGATGACCTACACTCTTTTGAAAAACGGCGCTGGCACATTTGTCACACCCAGCTTTGATGCATTTGAAGATGCGGCCGACACCGGTACATTTGAGCCGAAGAACCATTTTTACCTCTGGCTCGTGAATGCCCCCGGAAAGAATTCCTGGCCTATCGCAGGTGCAACCTTTATCCTCCTGGCACAGGAAAAGCCGGAGGCGAATAAGAATGTAGTCAAATTCTACGACTGGTGCTTTCAGAACGGCGACAGTAAGGCGAAAGAACTGACCTACGTGCCCTTACCGAACTCTTTAAAGAATAAAATCAGGGCCTACTGGAAGGAAAACGGCCTGCAATAGAGACGCAAGTGTTTGACAGCAAGGCAAATGATGTACTATACTATCATCTGCTTTGCTGTCTCTTGTTAATGTTTGAATGAATCACCAAGGGAAAGAATGTGAATGGCCGTAACATTTAAAAAAAATCCCGGAGATATCATCTTCTCTTTCATTACCGCCATTGCCGCCTGCACGGTTGTCTTCTTTATTATTGGCATTCTTTTTGTTCTTATTAAAGAATCTTCTCTGTCCAGAG
>DLME01000162.1 GCA_002479215.1 Syntrophaceae bacterium UBA7544
CTGATTGATGAAAAGACGCTTATTCCCACTAACGATAACCACACCCTCATTAGAGTGTTCAGTTGCCAGTCGGTAGCCTTCATCGAAGTCCATCACTAATCCTTCCAGAGTGGCTAAGGTTTGCTGCTGATCTGCCCCTGATACTTATACCACATATTAAGCTAGAGTTCCGCGGTTTTTTGATTATTTCCGATTGAAATGTTGTGTGAATTGGGAAAATAAGAAAAACAACGTTACAGGAAGAAACAAATGATACTTACACCTACGAAGTATGACACTCAGTATGTTGTGTTGAGAGTGGATTCTACAGAGAAGCCTCCTAATCCATCAGTTGTTTTGTGACCAGCAGGGTTGACGGATCGTCAGGGATATTAGTTTCTGCAAAGCCCAGCTGCTTGATGAATTTGAGCATGGCCGAGTTGCTTTTGAGTACGGAGCCGGAGATTTGTTTTACCCCGCTTACCTGAAGGTGACTTATCAATGCATTCATCAGTCTCGTCCCAATGCCACGCTTTTGCCACTTGTCAGCAACGACAATCGCAAACTCACAGTTCGCCCCATCCGGATCGATCACGTATCGTGCCACTCCGATTTCTTCTTCACCTGTTTTTCCACTGTGCACGACAATCAGGGCAACCGCGTTTCGCGAATCAGGATCCGTAAATTTCTTTAAGTCTTTCTTGCTAAGGTCTTTGAGCGTGCCATGAAAACGGAGGTAGTTGGACTGAGGTGAAAGTCCATGTACGAACGCTTGCTCTCTAACGGCATCGGTAGGTGCGATATGGCGCAACGTTAGCTTCTCGCCATCAGCAAGTGTCCAGGTTTCTGCAGAATCGTCGTGACCCATGATATGACCTAATGCACATTTGGGATCAGGTCTTGAAAAGACAGTTTCTTATATTTCAATACCTGTCCCCATATCCTTCCGGCCTATCGCTTCAGTATGATCAAAACACCTATAGCGATTGCGAAGATGGCCATGAGCGTACTGAGTCCAGAAAAACTGAGATTCAGCAGTTGCATCAGCCCCTCTATGATGAGCCAGATACCCAACAAGAACATGCTGAGATTCTTTGGTAGTTTAGGTAGTTTCATTGGAAGACTCCTTTCTGCGAACGAGTTGAGAGTGTTTGTCGGGAAGCACGGGTAACACGCCGCCTAAACATTATCCAAGCCCGAGACAAGGAAATTGATACTTTTCGTCATAAATATATGCCTGAATCGGGGAGATGTCAACAACATTGGGTGAATTTTTTAAGGGCAGATTTCAATGAATTCGAAGTGTAACTTTATGTGTTGCAAGAGATAGCAATTACAACAGCTTCAGGAAGAAATACTCTAAATGCTAAAAATAATATTTTTAAAAAAATGTTAGGCCATAACACCTACTAGTACTCAGGTATTACGAGTAAAATATTTTGAGGATTTGTGTTTGAAATAACGCGGAGGTAAGCCGCCGGGCGTCATACCCGAAGAACTAACAATTTGTAATAAATTACAAGACCATGCACACCTACATAAAACCGCGACGTAAGCCCGGTCGGTGTTTACTGACTTGTTCTGCCTGTAGATCATTTCATCGTCATTCAATTAGCTTGTAATACTCTTTGATTGTACGAATGGAATCCATCGTGGTTTGGAACAAGATCCAACTGAGAACAAGGATTCCTATGGTGAGTCCGATCTTCCATGCCCGCGTTGTTTGTGGACGCCACCAAATCAGGGGCAACGCCAGAGGCCCCACAGAGCAGACTGCGATGATAATAAATGATTTTCGGAAATACCATTGAATCTTTTCTTCTGCAAAGCGTGGCGGGGTAGAGGCATCCAGAAACTCACCGCAGCGTTTACACTTTATAGCGTTGTCTTGAATATCTTCAGCGCAGAATGAACACTTTTTCATTATCATCTCTCTTGGTAGAACAAATAATATATGAACTTCGCTTTTTCCGATAACCTGAAGGTCACACGTAATTTGGATATCATCTTAGCACAAGCCATTCTGTTATCTATTAGTTTTCTGGAAATCCCTTTTCATAGCACTTAACAGGCATATCATTTGCCACAGCAGCCAGGCATTTATTGCAGCTGGTGCATGATGCAGTTTTAACTTTCCCTTCTTTTATATGTTTAACAAGATACGGCTCTTTAATAAAAGGATGGCACATGGATATGAAATCCGTGTATCCATTCTCAACAGCCCCTTCCATGCTAGATACATGACGGAAGCCGCCAACTGCGAATAGAGAAATATTACCCATAATAGGCCTGATCATCTTTGCAGCTTCAAGATTATAGCCTTCTTCAAGGTCATACCTTCCGACCAAACTTTTCATCATTAGCTTGCCTATAGGTCTTTTCCAAAAGGGAAGGCTATTTACCAATTCTTTCACCGGTACATCGCCCCGGCACATGTTCATAAAAGAGTAAACAGGTGATCCGCAGCTTATCTCCAACCCATTGATCTCCAAATCCGCCAGCCACCTGGCATATGTCACAGCCAAAGAAGGAGTAATCCCTTCTTGCGGCGTATAGTCGTGGGTATTTAATTTTACCAAATTTGGCATTCCTCTTGGCAGTTTATTCCTAACCTCTGGAATGAGTTCTTTTAGAAAACGAAACCGATTAGCGTCGGAACCACCCAAATCATCTTTTCTCTGGTTGAAAAAAGGCGAAAGAAATTGGTTGATCAGGTAGCCATGCGCGGATGCAATTGAATTGCATCCGCGCCTGCGCTAACAGCACGTTCGGCTGCACCACAAAAGGCTTGTATCACCTCTCGTATATCATTTACACTCATCTCCCTGGGTTTGACGAAATTAACGGGGTCCCTTCCTCTGCTGGAAGGTCCCATGGGGGTCTGCCCGATCATGGCTTTTGTGGTCTGTCTTCCTGCATGGACCAATTGAAACGCTATTTTGCTACCTTCTTTATGGACAGCTTCAACCAATTTCCTTAAGCCAGGAATCATATCATCACTATGGATCCCACTTTGATACCTATACGAATGACCCAACGGGTGAACATACATATATCCAGGAATAATCAGACCTACTTCCCCTTTGGCCAAATTTTGATATCTTCTAATAAGCTTATCGCTTACCTCACCGGTTTCTAACGCCATGACTTCATAGGTTGCAGAATGGATAAACCGGTTTTTGATCCGCACATCTCCAATATTCATTGGTGTAAAGAGAATAGACATGTTTCACTCCTTTTAATTTCATCTACAATTGGCAGATACTCTTTTTCTTTTTTTGATAAGACATTGCTTGTTCATAATTGAACTATAAAACTGCCGGTCTTGTATGTCAATTAAATATTGGCCACAAAATGTGGGGTGTGGTGTCGATGTTTGTCGCCGGGCTTAAATTGTGTTTATTCGTGAAACTCCAATTCCGAAAGCGAAGCGTATAACCTAAAGGTCACACGTCGGAATTAGTAAGTTGAATCAATGAGACTCTAATTTCAAAAACGAAGTGCGTTGAAATTTCTAAGCCGAATTGATCCCGCGAAGCGAATAGAAGTTTGTTAGCCGAATCAATGAAACTCAGATATT
>DLME01000301.1 GCA_002479215.1 Syntrophaceae bacterium UBA7544
TGAACTCTAACTTAACATGTGGTACAAGTATCGGAGACAGATCAGGGCTACCGGGATTTACTGCAGATGTCTTAGCAGAAAACAAACCAATGCTTCACGTGTTTGAAAATGGGGGGGGGTCGATATCGTAAAGCATAATATCGCCGGCATCTATGAAATGACAATGACCTTCAAGGAATAAATATGACGAATCATGATGCTGAAAACATCAAATATCTTTTTGAACCCGCATCTTTGGCTATTATCGGCGCCTCCAGGGATAAAAACAAGATAGGTCACGCAGTTTTGCAAAATATCATTGCCGGCGGCTATACGGGGAAAATTTATCCTGTGAACCCAAGTGGTGGAGAAATCGAAGGAATACCCGTTTTTCGAAGCATCCTTGGTATCGATGATACCATTGATATGGTATGTATCACCATCCCTGCGGAACTTGTCTATAATACGATCGTCCAGTGCGCTGAAAAAAAAGTCAAGCACGCTATTATTATCACTTCCGGTTTTTCCGAAATCGGAAATTTTGAAGAAGAAAAAAAAATCGCCGATTATGCCCGCTCCAAAGGGATGCGGATTCTTGGCCCCAATGTGTTTGGCGTCTATTCCTCTCAGGTCTGTTTAAACGCCACGTTCGTCTCCGGCGATATCCCGTCAGGTCATCTGGCCATGATTACCCAGAGCGGTGCGCTCGGGCTGACGCTAATTGGTCAGGCTTCTGTTGAAAATATTGGCTTATCTGCCATTGTTTCCGTCGGGAATAAGTCGGACATTGATGAGTCTGATCTTCTGACCTATCTTTGTGATCATGTGACCACCCGTATCATTCTCATGTACATTGAAGGCGTGCGGGATGGCGAGAAATTCATCCAGGCCGTCAGAAAAACCACCCGGAAAAAGCCGGTGGTGGTGATCAAGTCCGGCCGTTCTGAGAAAGGCGCCAGGGCGGCCGCATCCCATACCGGTTCGCTGGCCGGTTCGGATGAGGTCTTTGACGATGTAATCCGCCAGTGCGGTGCGCTCCGGGCGGAAAGCACCAAAGAGGCTTTTAACTGGGCGATGATCCTGGCGGGCAACCCGCTTCCCAAAGGAGGGAACACGGTCATCATTACCAATGGCGGGGGTGCCGGTGTAATGGCGACGGACGCCTGTGAGAAATATGGCGTTAGTCTTTATGACGATCCTCAAAATCTGAAAAGTGTTTTTTCTCCCGTCATTCCTACATTTGGATCCACCAAGAATCCGATTGATATTACCGGTCAGGCGGCGGCTGTCGATTATACAAAAGCTTTTGATGCGGCCCTTGCCGATGACAACATTCATACGGTTTTCGGCATCTATTGCGAATCGGCTCTTTCACCTTCCGTGGATCTTGGAACCATCATCGAGAAGAACTTCCTTAAATACAAATCCCGAGGAAAGCTCATCGTGTTTTCACTTTTCGGTGGTCAACAAACGGCGGATTATGTGGTTTCAGCGAAGAAAAGAGGTGTTCCCGTTTCCGATGATGTTTATGACACAGCTTCCTCGCTGGGAGCGATGTATCGATATAAAGAATATCTAGAAAGTCATTCGGATTCGGATAATATTTCCGATACCATACTGGATAGGGCTTCCATAACGGCCATTGTAGCTGCTGCAAGAAAGAATGACCGGTTCTTCCTGCTGGCTCACGAAGCCCAGAAAATCATGGATATAGCGGGTATCCCCATTCCGAGAAGCATTCAGGCCCAGACGATCAAGGGTGCGGTTGAGGCGGCCGTCACCATCGGTTATCCTGTGGTCATGAAAGTTGTTTCCAAGGACATCATCCACAAGAGTGATGTCGGCGGGATTGCCCTGAACCTGGAAAATGAGGGTGAGGTTGTCGACGCCTATGGTGTTATTCTGCGCAACTGCAAGGCACATATTCCCCACGCTCTGATTGACGGGGTCGATATTTCGGAAATGGTTAAACCCGGAACGGAACTGATTGTGGGTGCCAGAATCGATCAGACCTTCGGGCCGATGATTATGATCGGCTTGGGCGGGATCTATGTCGAAGTCATGAAAGACGTTTCTTTCCGGTCACTCCCCGTCAATGCGGGGGATATTAGCAGCATGATTAAAGAACTCCGTTCTTATCCGTTACTCCTCGGGGTGCGGGGAGAAAAAATGAAGGATGTAGCCGCTGTCGTGAATGTCGTCACCATACTGGGAGCCATTCTTCGTCACTGCCAGGGAATTTCAGACATTGAAATTAATCCGCTGGTCGTTTATGAACAGGGTGATGGTGTGAGAGCTGTGGATATACGAATCATCCTTACAAAAAATGAAAAGAGGTGAAACCGATGGATAAATTTGTCATCACGTCTATGCGACAGGGTGCAGGTAAAACGAGCCTGATCATTGGTCTGGCCAGGACATTGAACAAAAAAATAGGCTATCTGAAACCTTTTGGTGCAAGATTACTTTACAAGAAAAAGCAACTCTGGGACTATGATGCTGCACTCATGACCCATATCTTCAATCTCGAAGAGAATCCGGAAGACATGAGCATCGGTTTTCATCATTCCAAGCTCCTCTATTCCCTGGATGAAAAAGCTACAGAGGCAAAACTCCTGAAAGCCTTAGATCATATCGGTAAAAATAAGGACCTGATATTCGTGGAAGCGGGAAAGGATATCTTTTATGGCACATCGGTCTACCTTGACGCCATCTCCCTGACAAAGATTGTGGAAGGACAGCTCCTAATCATGGTAAGTGGCGATGAGGATACCATTATCGATGATATGAGTTTCCTCAAGAAGTATATCCGGTTAGATGGTTTTCATTTCATGGGGGTTGTCATCAATAAAGTCGTCAATATCGACGATTTTAACGATGTCTACCTGCCCAGGATTCGTCAAATGGGCATTCCGGTGCTGGGTGTCGTCCCTTCTTTTCCTGAGCTGACCTATTTTACTGCCCGATATCTTGCGGATCGGATGTTTGCAAAAGTCCTGGCCGGTGAGTCCGGCTTGAACCGTCAGGTCAGAAACATTGTCGTGGGCTCCATGGGAGGAGATTCAGCGACGAAAAGTCCTCTGTTTCAGGATCATCATCAAGTCGTCATTGCCAGCGGAGACCGCAGTGATTTGATCCTGATGTCACTTGAAAACAATGTGGCCGCCATAATCCTGTCCAATAATATCGTGCCTTCACCGGTCATCCTTTCGAAAGCTGAAACTTTAGGGATTCCCCTGTTGCTGGTCTCTACCGATACCCATGAGACTGCGAGGCAGATCGACGGGATTGAACCCCTGCCGACTAAGGATGATATAGAAAAAATCAACATAATAGAAAAAATGGTGACAGATCACGTTGATCTGAAGGCGTTTACAAAAAGCGCTAAAGCGTAAATTGCGATTGTTTGAGGCGTATAATAGCTTATTTCTTGAAATAGAAATCTGCTCCCTGTATAAGAAAGCCCGCTAAATGCGGATTGAATTGACAAACATCGTGAAGATTAAAAATAGAGAGAATCAACAAGGAGACGTCATGGAAACATTTAAATCACAGGAAGCCTTCGTGGAGAAAATTATCGCTGCGCAAGTAAAAAAATGGGAGTTGAATAAAAAAAAGAAATATAAAAAACGCCTCCGTCCCGTGATTACCATTTCAAGATTACCGGGAAGCGGTGCGGATACGCTGGCGAAGCAACTGTCGAAAGATTTAAATATCGATCTTTTCGACAATGAAATTGTGGAAGAGGTAGCGAAGAGCGCCCATGTGAGTGAGGCCGTGATTGCCACCCTAGATGAACAGGATCGTTCTATGCTGGATGACTGGATCGGCGCTATTGAAAAAAAACTACATCTCTGGCCCGATGAATATCTTCTTCATCTTACAAAAGTTGTCGGCGCCATAGCGGCGCATGGTCATGCAATCATCGTCGGGAGAGGGACCGGGTATATCTTGCCCAGCGAGATCTGTCTCCGCCTGCTCATTGTCGCACCCATGGACGTCAGAGTCCGCAATGTCATGTATGCCTATGATGTGACCTATGAAGAGGCGGAAAAAAGGATCATTAAAACCGAGAAGGATCGGATGGCCTTTATTAAAAAATACTTTAATGCCGAGTTGGATGATCCTGTTAATTACGACCTGACGCTTAATACAGCCCATTACAACGTAGAGGCAGCCGTGAATATCGTTAAGGAAGCCTTCAATTCTCGACCGTGGTATGATTATTCAATAAGATAACCTTGAAGCAACGAACGTTAAACTGCTGTTACACTGTAGGGGGCAAATTCTATAATTTGCCCCCTGTTTTTTTGTTTCATAAACAATCAGACACATGGAGGGAAATCTTTAATTAGTCCGTCCCGAATAGTGCGGAAGGATTGAAACAACTGTTTCCAATATGTCCACCAACAATGTTTGTTCAATTAATCTGTGTAATTTCTTCTTTTAAAAAAAATGAATAGTGATATTATGATATCCAAATCATCGGAAAAACCGTTGTTAGAATATTAATTGTTAGCAGGAAGATGTGACATGGCAACCTTGGAACAAGTCCAGTATTGGCTTGAGGAGTTAGAACACAACAGTATTGATTCCCCGAGATGGAATCAAGAGAAACATGTGTTCGAGTACGGCGAGGTTACAATTGAAGTCGTGGCCTTCCTCAAGTTAGTTCGAGCAGTCCAAAGTCTACGATTTCTACAAGTTCTTTGCGAGAATGGACTGTTTATTGATTTCTCCACCATAATCAGGTGCATAACAGACTGCCTAAATGAGGTTTACTTTCTGCTTGAGACGTATCCCCAGCAATCTTCCAATGTAAAAAAATTTATCCCCAAGCACCGATATTGTGGAAACAAAGAAAATCCAGAATTCGAGAGCGCGTGCCCTTGGTAAGAGTACTGACTTTAATAAATCTCAAGAGCACATAAAGCGAATCTTCAAAACCTTCTCAGGGTATATTCACTCGAATTACTCCCATATCATGCAGATATACGGTGGTAAGCCCACAGATTTACGCTTTCAACTGTCTGGAGTATCAAGCCGTAATCAAAAGTTACAGCACTCACAGTTTATAGGCGAGATGGTAAATATGACCGCGTTCACCATAGCTTTTATGGCTGAGAAGTTGAATTTGGGGCAATTAGAGAAAGACATTCTGACTTTCTTACATAAGGAGTAGCAATGAAACTGACAGACTACCAGATCGAACGAATCAAACGGTTTTTCACCGCCGTTACTGCTCTTTCCACCAATTCTGAAATACGTCTCAACCCAAACCAAGCAAAAATAGCTTTGGAAGCGTTTATGGACCCCGTTAAGACTCCGGCTAAAGAACTTCCTGCTGTTGATTTACTCGATACGCAAGTTGCTTTCTTCAAACTTCTTTCCGCACATAGCGCTAGGAAAAAAGGTGCTAAGAAATTCTTCCTGATCTTGGTGCTGACCTCATTCGTAATCGGTTGTTATGTCGCTTATCAAAACGGAATAGAGTCAGGTTTATTTACATTGGTTGGTTGCTTGATCATCTCTTTCATTATTAACCTTATCGTTGCAAAGTTCTATGTTTGGAAAGCCTTCAGTCCACTAAAATACGGCCTAACTCACATAGAAGTGCAGTTCGCCCTAGATGCAATAATCGCAGATCCGAAGTGGCCACAAAATACCGAAAGTTAGAAGTTCCTCTGAAATGAGGTATCTCCTAACCAGCAGGTGAACCGGCCGGTGTCATGCAAACTGTTTTTATATTTCACAAAGCGGGTAATCTCGGCGCCACGATTACCTCAATACGTTGGCCATAAAAAACTATTTCAGTGGTCAGCATTTCAAATGGTAATCATCAACCTTCTTAGCTCAAGCAGGCTAAGACTTTGTAGGTGTAATCAACAGTGGAATCTGACCCTGATTTGATAACATCCTTCTATCCAGGCAACTTTTTATCCCAAAACAAAACATCTCATCGAAATGGTATTATTTTGATAGCCCTCATGGACGAATCTAAGCTTATCATTTTTTTGTTGCATACCAATTATATAGAGCATCGGCAGATAATGATCTAAGGTAGGAATGGCCTTTCTTATGCTAGTATCTAGCTTTTGATAATCAATCAGGTCAGCATGGTTTTTTTCTAATAAACAACGTTTGATTTTTTCATCAATTTCTACAACCCAATCATCCGATGGGGCGTCGGTATCGTAATCCATCAACCTCAAATTATGGACCATGTTCCCACTACCGATAATCAAGATTCCCTTGCTTCTTAAATCAGCAAGTTGTTTTCCCAGATTGTAATGAAAGGCCGCATCTTTAGTCATATCCAGGCTCATTTCATACACAGGCATGTCGCCTTGCGGATACATATGTTTTAACACTGCCCAAGAGGCGTGATCCAAGCCCCATTCATCAGAACAGTTTATTTCTATGCCTTTGACCGTTTTTTTCGTCATAGCCGCATGCTTTGGTGAACCAACGCAACCATATTTAAAATCATACAACTCTGCGGGGAAGCCATAGAAATCATAAATTTGTTGCGGCCTCTCCATGCAGGTGACAAAAGTGCCTCTGGTCAGCCAATGCGCGGATATAACCATAATGGCTTCCGGTTGAGGAAGTTTTTTCCCCAGTTCACTCAGGTGTTTGGTAAAATCATTCTTCAAGATGATATTCATCGGGGAGCCATGACCGATGAATACAGCGGGCATATGCTTTTCCGTAGTTTTATCACTCCAAAATTGCCCTCGGAGAGCAATGTTTTTATTTAACCTTGACTAATAATGGTCTAACTTTTTTAATAACCAATACGATTAAGAAAATCAAAGCGCACAGGAAAACAATTCCGATAATCAAAGCTCCATAAGTGATAAAGTTGCCATTGGCCAGTATCTTTTTCAGATCGGTTGAAGGTTCCGCTTGATAACGGCCTTCCGGTGCTCGATATTTTCCAGGTATATTGGGGATGCCGTTACGATTTGTATCCGTAAAGGAACGCATATACTGCGTAAGGGCTATCCACTCTTTTAATTCCTGTGGCTTGGAAGAACCCTTATCGGTATAGATAATCGCCTTGTTTAAATCCGGCAAAGCGCGTCCTTTCTTATCCTTTGGTTTTACGCTAAGAAGACCATAAGTAACTTTGCTTACATAATTTATCATTTCCGCCGCATAGAGGTTAGAACAGACTCGATACAGTTTCTTAAAATCAAGAGTCTTATATTCACCCTTTTCATCCTGAACGGAAACTTGCGTTACCCTGTCGAACAAAATTCGATGGGGATTGAAGGCAAATTTTACCCCTGAAACCTGCAAATGAGCATCTTCTTTTTTGAACGGCGCCACTGATGCCTCAACTTCCAGAATATCCTTCAGCTCCTTGCCGTTGACATAAAAAGCCAACAACGGATAACCGGCAACTCCATCCCTGCCAATACCCAGCGATAGCACCTGAAAAACATCAGCAGTCGTAATTTTCCCCTTCTGAAAAGAATCCCTGATCAGTCCCAGCGGCTCCACTGCAACATGAACATATTCATAATTATTCCCTTCGGCTTTTTGTACGGCGTAGCGGTAAGCATCGGTAATCATGTTTCCCAATCCCATCTCTCTGGGGTTGGCATAAGCAGACGCCAGCGAATCCATATTAAAATCGCTTTCGGCAATTACCTGATCAAAACTTAAACGATAGGGAGAAAGAAAATCCCGGCTAACAATATCTTTGTAGTCGGCAACCTCTTCCGAGACAATTCTATCGTCCGGAATACCGGTGGTAATATTTCTTAAAGCGTAGGAAGCGACCTTGATATCCTTTCCTTTAGTGTAAAAAACTTTCAAAATACCCAGATACTCGCCATAACAGCCGCTGGAAACGATAATTGTCCTGCCAACTTTTATCGGTTTGGGTAAAATAGTGTAGGTATGACCGCTTATAATAACATCGATTTGCGGCACTTTTCGCGCCAATTCTTGATCTTCCGATTTATTTTTTACCGGAGATGTATCGGAAGGGGAAAGGCAGATAACAACATCCACCTTTTCCTTATCTTTTAAAACATCCACCATCTTCTTGCTTGCCCGAATCGGATCACCAAATTTAACAGGCTGGATAAAGGTCGTATCGTCACCGGCATCCTTGCCCATAATACCGAAGACCCCGATGCGGATACCGTTTCTTTCAAAAACCATATAATCTTTTACCGGATAATCCTTAAAGGCTTGCTTCAGTGCCGCATCTCCAGGATCGTTCCTGCTAAAAATAATGTTGGAAGCGACTAAAGCGGGCAATTGCTGGCTTTTAGAACGGGCAGTCTGAAGCATTTTAGCCAGACCCTCCGCGTGGAAATCGAAATCGTGGTTACCGAAAGTTGCTACATCGTAACCCATTTTGCCCATGAGCCGGAGTTCAGAGGCCTCTTTCAGAAATGAAGTGTGAAAAAGCGTACCCATGGAAAAATCGCCGGCATCTACACGCAAAGTCTTATTCTGCTGATATGTCCGCTGTTCTTTAATTACATAAGCGAGCTTAGCGTATCCCCCTTGTTGTACTTGTTGTCCGTCCTGAGTCAAAACCTTATGGGGCAATAAATACGAATGCAAATCGTGAGTAAAGAGAATCACCAATTCTCTGCTGCCTCTTTCCTGGCCGTCCGAATCTCCTCCCGCAATGATAATTAGCAGCAAAGAAAAAGTAAGCAACATGATTTTTTTGGCAAGCTTCATGATTATTATCCTTTCTTACATAAATCAAATTTATGTACCGGGTGAGACATCGGAACAGACTGGCCCGACCGGTCCTTAAAGGAAGGTGCTTCTTATAACATATAATCTTTTTGCTGCCTATATATCAGATTGTTTTGTTGTAGCCAAAATTATTTTGTTTTACCGGTCAGATAATCGATCATCGGTTGAGTTACCAGCGGCACAACGTCTTTAATCATGTGCGGCATCAGATTGTCCATAACTTTGGGCATCAGCTCCGGCATCTGTTCGCGCATGTAATCGGGCATGGGAATCAGGCCGGCAACTCTCTCCAGCATTACCGGCATGACCTTGGGCATCATCATCGGCAGCAGTATGGGAAACAAAACCGGAAACATGGGTTTCATTAAAGTGAGCGCGCCGGGAATCTTGCCCATGACCCGCATCATCGGCCCCATGCCAAAGGGCATAGCATCAATCATCTGCGGCCACATCGTTCCAATCAGATTGGCAAAACCCTGCGGCGTCATCAGCGAGATAAAAGCGTCAAAAACGCCCCACTGGCTGTGCACATCAGGATTAGGATCGGGGAATTCATAGCCCAGGGCGTTTCCGGCTAGATGCGCCAGATCCACGATTTCCAACGGCATATTTTTCTTTTTCGCCGTTATGCGCAATTGCACCTGACAGCAGGGACAAAGAGCCAGGACCTTCTCGGCCCCAATATCAACCGCTTCATCAAGCCTTATTTTACCGATATCGGCAGCTACAGACGGGTCTTTAATGAGCGTAAGAACGCTGCCGCAGCAGTGGCCTTCCTCACGATTATGCGCCATTTCCACAAATTCCACATTGGGTATCGCCTTAATCAGCTCGCGGGGCGGTTCATAAACGCCGGAAGCTCTCCCGATATGACAGGAGTCATGCCAGGTAACCTTCATCGGTTTTAGGTCATTCGCCGGAAATTTGAATTCACCGGATTTGATTTTTTCGGCAATAACTTCCGAGTAATGTCTGGTTTTGATGTTGTATTCAATGCCCAATTTCTTGGCCCATTCGGGATAAACAACACGCCACATCATGTCGCAGGCCGGGCAGGAGGCAATCACAGTATCCGCACCGGTTTGTTTTACAACCTCAATATTTTTACGCATAATATCCGCAAAAAGGTCCCATTTGCCGGCGACCAGCATGGGTGTACCGCAACAATTTTCCGGTTTTCCCGCGTAGGTAAAATCCACACCGGCTTTGTCCAGCAATCTCACGGTTGCCATGCCGATATCATTTTCTACATAGCTTACCGTGCATCCGGCAAAATATACTGCCGACGCTTTGCGACCGGGACCGTGTTTTTCCTTCAGGTCTTGTGGAAACCAGTCTGCCCTGTTTTTGCGGTAACCGGCCCAAATGTTGCCTTCGGTACGAAGCGCTTCGGCCATCATTTCAAAAGGCGGGAATGTCATCCGTTTTTCCTGATTAATCAGTTTGCCTCTGAGTTTCATCCAGGCAGGCTCTATAGGCAGAACCGCGGAACAACGTAAGTTGCAAAGCTCGCAGGTGGTGCAGACTAAAAAAGTATCAATCTGCGCCTGAGTCCACTTGGCCCTTCCTTCCAGATATTCCCTGATCCAATACCACTTGCCGCGCGGACTCTGGCTCTCCCAGCCGCGGCCGTAGAATTGATCGCACTCCTCCACACAGTAGCCGCATTGAGAGCAACTGTAAGCATACCAGACAACATCCGCCGGAATATCGCTTTGGGGATATATTTTTCTCTCTCCGATATGTGTGATAACGTGATTACCGAAAGGCCGGATCAGCGGCTCAAAAGCAGACCCAATGCTCACGGCACTATCCATAAGACTGTAACCGATGACCTTTCCGGGATTGAAAATGCCTCGTGCATCGATCTTATTTTTAAATGTTTTTAATCTGGCTATCCTCTCCGGCCCTAATACTTTTTTGGCTTTAGACTTGAAATATAAACCGGTAGCGTAGGCCCGGCCGCCGTTTTTTTCGGCAATTTTCACAATGGATAACGAAAGACTGAAAACAAAATTGTAGCTGAATTCCCGCTGATCAGCGGGAATAAATCCCAGAATAACGACTTCCGGCACCCCATCCTTGCCTTTGCGGATAATCGTGCCTTCTTTGACGACCGGTTGATTGATTTTATTTTCGACTTCCGTCATGAAGCGGCCCAACCGGGAAAGCGGGATGACGACTTCAGCCGGCACCAGACTGGGGCCAAGCCGTTTGACTACCATAAGTTTAAAACGGTTTTTCCATTCATGTGCGGCTATGCGTTCGCTGAATATTTCACCCTGGCAGCGGCGTAATATTTCCTTCATTTTCGCCGTAATCTGTGCCGCATCTTTTTTATGATAAGCTATCGTGGCTATATAAGAAGCGGGCAAAAGCACTCTTTCTTCAGCCGGATGCCCGTTATGTTCCATTAATGGCGAACGATTCTTCATTTCCGCCATCCGGGGATTGATGAAAACAAGTGACCATAACGGCAGATCCGCTTTTACGATATCTTCCACAATCCGTTGAAGGTCATCAGCATCCGGGCAACCGATGGCAATAATTTCGAGTTTCTCTTTAGGCTGGACTTTCATGGTCAAATCGATAATAAAACCGGTCGTTCCTTCCGCGTCGGCGATTAAATCCAGATTGGCACCGGTAAAAACGTTCACCGAGCCATCGGGCAGAACAACCCGGGCTGAGACTACATTCTCCCGAAACCAACCATATTGATAGGAACCAAAACCAGCGCCGCCTTGTGCCAGCCACCCACCCACTGTGGAGCCAGGATAGCTGGATGGATAAAGATTTACCGTCAGCCCCTCTTTAGCCAATGCGGCATCAACTTTTTCCCAAACAACGCCCGCCTGACAGGTCACTGTCTGTGCTTGCTTATCTATGGATAAAATTTTATTCAGCCGAAAGAAATCAACGATGATGCCTTTTTTAATAGGCAAAACTCCTCCATAGCCGGAAGAAGCTTTCGCCCGCGGTGTTAGAGCGATATTATTTTCCCTGGCCCAATTGACTAGAGCAACAAGCTCTTCTTCGTTTTGGGGCTGAACAACCGCATCGGGAACAGTTTTGCCGATGAGCGGCGCAATGAGAGATGGTATAGCTGCAATATCATGGCTGTACAATACGCGTTCTATTTCATCAAAATTGACGCGATTGCCGAACTTTTCTTCCAGATATTTTCTTTTCTGCTTGTCCATAGATAATCTCCTATTCTGACAAATTTGCCAGATCATAAAAACTCTTAATATATCCCTCTTTACAAATAAGACCATAAATCTGTATAATAGTTTAAATGTCAAATTAAAATAAAGACAAATCAATTGGTACGGCAGTGATGATCTGCCGTACCAATGAAATAAATTTAAAAAGTGTAGGTAATTCCCATATCAATGGAGTACTGTGACATCTCTGTTTCATATGAGCTTATACCCTGTGCCGGATTAGAGCCGCTAAGTTTTGCTGTTGGTGAATACATGCCGCCAATATTAATGGTGAACCGTTCGGTGAAATTGATTCCAATACCTGCGGTAAAGTGGTGCTCGGAAACGGCGGGGAAAGCAATATTTTCGAATGCGCGGTCGCTATTAAGCGGCATCTTGCCGTAGTTATATCCGGCCCGTAATGCGATCATTGGGATCACTGTGTATTGTACGCCAACCTTGTATACGAACTGGTCGCTCCAATCCATATTCCAGGGCATGGCCGAGCTGGCGTTGGTCGTGTATTTGGGCAGGTTTTGCCCATTGGTATCTGACCAGTTTATCCATTCGACATCAAAACCAATTAATAGATTTTTGATGGGTTTTATACCTAAACCTATTGTCGCCACTTGGGGCTGATCAAATTCTATTTTATCTACACCGGCAGCAGTGTTAAAGGCGAAATCCTGAAAATAGCTTTTTGTTTCGTAGGCCAATCCGATCTGAAGAAAATCGACCGGTTTCACCAATACTCCGATCGTGGCCCCGTAACCAAATGACGATGCCCCCATATGCGGTAGCTGGCCAGCAGCGCTGGCGGCATTGAATTCCATGGTCGCATACATAATGTTGACTACGGCCCCGACGGATATCATATCGTTAATTTTGTAAGAAAGCCCCGGCGCAAAACGCATCTGTGAATATGATGTATAGGTGGCACTGCCGTAAAGATTTGGAGCATAATCAACACCCATACCGGCCACGCCGTATGCACCTATTCCAAATCTGAATTTTTCACCAAGAGGTATGATCAAGCCAAAGGCAGGAACAGGCGACCCTCCACGGTCAGAATCAATTGTAGCCCCATTCGCCCCCCCGGTTGCTTTATAATCAACAGAAGGCTTGAAATATGAGGCGCCAAAGTCTATCCGGCCAGGCAAAACGCTCATTCCGGCCGGATTAGTCAGTATTGATGCAGCATCCAGCGGAAGCCCCACACTCACTCCACCCATGGAGTCTTGTACAGGACCGAACCCAATCATCCGCATACCGTTAGTAGCGTGAGCATTGGCAGTTACAAACATCACTGCAATGACTCCCAAAAAAGAAAATACAATATTTTTTTTCATAACTTCTCCTTATATTTCTAGTTATTGGAAATATTTTTACCCCCGCTGCCAAGTTACTCGAAAAATAATGTCACACCTCCTTTCTCCAATCTTTATTTTTTTAGTTCAAGATTCATCAGTTTATGCATGAACATGACCTAAGATAAGTTTCTTGATTCGATTTAGCACCGGAGCAGAACGATTATGAATTGTAATAATTAATAAAAATTTTTTAGTCGCTGAGCATCCTTCCTACTTAATGTTTTATTTCAGGATTTCTTATTTGAGGCTTTAACCAGCCTGGAAACGACCTTTTCTTTTTCCCGAAGCTGTTCCACCAAAACCTCTTTCATCAGGCTGCAGGCTTGAATTATTTTAGGATTGGCGATCCTGTAATATAACTGAACACCTTCACGCCGTACCACAATGACACCTTTCGACTTTAAAACATTCATGTGCTGAGATATAGTTACCTTACTCAGACCGGTCTTTTGCATTAATTCGCTGTTAGACATTTCTGCGTCCTTAAGTAAATTAATAATTTCCAGGCGCTTATCATTGGCAAATATTTTACAGATGTCAGCTTGAAGCTTGAGAATGCTTTCCATTTATCCTCCGTAAATAGCCTAAGTTCTTCGACATTATTAAAATATACTTCTGTCTTTCATATTCAGACGAACAAAATTATGTATATATATTTATATATTTCATAATATGTATATTCACATCTGTCAACATAAATATTCCTATATTAAGTATAGTTACTCTCTGATCTAAATGATTAATATTTTATTGATAAGGACTACCATTCTCAAGATAGAAATATGTGAAGAAGGAACTTGTGTGTCAAAGGAATTTTGACCGCAAAATATGGAGTGTGGTTAATATTTAATTGACATACAAGACCGACAATTTTATAGTTAAAATTATTATACTGCAAAATTTGCTGTGTTTAGGTTTTTATACAAGATACATATAAACATTGTTAGCCCGCTTACCGTAGTTGTAATGGTTAATAATTGTTGAGCCAGTTCTTTTTGCAGAAAGGGTTTTGGAAAAGTGAAAAAATTTGTTTTAGTTAATCCTGTTAATCCTGCACGTGTTGGTTTGACGGTTAATAAAAGTTCTCGTTTTCCCCCTATCGGTTTAGGCATTATTGCATCTTTGACCCCAGTGTCGTGGGATGTGAAACTGATTGATGAAAACTGGGAACCTTTTACTTATCAAGAAGCAGACCTTGTGGGCATTACCGCATTTACCGCATCGGCTAATCGGGCTTACGAAATTGCTTCTCTCTATCGGCAGCAAGGCGTGCCGGTAGTCATGGGAGGTATTCATGCCTCCATGTGTCCGGATGAAGCCTTGCGATTTGTAAATGCGGTAGTCATTGGCGAGGCCGAGGCTGTCTGGTCAAAGGTTTTGGCAGATATTGAAGCAGGATGCCTTCAGCAAAGATACCAGGGCGAGTGGCCTGATTTATCCGGTGTGCCATGCCCTCGACGCGACTTGTTTCACCCAGGTTATATGTTCGCGTCCGTGCAAACTTCACGCGGTTGTCCAATGGATTGTGAATTCTGCTCGGTTACTGCCTTTAATGGCAGACGTTACCGCCGCCGTCCTACCGAGGAAGTATTGGCTGAGTTAGAGACGATTCCCCAGAAAATGTTGTTTTTCGTGGATGACAATATTATCGGGTATGGTCAAACTGACCTGCCCCCGAAACATGT
>DLME01000086.1 GCA_002479215.1 Syntrophaceae bacterium UBA7544
TCGTGTATAAATTGTGTTTATTACGGATTGAAATGTAGCATCAAGAATGGAAATTCAAAAAACAACATTACAGGAAGTAAGAAACAAAATTACGATTTCCGAACCGTCAGAATTGTTTCTTTCACCTACTACTGTTTAGTGCGGAACTTTCATAAGAATTGATGATTATGGATTGAAAGAGAGTGCTGTAAAACATAGTAGAAAAAAGCCGCCAGTGGAAAAGCGGTTCAGAAATATATTGTTATATTTTTTAATTTACCTGAAATGTCAGAAGAGAGTTCTTTGATCTAAAATTGGCATAACCAAAGACTAGTTCCTGACAAGCAATACCTGACATTTTGCTCTTTTTATAATCTTATCGACAACGCCGCCCAGCAAATTTTTCAAAATGCCTGTTTTTCCATGCGAAGCAATTACGATCAAATCAATGCCTTTTTCTTCTTGTTCTTTGAGTATCTCTTCGTACGGGATACCTCTTCTTGTATCATAAACAATTTCTATGCTGGAGTGTTTATCAGTAATTTTTTTGACTTCCTGTTGCAGTTTATCTTTAGCATTTTTTATACTGTCTTTATAAATTTTCTGAACAGATCCTTCATCCAAACAATAATCGACAGCACATTGTTGAAACCCGTCATCAATTACATGAAAAAGATAAATCTTGGCTTTGTTTTGCCTGGCAATGTCTATTGCCTGCTTTAACGCGTTATCCGAATAATCTGAAAAGTCCGTCGGTACTAATATTTTCTTTGGTGCAAACATAATCTCCTCCTTTGTTCATGTTTAAGAATAATGGCTTTTTACATTACTTGAACATGACACATATCATCTTTTTCCAAAAGTGAGGCACGAGTATAATATCCAAGATTGCTGGTTGAAATCAAACATTATTTTCAAGGACGACATTTTACTAATTACAGGAAGAAGTCCTTACTGACTACCCTACAACTCCTCAACATTTGTCGTATGTCATAATTGAGGATTACGGACTGAAAATATTTAGCTTTTTATTTTTTTTAACAAAAAGGCCATATTTTCTCCTAATGTTTTCATGTTCTCCATGCCTTCTTTGTCATCATTTACTTCACCAAGCCCGAATCCATAAACCATATTCCAATAACTAGCTCCAACTAAAAACATTTGCATATAATGCAGAAAGTGATTCATTGTATCAAAGGCATGAATAGCACCACCTCTCCTCACAGCAACAACAGAACCTCCAACTTTATACTTAAAAATTCCTCCATTGGTTATTGAGACCATTCCTGCTCGGTCAATCAATGCTTTCATCTCAGCTGTTACATCTGTAAAATATGTGGGAGATCCCAAGATAATTCCATCTGCTGCGGCCATTTTCCCGATACATTCATTTATAATGTCATCATCAAATACACAGCGTTTATTTTGATTTTTAGCACACTTAAAACAACTTGTGCACCCTCTAACCGGCTTTAGGGCAATATTTATAAGCTCGGTTTCAAACCCTTCTTTTTTCAACTCCTGAAAAACTGCTTTAATTAACAATGATGTATTGCCGTTTTTACGTGGACTGCCGTTGACTCCTATAACTTTCATTTTACTTCTCCATAAAATAAATTTTTCTAACAATTAATATCTGAACTTCGCTTTTTCCTAATGAGCTTAAAATTAATAGCACTATTAATTATTTTAAAAAAGGGGAAATATAAAGCCTCATTGATAACGGATTGAAAGAAAGCATATTTGAGAAGGATAACGATTTATTTCTTTCAGGAAGAAGCGGATAATGCATCTTAAGCTCTTTTATCAATAAATCCACGGCACGAGTCGCCACGTACGCGCACAGTAGGCATCGTACTCCGCGCCGAACTGTTCACGGAGGAGCCGTTCCTCGGCACGGATGCGTGGCACAAGCGGTATAAGCAACGCCAAGGTCAAAATCACACCCACACCAGAGCGGAATGCGAGCACCCATCCAAGCGAGCTAATAAGCATCCCCAAGTAGCTCGGATTGCGAATAAATCCGTATATTCCGTGCGTTTCTAGTTTGTGCCCGACCTGGATCGCTACCAATCCGCTGAACCTTTCCTTTAGCAGAAATACCGGTAAAATCCGCAGCACGCCGCCGGCAGCACAGAGTACCACACCTACCCATCGCAAAGTGTCACCTTCGAATGTCCAAAATCCGATACGGTCGGTGTATGCCGAAAGATAGGACATAAGAAGCGCTATCACAGTAAAAGCTCCCAACACCCAGCGGTTGCCTTTATCTTCTTTCTCACCGGAACTCAAACCGCTGCTGCCGGAAAATATCGACAGCACGCCAAGTCCTACTGAGACCCAAAAGAGCACTTGAAATGCAGGATGTTCCCAAAATACGCTCCATCCGTCCCAGCCCAGAATCGCAAGCCCGAATTGAATGACAAACGCCATGAAAACGGTGATAAGAGTTTTGAACTTGCTCAACACTTTCTCTTTTTTGGGATTTGCCACAATGTCTTCGTTCATATTCTGATTATATCACAAAGAGCGTCTGCAATATGCAGAAAAAAGTGAAAGAAACAAAAAGCCCTAAGTATGTTATGTAAATTTGTCTGACCTGAAGAAAAACAGTATTAATGAATTCCATTTATAAGCTTGCAACATTTTTGCTCTCGATATTTTATTGACTACAGAAAGAAGTGCTTACTGACTACACCTACGAACAAATATATTGATAAAAGTCCAGTAGTGAGAATTATCGATAGAAGTTTATTAACTCTGAGAAGGGCTAAGATTTTTAGTCAAAACATAGATTGGCGCTTCTGGAGGACAACCCAAACGAAACGGAAACCAATGGCTGAACCCGGCTGAGGTATAGAGCTGCGAACTCTCTTTTTGATAATGTCCCCATAAATACCGTTGAGGCATCATTGATTCAAACGCACTTCTCCCATTAAACCCGATCTGCCCTCCGTGGGTGTGGCCCGACAAAGTAAAATGAACTCCCAACTCAGCAGCGCGATTGAAACCACCCGGACGGTGGCTCATTAATAAATGAAACACATCCGAAGGAGCTCCGGCTAATGATTTATCCACAGTGTTTTTCATAAAAGTAGTGATATCGCGACCAAGATAGACAGGATCGTCCGTGCCGGCGATATATAACGAAGTTTCTCGGATGGGAAGGACGACTCCCTGATTCAACAATAAAGGGATCGGGCTAGCTTCAAATATTTTTCGCGCCTCTCTTATTCCCCGATAATACTCATGGTTTCCAACTGACGCAAACGCTCCATGAGCCGGTTTCAATTCTGAAATCGATTTGAGCGTTCGTGGAAGAATTTCATATTTATCCGAAATGTCACCCGTCAGCAAAATCAAGTCGAACTTTTGTCCCTGCAACCGAAGAAGAAATTCTTCCAATTCTTGTAACCCAACATAGTATCCTAAATGCATATCGGTTAGGTGGAGAATTCGAAATCCTTCTAAAGCTGGTGGAAGATTCTGGTAGAATAACCAAATCAATGGCGTTCGCACAGCGGCAAACGAGCTTGCCACACCGGTTCCACTCATCAGTATCGTAAATACCGGTACGATAGCAGCAGCATTTTTTAAAAAAATCCGGCGATTTACATTCAGTTCATGTTGGTCTGCACTACGAAATTTTTTACTGAACCATCCCTGGGCAAAATGGATATAGTGCAGTATTCCAGAGATGGGTAAGGAAAACATTAATGCAAGTTCGAAAACCACCACTACGGAAGTAATAATGACGCCGATGGAGCGTAAAGGCGAATCGGCGGAGCTGGCAACGACCGCCAGTGCCCAGAGAATGATGCCCCCCAAGCCGCTAACCGGCAGATAGATCGACGAATTCCGTATCCATTTCTTTTTCCACCAAGGATGGTTCAGTGACCAGATCAGGAAGATTTCGATCGCACCTAAAATCAAAATCATTACGGCACTGAATAAGACAGGAAAAAGTTCACTCATAAAATGATGTCAAAAAATACTTAAAACTAATTTTGATTTTGCATGTATCTAAAAAATGGATAGTACCTAAAAAAAATAATGTCAATTGAAATAAATTCGACTGAATTATCATTGGAAATGATAGGCGTTTGTCAAAATCGCAGAATGCTTTGTGACAGGAAGAAGTGCTTGCTTACTACACCTACTACTCTGCAATCACGATGCTGGGGTGATATAGAAAATTACCAACTGTAATGCAATTCCACAACGACACTCAGAGCTATTGCGGAGTATGCCGTTCCTTTTTAGCCTCGCCGAGAAAGACCACTGCACGGTTTGATGAGAGAGTATTTGAATAATGGCCATGGAAAAGCTCTTTAGGTAACGCTAGACGAAAGAGGCGGAAACAGACAAGCCAAAACTAAAGCGTTTAAATCATTCGGTACCATTTACCTTTTTCTCGCGCATGTGGAGCATAACTTGCCGTTTTATCTCGCGCAGCTTGGCTTTAATTTTTGCTTCGTTCTTGCTGCCCATCCGCATAAGGATTTTCTGCCCGGCTGAGCGCGCTTCCAGATCGGGATCGGCATACAAATAGAAAACATTGGGTTGAACGAGTTTGACGGGCTCATTGAGGTCGGGCGCAGCCAGCAGATGGTTGAGCACCACCAGCAAGCGGTCGTTAAAATATTCTTTCGGATAGCCGAGTTCTTCGTATGCCTCCTGGAACAGCGGATAAAGGCGCACGTAAACTTCCCCCAGCTTCTGCGCATCGATCAACTCGGTGATTCTCACATACGCCGAATAACGCGCAGCATTTTTCGGGCTGATTGTTTTGTCGTTTTCGGGGCCTTCAGTGATGAACAAATCCTGTACCTGCTTGACCGGCATCACGCTGATCGGTAAGCGCTTGCGCGGCAGGTTGTCGATGGTGGCGACGATGTTGTGGATGATCTGCTCGGTATGAAACAGATTCATCAATGATTTATTGCCCACCAGGCCGGCCAGAGTGTCCAGCATGAACTCATTGCTCTGGAATAGCTTAGGTAGAGCGGGCTGCACTGGAGGAGCCTCGATGACCTGTTGTGGCACCGGGGTGGGTGCCGGGGGCGGAGCCGGCACGGATATTGGTTCGGGTTTTGGTTGGGCGTACTGCCAATAGAAGTATGTGGCAATACCAAGGCCGAGCAGAATGATGATGACAGCAGTTATTAAGCTGTTCTTTTTCATGGATAAGCCTTTCGCAATAATTTACGCTACGTCACTTCTTTAGCCGCGAATGCGTCCTGAATCGTATGGAGCAACGCGACTCCTTCCTTGCATTGGCTTCCGGAACGCCTATTGATAAGGCGTTGCTTGTTCACGTTGAAATATAAGAATTTCGGGCTTACATGTCAATTAAATATTGACCACAAAAGGTGGGGTGTATTGTCGCTGTTTGTCTTCGGGCGTGAATTGTGTTTATTACGGATGAAATCAAGCATACCTAGCACAGTTGAAGAATTGTTGAGTACAGGAAGAAGTCGATTGTTTGTTTCACCTACAACTAAACAGCCTTGCAGACTTTGAGAAACAAGCATTACGGTTTGAAAGAAAGTAATTGAAAAATCAACGGCACATTCCTGCGGAGTATTTCTAACATGTTTTGTCCAACTTTTGGGAGGGGTAGCTCCTTCTTTAAATTAAGTCCAAGTATTTCAAAATGACCTCTACAGTTTTATCAATACCTATTTTGCTTATATCTATGGAAATGTCATACTGTCTTGCATCTGTCCATTCCTTCCCTGTAAATGTATGATTATAGTTAGCTCTTTCTTTATCGTTTTGGGCAATCATTTTCCCGGCAACTTCTTCTGATATATTATACAGCTTCTGAATACGACCATTTCGGAAAGTTATATCACCGTGTAAAAATATACTGACATGATTCGGATGCTCACGAAGGATATATGAGCCACATCGTCCTATAATAACCGCTGAACGTTCTTTTGCAATACGTTCTATTATTTCTGTTTCGGCTTTAAATAACTCACGGTCTGATGGGGCAATGATTTGTGGTGGCACATAGGTATCCGGTGCAATTGCATATGATCGTATGAATGACTGCCAAAATGAAAGTATTTTTTCATCTCGCGATTCCAAATCCTCCTTTAATATCGAAAACTGTTTGGCCGCCTGACCGATGATTTCACGGTCTGCATAAAAAACACCAAGGTTTTTTGCCAGCTGCTGTCCTACATATGCCCCTCCACAACCTAACTGGCGGCTAATTGTAATTGCAAACGGTGAAGTATTTTTCACTTTTCATGCCTCCTATTTTTATTAAAAATTAGTTATCATGAGAATTATATCATTCAAATATAATAGTTGTCTGTTCGCAACTATTCATATGATACCTTTCTTCCATGCAAAAAGTAGTAAAGAGGAATCGTCGCAAGTATCACAATGGTCATCATTAAGTATAAGCCACGGTATCCTGTAAATGGAACTAAGGAACCGAGTAAATACGGTCCTACGCCAAATCCTAAATCTACAAAAATAAAATAGGTAGATATTGCCAGCCCAAATCTATGAGGCGGAACTTCTTTTATTGAAATTGCCTGAGCACAGGATATAAAGTTACCATAACCGAAACCAATTATTGCTCCCGCTAATAATAAAGAAATTCCCTGATTGGCTTGACTAAATAAAAGCATACCCATTGCAAAAATGAAAAGACAGGGATATACGACAAAATTTGCACCTCTAATATCAAATAACCGTCCGGAAAAAGGTCTCGAGAGGAAGACCGTAATGGCATATACAAGAAAGTAGAAGCTTGCAGCTTCTTCTAGATGAATCTGTTTAGTGTATAATGATATAAAAGTTAACACACCAGAATAACTAAAACCAATGACTAATATGATAATAGAAATCGGTATCGCTTTAAATTCAAGGAAATTTGAAATTTGAAAACTTTTTACCGCTTTTACTTGATCTTGTCTGGGTAATTCATAAGTCGGCTCACTAACAACAAAAGATATAGCAAAACTAATAACAGCTAATATCGAAGTGAAAATAAAAATCATCTTGAAATCTACATACTGAATTAAAAGGACTCCCACAAAAGGTCCTAGTGCTACCGCCAATATTGCACCCATACTGTAATAGCCAATGCCCTCTCCTCGTCTACCATGAGGAATGATTTGGGCGACTATTGTTCCCGTAGCCGTGCTTGCTACCCCGAAAACAATCCCATGTAAAAATCTGATTGTTATCAATAAAAATAAATTGATTGCAGCAAAATATAATACTGACGTAATAATAAAAAATAATGTGCTAACAATTAAAATTCTTTTACTCCCTATCTCTTCAATAATGCGTCCAGTCCCTAATCGACCGATTAAAGCTCCAATAATAAAAATACCAGCAACAAGCCCTGCTATGTTTGTGGAAGCATGGAATTTATCTACGGCATAAGAAGCAATAGTGACCAGCAATAAGAAATGTATCAAAAATACAAAAAAATTAATCACGGACGCAGTGATAAAATCCTTTGTCCATAGCCGTCCCTTAGTCATGTTATCCGCCTTTTTTTAAAAGTCCATAATATGCTTTTAGCCATTAGGGGTTTGCTTGATAATATGATAGCCATTGTTTGATTTGACAATATATTGCTTGTTCATTGATGAATTCTAAGATCTTTATTCTTGTTTGTCAATTAAACTGACCACAGAATGTGAAGTTTTATTCCGATGTCTATCGGCACGCATGAATTATGTTTATTACAGATTGAAATGTTGAGTGAATCGGGAAAATAAGAAAAACAACATTACAGGAAGAAGTCGATTATCTGTTTCACCTTGTGTTCTTATA
>DLME01000088.1 GCA_002479215.1 Syntrophaceae bacterium UBA7544
ATCTTCAATCTTGCGGACTCAAACAGGTTGAAGCTTTGTAGGTGTAGTCAACAAGCACTTTTTCCTGTTAGTGAGCATTTAGGATTTTTCATAGACATGCTTTCTTTCAATCTGTAATAAACACAATTCACGCCCGACGATATGCATCGACTCAACACCAGGATTATCTGGCCTTTGGTGGCAGCGGTTTTATGCTAGGAAACGGTCATTTGAATTATGTGGGAACAGATATTTGAACTCTACTACCGTATCCAGCTTGGTTCTTATGTGCAGATCAGTCCGGATTACCAGTTCATTCAGAATCCTGGGTACAACAAGGATCGTAGTCCGGTTGCCGTATATTCCATGCGTGTACGACTGAGTTTCTGATTTGATGCATAGACTACAATGCAACCTACTTTTGAGTAGGTCTCAAGTTCCATGCTCTTTCAAGATCCACCGGTTTCCCTTGAAAGAAGATGGGATACTGGAACAATCTCGAATCCCCTTTGCTTCAGTAGCGGAACTGCTTCTTTCAGTGCCCTGATAGTTGTGTCATAAGGATGACCGATGACTATAAGCGGTTTTTTTTCTCCGGTGGAAGATAAATTCAGCAGGATATTGAGTGTCGTTTCGTAATCCTGAGCATTATCAATAAATACATTTCGGGACAAGCAAGGCAAACCAGTGATACTGGCAACTTTTTCTCCTTTGGTGTCACTAGTTGTACGGCTATCTACAAAAAAAAGATTCCGTTTTCTTAATTCACTCATAATGACGATTAGACCTTTCTCGTCAGCCATAAAGCGGGAACCCATATGGTTATTTATTCCGGAAATATACGGAACTGCATCTATATCATCATCAAGCTGCCGCAATAGTTCTTTACTATTCATTTGCACGAACAGAGCACCTTTCCCTGGATTTGCCCGTGGATAGGATAACGGCTCCATTGGAAGGTGGAGAAGGATTTCACGTTTCGCCTTATAGATGTACTCTGCGGATGAAATTGAATAAGGACAATACGGGAGGATAGAAAAGGTCAAAGGTGCATCGACTTTAATCAGGTCCTTCACAGGCAATAAACTATTGCCGATGTCATCAATGATGATGGCGATTTTCCGATGTGAAACAGAAGGTTCGAGGTTTGACACTGATTTTTCCGGATGCAGTTTCTCTTCTTCTAGTCGCTGGGATTCGTTAGGCAGAACCTTTGACTGTATATGACCCTGTGGCTTCTGCGGAATGACCGCCGGTTTATTATAAAGCCACCACAAACCCGCCGCGATGACCGATATAATTAGAAAGAACATTATCAGACGTTTCATGGTGTCCTCCACCAATTTAAATTGAGTTTACATTAAAATATCATCTTCGCAAATGCCACAACTGAAAAAGATATCAAAATAACAAAATAACCAAATAACCAAGCATCCCATCGCTCTACCAATTTTTCTCTGTTGTCTACATCTCGTCAAGGGAATCCCTGTTTTTCTTTCTATCAGTAATCTTCAAGTTTGTTAAATGTTTTGACTAAGACTTTGTGTAAAAGCAAAATATTTTCTTTAAAAATCACCATGCCCCATAGGGGCACCACGAAGGCATGAAAATAAGTTGTTTATGGCTTTTTGACATTATATCCTTTCTTCAAAAGGAAGCGGGTCGTCAATATTTTGGTGGTCATACCCCGATTAAAAATCTGAGCGGGGCAAATTAAAAGAACCACGGATTGTTACCCCGTTACAGTTTATATCACGGTTATTTTCTGGAATTTTGCAAGCCTTTAATTAATTCTTTTTCACAATATTTCCGTTAATAAACGGAAATCCGATATATAAAAAGTTGCCCAAAAAATCTTAACGTGATATTTACTGTACACAAGTCATTTTTCATGACTAAAAATAATTCCAGGCTAGACTTATAATCAGATGTCAATTATACAGATCATAATTCTTGCCGTTGTTCAAGGTGCTGCTGAGCTTTTGCCAATTTCGAGTTCTGCGCATGTCATTGTGGCCGAAAAACTGATGCACATTGACCCGAGCAGCCCGGAGATGACCCTCCTTCTTGTCATGCTTCACACCGGCACAATGTTCTCCTGTATTTTTTATTTCTGGAAGTCATGGAAGGCACATTACTTTTCCTCTGGAAAGGCTATATGGAATATTTCTAAACTCGTTATCGTAGCCACAGCATGCACCGGGATTACTGGTATTGCCATCAAATATCTGATCGAAAACTTTGCCCTACGAAATGTTCCACATGCAGAAGTAGAACTTCTTTTTGGAAATTTATTTCTAATTGCAACCGCTCTCGCAGCTGTTGGTGTGCTTATTGTTTACGCTGGATATTACGAGAAAAAGTCAAATCCGGTATCTACCTTAGATTTAAGATCATCCATTTGGATCGGCCTAATTCAAGGTATTTGCCTTCCCTTTCGAGGGTTTTCCCGTTCTGGGGCAACGATTTCCACCGGACTTCTTTTGGATGTGGACAAGATAAAGGCAGAAGAGTTTAGCTTTGCTTTAGCGGTCGCTATAACCCCACCGGTATTAGTTCATTCAGTTCTCAGACTATTGAACGCTCGTGCGGCAACTGGCTTGCATTCTACAGATCTAATGGCGCTTTTTTATCCCAGCATGATGGGCATGCTTTTCAGCTTTATCTCAGGGATTTTGGCTCTTAGGCTTCTCTCTAGTCTATTGGAGAAGAACCGCTGGCACTATTTTGGGTTCTATTGTCTCTTTGCTTCGGGTATCGTTTTCATGCTTCACCATTTAGGCTTTTGAAATTTTAGTTAGATATTGAGGTTTGTCACGTCATGAGAGAAAGCATCAATCCAAGCAGATTAACCATTGTCGTATTTATTATTTGGTTATCAATCTTAGTTTCCGGATGCCAAAAGGAAAATGGCGATAATCGATGGATGGAGGTTCTTCACAAGTCAGACGAAAATAGTCAATACACTATTTACTGTGACAGAACAAGCATCGATTGCCATGAGCGAAATATTATTCGCTTTTGGATCAAACAGAAATATTCTGGTAACACTGTCCTAAGTTATTCATTATATTCCATTGAGATCAATTATAAAAAAAGGACTTATCGAATATTGGATGTTATTAAATACAACTTAAATGAAAAGCCTTTGCCTCCTGATCCGACTTCAAGAGTTTTAACTTCAAGAAAGTGGGTACCAATGACCGCAGGTTCCGACATTGAATCCATATTCATCATGGTTGATCAAAAAGGATTCGGAGGTCTCTTAGAAAAGATTCATACGAAACAATCATCCATCTTAAATGCCGAAATGTTTTCATAAAGCCGATAATATATGAAACCCCAATCGAAAGGCACCCCTGAGAATACAAAGAAAGTGGACGTACAGTGATCGTTACTCTCTTCCGATCCATAATAAGCAGTTATTACGAATACCATCACTAAACAGTTGTAGATGAAACAGATAATCGACTTCTTCCTGTAACAAAGCATTAGGTAATTTTACGGACATACTTGCTTTCAATCCCTAATAAACACAATTTATACACGA
>DLME01000180.1:0-272 GCA_002479215.1 Syntrophaceae bacterium UBA7544
AAAACAAGTCTTTTGCCGATACTGCATTTATCGTCGATGAAAGCTATCAGGGCAAGGGCATCGCTTCGTATTTATTTGAACTGCTGATTCGAATTGCTAGGGAGGAGGGCATTGCCGGATTTATGGCTGATGTTCTGGAGAACAATAAAGCGATGTTAAAAGTTTATGAAAAAGCACCATATCCCGTACACACGGTTTTATCCAAGGGAGTATATAAGTTAACCATACCTTTTAAGAAGTAAGGTATGGAGGATATTGGATCGAATCTTTTC
>DLME01000180.1:340-6801 GCA_002479215.1 Syntrophaceae bacterium UBA7544
TATTGGATCGAATCTTTTCGGCTAGTCTAGAAAATATAAAAGAATAGATTACCAAATCAAGTTAGCATTAAGCAGGTATTGGGGACGGTTGCTAATGCTCAGTAATCGGGTAATTCTTATGGTATAATTAGAAGGTTTAAGTTATACTTAAGTATAAAGCAATGAAGTAAATTCAAAGAAAGCAAGTAGTGAATTAATTTGGAGAGGTGATGGGTGCCTGTAGATATTGATCCTGCAAACATTCCGGTAATATTATTATACAACGTGAATTCGGACTGGACACAAGAAGAAAAAGACGAGGTGATAACCGTATCGTCTCAGTTGGGTCACGCATTGATAGAAGAGGGGCACCCCACTGTTTTTGTCCCCATTTTTAATGATAATATAGAGAGTCATCTTGATACTTTCAATCCTCTGGAACACATGGTCTTCAACTGGTGCGAAAGCCTGCCCGGAACAAACAATGGAGAATGGCTTGTGGCGAAAAGAATGGAGATACTGGGTTTTGTATTTACCGGCGCGGGCTCCAACGCCCTGGCGCTCTCTCAAGACAAGTGCCGCGTGAAAATAATCCTTGATCAAAAAGGCATCCCGACGCCGATGTGGCAGATATTTAATCTGGCTGAACCTGGATCATGGGATCGTTTTCCCGCAATTGTCAAACCCGTAAACGAACATTGCTCTGAAGGCATTACGCCTGATTCCGTCGTGTTGACACCTATGGAGTTGAAAAGCAGGATATCCTACATACTGGATAAATATCGTCAACCTGCTCTGGTCGAAGACTTCGTCGACGGGCGGGAATTTCATGTCACCTTGTGGGGAAATGAACACCTTGAAATGCTGCCTCCCGCCGAAATGGACTTCTCTTTTTTCAGTGATTTAAAAGACCGGCTATGTACCTATGAATCAAAATCCATTCCCGGTTCTGATCACTATGAAAAGATAGAGACATTACTGCCGGCGCCGCTTAGTAAAAAAGAAATACAGGCCTTGGAGCAGGTATGCAAGGCCGCCTATAGGGCTTTGGGATGCAGGGATTACGCCCGTCTTGACGTCCGATATCAAAATAATGTTTTTTTCATTCTGGATGTAAATCCCAACCCGGACATTAGTTACGATGCCAGTATGGCCTGTGTCGCCGAATTTGCCGGGTTCAGTTATGGACAAATGGGAAGTCGCATCGTCCGTCTTGCCGCGAAGCGGCATCCCCTCTGGGAAAAAAAACAACCAAAAAATAAAGAAAGAAGTAAATTCAAGTAGGAAATTACAAACCACTTCATTTGGATTCACCACTTATTGCGGTAATAGCGGTTAGTGGATAAGGCATATACCCGTGATATTTCTCACCTGATGACTAATTTTAATAGGTAGTGTAAATGAAGATTCCTCGCCGATCAATCTTCCACAAAGAGGCAATGAATCACTATATCCAGGAAAAGGAAAAAAGTGTTTTGCCTAAAATCGTTTCACCCCGATTTATCCTTTTTTTTGGGCGCTTTTTATTCTTTTTGTCGCAATCGTCTGGATCGTCTGGGGCATACCTGTTTCGGTCTATAGTTCGGGATATGTATTATGACATAATTGATATCCGCGGAGGATGAAAATATAAACGAAAAATTTGATTTTATCGAGGAAATGTAAAACAGGAAGTTTACCGCTGGATACATAAGTATTTGCCCTTGACACGGTTTTGCGTTGATGGTAATGACGTCAACACTTTAGCAGAATGTCGGGGCGTGGCGCAGTCTGGTAGCGTATCTGAATGGGGTTCAGAGGGTCGGAGGTTCAAATCCTCTCGCCCCGACCATCTTTATAATAAAATTTTCTTGATAAAGATTTTATTTTTTGCCGGCTTATTTTTCAAGTGTCTTTTCTTTTTTTCTTCGTATAAATGCTTATCGGCTTTGTCCAGTAAATCCTGTAGAGAAAATTTCAAATTAGGATGAAAATTAGCTATGCCAATGCTCAAGGAAAGATTCTTTTTTTCTTTTTTATTATAGTTATTTATATTTTCCCGAAGGCGGTAAATAGTTCTTTCCGCGCTGTAACCTCCAGTATCAGGAATTAAAACAACAAATTCATCCCCTCCGATACGAGCAATAATATCGGAATCGCGAAATGAATAACGCAATATATCGGCTACTTTTTTTAAAACCAAGTCACCCTGGAGGTGGCCAAAATCATCGTTGATTTTTTTCATGGAATCGATGTCGGAAAAGACTACATAGAAATTTTTATGCATACGCTCGGCAAGCTTAAGATGATGTTCGGCAAGAGTAAAAAAACCACGGCGGTTAAAAAGCCCGGTTAAGTCGTCAATCAAAGCAAGACTGCGCACAGCATCTTGCAGCTTTTGTCTTTCAATCGCGAAGCGGATGACGCGGAATATTACCTCCGCGTTTATTTTTTGTTTAACGAGATAGTCCTGGGCGCCTTGTTGAACGGCGCAGAGAGCAATTTCTTCATCATCAATGCCAGTAAGGACGACGATGGGTATCCCCAATACTTGAGATTTTAACTTGATTAAAGTATCCAATCGTTGACTATCAGGTAATCCTAAATCCAATAGAATAATGTCTATGGCCTTATCAGCAAGAATAGAAAGTCCTTCGGCAAGCGAGCCTACATGAGTAATTTCATAACTCTGAAAAGAAATGTCTTTCAGCGTTTCGGTAAAGAGCCGTGCATCACCGGGATTGTCTTCGAACAAAAGTATTTTAATAGGTTTATCAAACATTGATTTATTTTATGGAAGCTTAACAGTTTTTAACCAAAAATCTTCGATTAGTTTGACTACATTAAAAAACTGTTTCAAATCAACAGGTTTAGTTATGTAACAGTTTGCCTGTAGATTGTACGCATTTATTATATCTTGTTGGGCTTCAGAGCTGGTAAGGACTACAACGGGAATATGCTTTAATACCGGATCTGTTTTAATTTCCGCGAGAACCTCCCGACCATCTTTACGGGGCATGTTAAGATCAAGTAAAACAAGATCAGGGCAGGGAGATTTTTTGTACGTGCCTTCTTTGCGCAAAAAAGAAAGAGCTGCTTCACCATCTCCAACAACGGTCAGTTTATTACATGTTTGCCCTTCTTTGAAAGCTTCCTTGATGAGAATTACGTCACCGGGATTGTCTTCAATAAGAAGAATATCGACCATTTTTTGTTGTTCGTCATTAACCATAAAAACTATGTCCTATTGCTTGCCGGGTATGGTGAAATAAAAAGTCGAGCCTTGACCAGGTTTTGATTCTACCCAGATACGGCCTCCGTGTCTTTCCACAATTTTTTTACAAATAGATAAACCAATTCCCGTTCCCGGGTATCTTGATTTATTATACAATCTTTGAAAAATGATAAAAATCTTGTCAATATATTCTTTATCAATTCCTATACCATTATCCCGCACAGAAAACAGCCAAAAGTCACCTTTATTTATTGCCTTGACAAGTATTTCCGGCTTTTTCTTGCTATGATATTTTATCGCATTACTGATTAAATTCTGAAAGAGTTGGACCAGTTGCGTGTAATCGGCCGGAATTGTCGGTAAATGGTCTATGTTGATTATAGCGTCGTTTTCTTTAATCGTTTTGCTTAAATTAGATAGGGCATGGCTGATAACGATGTTGAAATTGGTCGGTTCCAAATTTTTGCCGTGAGTGCCCACGCGCGAATATTTTAGAAGATCATTGATTAACCTTTGCATATGGGATGCACCATCAACGGCATAAGATATGAATTCATCGGCATTCTTATCCAGTTTCCCTTGATAACGGTGTTGCAGTAACTGGACAAAACTAGTTACCATGCGCAGTGGTTCCTGTAGATCATGTGAAGCAACATAAGCAAATTGGGCCAAGTCAGTATTGGAACGTTCCAGTTCTTGGGTCAATTTTTTCATTTGCTCGGCTGCTTGTTTGCGTTCCGTAATGTCTCTGATAATGGCTTGAAAGTATTTTTCTCCTTTTAAGGAGATGGTATTAAAGGTTAATTCCGCATCAAATATACTTCCATCGCAGCGAATAAAACGCCATTCCAGAAAAAGCGTTTCACCTTTGAAAGCTTTTTGTATTTTTTCTTTAGCCATGTCCTTGGAAAGAAGGCCGTCAAGCTGAAATTCCGGCATAAACTCCCAGGATTTATGGCCAATAAGCTGATCGCGGGTACCCCGAAACAATTTAAGTGTGGCAAAATTACAATCGATAATTGTTTCATTATTTATGAGAATAATGGTATCAATTGCCAATTCAAATAATGCCCTATATTTTGCTTCGCCTTCTTTTAAAACCATTTCTGTAGTTTTTCGTTCGGTGATATCCCGAACGATGGCTTGCAGATATTTTTTCCCGCCTAATTTAACGATGGTAAAAGTCATCTCAGAATCAAAAATGGTTCCATCATAACGACAATACTTAATTTCAAAAGTGGGAGTATCGCCGCGAAGAGCGGATTTAATCGCTTCTATTACCAGCGCTGAAGTCGGCTTGCCGTCAGGCTGAAATTCCGGCCAAAATTTTTGTGGATTCGCGGCAAGAAATTCTTCGCGGCTGCAACCGAACATGTCCAGCGTCTTCTGATTGCAGTCAATAAAACGATCGCGATCTGCTAAAATAATAGTGTCACTGGCGGACTCGAATAATGTGCGAAATTTTGCTTCGCTCTCATTAAGAGCTTCTTCAGCTAATTTTCGATCGGTTATATCGATTAGGGAGGCGATACTTTTTTTTGTACCCGGGATAATGGCTGCGGTATTAACAATGTACTTTATTTGTTTGAGTCTGTTAATCATTCGGAATTCATAATGATCAGGCGCGGCAGCGGGATCAATTCGCCGTAAAATATGATAATGCTGCATAAATTCTAAATCTTCTTTATGGACGAAATCGGTCCATTTAATTTTTCCTTCAATGTCCTGTTTTCCAGCTCCATAAAGATTTTCAAATTGCTTATTGGCAAAAGAAACGGTCATATCATCCTCAACGATTATGGTCGCCGCACCACTGTTTTCAAAAAAAGTATGGTAAATACTTTCTGCATTACGGTATTGTTCATCGACAGAAGCATACTTAGCGCACTTTTTTTCGAGTTGATCAATTTTTTTAACAAGCTCAAGATAGGTTGGTTTTTTAGCCATAAGATAAAAGTCAACCGAATGAATATTCCTTGTCTTGAAATAACTTTAAGCAACTTTTTACAACAGTAGGATCATAAAGAACACCTTGTTTCCGGGTAATTTCATCTATAGCTTCCTTGGTTCCAAAAGCCGGCCGGTAGGGACGATGTGAGGCTATTGCTTCCACTACATCAGCTACAGCAAGAACTTTAGCTTCCAATAGAATAGCGTCATTTTTTAAACCGGCGGGGTAGCCACTACCATCGATCCTTTCATGATGTTGTAAAACGGTTTTGGCAATGGGCCAGGGAAAATCAATTTCCTTCAATATATCGTATCCAACCTGCGGATGAATTTTTATCAAGCTAAGCTCCAGGTTGGAAAGTAAGGAGGGTTTACTGAGAATTTCAGCAGGGATGGAAATTTTACCGATATCATGAATCATACAGGCTAATTGAATGCCTTCGACTCTTTCCGGGGCGAGATTCATTTCCTGGGCTATGGCACGAGCCAAATCAGCGGTGCGTTTCTGGTGACCAGCAGTGTAAGGATCCCTTATTTCCACAGCCATGGCCATTGCTTTCACTGTTCCGTTTAAAGCTCTGGTGAATTTTTCTAAGCTTCGTTTTAATTCTTCCTCATAATTTTTTCTCTCAATGGCGTAACGAATAACCCGAGATAACATGCTTCCGGTGATAGAGCCTTTAATTAAATAGTCTTGAGCTCCCCGGCGCACAGCTTCAATGGCGACACTCTCATCATCAAGACCGGTTAAAACAATTATCGGAATTGATGCCTTTGTAGCACGCACACTTTCAATGGTATTAAGACCTTGGCTATCGGGCAGTCCTAAATCCAAAAGTACGGCATCAATATTTTGAGAAACGAGACATTTCAGACCTTTAGATAAAAGATCAACACATTGCAGATTAAAGCGATCACCGGTATCAGCGAGTAGCTCACGAATTAATCTGGCGTCACCGGGATTATCCTCGAGCAGGAGCAGGTTGATTGATTTGTCTTTCATTTAGTAGAAGTCGAGAATCCTTAATTTAATTTTTTCTTATACCGCGAAAGTTGGGCAAAGTCAAAAAGTATAATTATTAACCAAACCATTAATTAATCAAAAATAATCCTCTAAGAGAAATATTAAGGAAGACATTTTTCTTGCATAAAAGAAGATAATCAAATACATGAGCTCACAAAGAACTTAATTTAACTGGTTTTGTTTGTATTCGTTCATAATAATCCGCGTTGACATTTTTGGGTGTAATGAATATATAACTTGATTAATCCAAAGCGAGAGTGGCGGAATTGGAAGACGCACTGGACTTAGGATCCA
>DLME01000180.1:6872-7918 GCA_002479215.1 Syntrophaceae bacterium UBA7544
GGGTTCAAATCCCCTCTCTCGCACCAACCTTCAAAGAAATTTATAAATATTTCAAAATTAAGGAGATATAATAGTGAGTCAGGTAGTAATGAATATCGAAGAACTAAGCTCTGTAAAGAAAAAGCTTTCGTTTGACATTCCCTGGAATGAAGTTAAAGACGAGCTCGATACCGTATATAGAGACATTGGGAAAAAAGCCAAAATTAAAGGTTTTCGCCCGGGAAAAATTCCCCGTAAGGTATTGGAAACGTATTTTAAGGAACAAGCGGAAAATGAAACTATCAACAATATCGTTAATAAATTCTATTGGCAGGCGCTAGAAGAAAAGAGCATAGTTGCACTCTCCAGACCGGATATAGACCAGGAAGGATTTAAAGAAAACTCCGATTTTTCTTTTTCGGCTTCTTTTGAAACAGAGCCGGAATTTGAGCCCAAAGGATATAAAGGAATTGAATTGGAAAAAGAAATATTTCAAGTAACAGAAAATGATATGGAGAAGAGAATCAGTGAATTAAAGCAGATGTTTGCTACAATGGAAGAAGTTAAAGATGACCGTCCGGCCGTAAAAGGAGATTTTGTTGTAATGGACTTTGCCGGAAATCTTAATGGGGAATCTCTTCAAGAGTTGAAAGCCGACAATTATTTTCTGGAAATCGGATCACAGCGATTTATCCCCGGTTTTGAAGAACAGTTAATCGGCATGAAAAAAGGGGAAGAAAATGCGATAAAAGTTGTTTTCCCTAAAGATTATCACGAAAAGAAATTTGCCGATAAAGAGATAACTTTCGCTGTAACAATAAAAAACATCAAAGAGAAAAAGCTACCGGAATTCGACGAAAATTTTATAAAAAATTTTGATAAATATGACTCTTTAGAAGATTTAAAAAACGATGTACGCAAATCTTTGGAAGAAGAATCTCAACGCCTATCGGAAATTAATTTGCACAATAAGATTACAGAAATTCTACGCAAAGAAAATGAGTTTGAAGTTCCGCCATCGCTAATAGAGCGGCAGATTTTTTACATGATGGCCGATACTCAAAAGA
>DLME01000122.1 GCA_002479215.1 Syntrophaceae bacterium UBA7544
CGGGAGGTTATCCGCGCAAAGTTGTTGCTCTTTGCCATCAAGTAATTTTAAAGATGATTATTCGCAACAAGAAGAAAGCCGGTTGGTTTTTGGTCAGAAGATGCGTAAGCGGAATGGCGGCGCCATTATGGAGAGGAGTAAAATGGGCGCTGGCGAGTATCATGATTATTGTTGCTCTGGGTTATTTATTAGAGACATTTATTCTGGATCGTTCCAATGTTAATGCCTATAAGCCATCGCCATCACCATCACCCCAAATTGTTTCGGAAACTAGACAACTAACGCCGACTAATATTGCCCCCGCTTCCATAAAAACAGCTTCCCTTCCTGATTCACCGGTTATGGAGGAAGAAAAGAACCAGCAGAATAAAATGCCCGATACCATTGGAATGTTAACAATAAAAAAAGGAATGACCCTTTGGTGGACGCTGCAAAACATCTATGGCGAGGCCAGTCCTAAAATTATCGAATCAGTAGTTAACGCTAATCACCATATTAAAAATAAGGACATAATTGGGGAAGGAGTCATAATAACGCTGCCTTGGATTCCCGCTCAGGTAAAGCCGCTTAATAGTGGTAATTTTATTGTACTGTTAAAAGAAGGAAAAGATATAGAAATAATGTATAGCTTTTTTGAGGAAAATCACTATCGGCAAAATATGCCTCCTTTAGTTTTATTTCCTTTTTGGAATAAAGTGGAAAATGGAATTACCTTCGCGATCGTTATTGACAAAATATTCACTAATGGTCATGAGGCTCAAAAAGCAATAAACAAATTACCGCCTGCACTTGCCGCTAAAACAAAAATTATATCCCAGTGGGATGCAAATACGGTTTTTTTCAACCGCAAAGCTCTGCAGCTTTGAGGAGAAGGTCTTTCGGGAGGTTGAATGAAGATTAAGAAACGTTTGGGTGAAATGCTTATAGAAGCCGGGCTTTTGACCGAAGAAAAGCTCAAACAGGCGTTAGTTGATCAAAAGAAAGCCGGTTTGAAGCTGGGCCAGTATTTGACTCGACAGGGAATAGTCAATGAGCAACAAATAATAGATCTATTGAGTCAGCAACTCAGTATTCAGAAATATCATCCGGACAATTTTCCTCTTGATGTCAGTTTAGCGCATTATATTCCCATTGAAACCGCGCAAAAATATCAAGTAGCTCCTTTAAAAAAGAAGGGACGATTACTGACCTGCGCCATTGTCGATCCGTTGGATATAAATATACTGGATTCCATTGAAGTGTTGGCCAACGCGGAAGTGGAACCGGTAATTTGCTCGGAAAGAGAAGTCAATCAGATCATCAATAGTTTGTACGGCATGCAATCCGGGTTGGGCGGTATTATGGAAAGCATGGAAATAGACTCTCAACCGGATGTGCAGGCTGAGGAAGGGCGGGATAAGGAAGAAGTTCAAATTGCCTCCTTGCAGGATATGGCAGGTGAAGCGCCTGTCATTCGTCTGGCTAATTCTATTTTTGCTCAAGCTATACGCGACGGAGCAAGCGACATCCACATCAGCCCGCAGCAAAACACCGTGCAGCTGCGCTTTCGCATTGACGGTAAACTTTTGGAAGTGCCTTCGCCTCCCAAATCTCTTTTCTTGCCCATCATCGCCCGAATGAAGATTTTAGCCAATATGGATATTACTATATCCAGAATTCCTCAAGACGGAAGATTTACCCTCAAAATAGAGAAGAAGGAAATCAATGTCAGGGTTTCCTCCATTCCCACAATTTACGGAGAAAATATTGTCTTGCGTCTGCTGGATATGAGCGGGGGAATTTACAGTCTTGATCGTTTAGGCATGGTTGCGGAAGATATGGCAAAAATCGAGAAAATGATCATTAAACCTTATGGATTGATCTTAAGCACCGGGCCTACAGGAAGCGGTAAAAGTACAAGTCTTTACGCAATTTTGAATTCGATAAACAAACCGGATATAAATATAATTACTCTGGAGGACCCTGTCGAATACAGGGTAAATAATGTCCGCCAGGCGCAGCTAAACCGTAAAGCGGGAATGACCTTTGCCAGCGGTTTGCGCTCAATTCTTCGTCAGGACCCGGATGTCATCATGGTGGGTGAGATTAGAGACGCGGAAACCGCCGCGATATCCGTGCAAGCCGCTCAGACAGGACATAGAGTTTTGAGCACGGTGCATACCAACGATGCTGCCGGAGCCATAACGCGATTCATTGATATGGGCATCGAGTCCTTTTTGATTTCATCTGTTATGCTCGTTTCTTTTGCCCAAAGATTGGTGCGCACTGTTTGTCCGTATTGTAAAGAACCTTATAATCCGCCGGAAGCGGCCCTGGCAGCATTTGGAATATCAAAGGAAGAAGCAAAAAAAGCTAATTTCCAGCGCGGCAAAGGTTGTTACCAATGTAAGAACATGGGTTACAAAGGAAGAACCGGCCTTTTTGAAGTTTTAGTCAATGACGATATGGTTCAAGATATGATCCTCAATAAAAGGCCAAGCAAGGAAATTACCCGATCGGCGGTGGATGCCGGCAAGTTGAGGACATTAAGGGAAGATGCGGCCCAAAAAGTAATGCAAGGGATCACCACTTTGGAAGAAGCGGCCTCCGCCGTTATGAGCTAAACTAAAATTAAGGATGAAATATGCCCAGTTATATTTATCATGCATTCAATGAAAATGGAAATAAAGTATCAGGAACGCTGGATGCTGATTCTGTTGATGCGGCAAATTCGATATTGGCATTGCGTGGTCTTATACCTTTAAAAATGATTCAGGAACAGGATAAATCGGCAGATAATACATGGTCGACAATTATGACCTTTACGAACACAGTTCGGGCATCTGACCTTATCATTTTTACAAAGCAGTTTCGTTCCATGCTGAGCGCCGGTGTGCCGATATTAAGACTTCTACAAGTTCTGGAAGCTCAAACAGAAAGCCGCGTATTAAGAAAAGCAATATCAATAATTGTTCAGGATATCAGACAAGGTTCATCTCTTTCGGAAGCTCTGCAGAAATATCCGAAAATATTTTCACCACTTTACTGCGCTATGATTAAAGCCGGAGAAATAAGCGGCAATGTGCCCGGCGTTTTAGATCGTCTGATTTATATTATCGAACATGAAACAAAGGTTAAAGCAGATATTAAGGCGGCGTTGAGATATCCTATGATTGTCGTTATCGCTTTAGGTATTGCTTTTATCATACTTTTAACTTTTGTCATACCTCAATTTGTTTCTCTTTTCAGCAAAGCCGGGATAGATTTACCATGGCCTACAAAAATTGCCATGTTTTTGTACACTTACTTAAAAAATTACTGGTATATAATTCTTACGGGCGTGGGTGTTATAATTTTTGGATTGTATTCATATTTTCAAACTCAAAACGGAAAACTGTTGAAAGATACTTTTATACTGGAAATTCCTATACTTGGTCCATTATTTAAGAAAGCGGCATTATCTCGTTTTGCCAGTATTTTTGCTATTTTGCAAACGAGCGGCGTTCCCGTTATGCAATCATTGACTATTTTATCCGAGACAATCGGCAATGCGGCTATTTCTCGCGCCTTCGAGCATGTCCGCGAGCGCATTGAAGAAGGCGCCGGAATTTCTGCACCTTTAAAAACCGTCAAATATTTTACTCCCATGGTTATTGATATGATTGCTATCGGCGAAGAATCGGGAAATATTGATGAAATGTTAAGGGAAATTAGCAAGCACTACGATGATGAAGTTGAATATGCCGTTAAAGGCCTTTCGGACGCCATCGGCCCGATTCTTATTATCGGTTTAGCCGCGGTTGTGGGCTTTTTTGCTCTGGCCATATTTATGCCCATATGGGATCTCACCAAATTGGCAACACATCAACAGTAAAATATAAAAAAATGAATAAAAATAAATTCTATATTAACCTTTACGTATTAATTCCGGTAATTTATTCCGGAATAACAATTATAGGTATTATTTTAACTTATCAATTACTTAATAACCAGTATGAAAATAACAATCAGATATCTTCTCTGGGGTTTGTCTATTTAATTACTGCCATAGGATTTTTAACTTTTTTAATTAGCTCTCTTATCTTACGAATTCTTTTGAAACCACTCGAACAATTTATTAATAAAGCGCAAAAAATACCTATTCTAAAAAATTCTCCTTTGGTAAAACAGGAAAGTATAACTGATGATTTAGATAAAATTACCATGGTGTTTGATAATGTAGCGAATATTCTAAGCCGCGTGGAGGCAAAAGAATTATTCCCGGAAGTTATTGGTTCCAGCGCTGCAATGCGCAATATTTTTACACAAATTATGAAAGTAGCACCAACCGATTCCACGGTGTTTATTACCGGTGAAAGCGGAACAGGAAAGGAATTGATTGCTACGAGTATTTACGAACATAGCTTGAGAAAAGGCAAGCCTTTTATTAAAATTAATTGTGTAGCCATCCCGGAGGGTTTATTAGAAAGTGAGCTTTTTGGTCATGAAAGAGGTTCTTTTACCGGCGCTACAACTCAAAAGAAAGGGAAATTTGAAATAGCTGATGGTGGAACATTGTTTCTCGATGAAATTGGCGATATGCCTTTGGCTACGCAGGCGAAAATTTTGCGTGTTTTGCAGGAAAAAGAATTTGAAAGAGTCGGTGGATCTGTTCCAATTCGTGTCGATGTCCGCTTTATAGCGGCGACGAACAAAAATTTACCCAAAATGATTAAAGATGGATTATTCAGGGAAGATTTATACTTTCGCCTCAATGTTTTTTCTATTTTTTTGCCGGCCCTGAGGGAAAGGATGGAAGATATTCCTCTTTTGGCAAATTATTTTTTGAGCAACTTTAAGAAAAAAATTAAGTTATCACCGCAGGTTTTACAGCTTTTCATCGGATATTCCTGGCCGGGAAACATTAGGGAATTAAAAAATGTTTTGGAACAAGCTTTAGTTTTAGCCGATAAAGATTTTATTGAACCTTACCATTTGCCTGATATAATTAACAGACAGGGTTTAATGTCGATAACCGATAATTCTAATAGAAACATTAATTTGGATGATAAATTAATGATCCTGGAAAAAGAGATAATAATTAACGCCTTAAAAATGACCGGAGGAATTCAAGTTAAAGCCGCAAGTATCTTGGGTATAAATCAAAGAAGCCTTTGGCATAGAATAAAGAAACTTGATATCGATATAAATGGTGTTAGAGATCTACAATAATTGTAGATGATACACCAATATTTGTAATTTATTTAAAAGCGCTAAGAACTTTAGGTGCGACGAGGTACAATTGGTAATACAGGAAAAGGCAATTAAATAAATAACTTACAAGCAAGACAATATAGATTAGGAAGGGGGTGGGGTTTTTATATAAATGGCATGGATATTGCTGTTATATAAATGCAAATAAAGCATTAACAAAGACGTTATCGAGTCAAATAAATCTTTATTAACAAACTTTAAAAAAGGAGAAAAAAAATGAGAAATCAAAAAGGTTTTACGCTTATCGAAATCATTGCGGTGTTGGTTATTTTGGGTATTTTGGCCGCAGTGGCCGTGCCTAAGTATTTAAATATGCAGACCAGCGCTCAGCAATATGCTGTGCAAGGTGCTGTAGCGGCATTAAAATCAACGACAACTATGCAATATGCAAGTGGTTTGCTGGCTACACCCTCAACAACTACATTTACCCCGACATCACCCGTTGGCGTCGGAGATTTCTCGGGTACGATTGCCAATACTGCCGGTGCGGTAACAGTTACCGTGACTTCCGGCCCAACCTGGTGGACTGGAAATACTAACATAGGTACCTACAATTCAAGCAGTTTTAACATATATTAATTTTTAATGTTGTTCGGACAAAGTTCATATTATGTTCTGCAGATTTTTTGATAGCAAAACATTGCTGACAGTGATAGGGGAAAAAGATAGCTGACCATTTTATGGTCAGCTATCTTTTATCTTTTTTTACTGGTGTCGGTATAAAAAATATGAAAATAAAGAAAAAAATGAGAAATCAAAAAGG
>DLME01000271.1 GCA_002479215.1 Syntrophaceae bacterium UBA7544
GGTTGGCGGTTTGCAAAAGAAGTAGTTTGCAAAGGGTTTACAAACCCCGCCGCCGAAAATGGCAGAAAATCAAAGCTAACAAACCGTTAAAAAACAACCTTTACAAACGATTAGGTTTCCGCAAAGTCTCAGGTGTTAAATTCATAACAGGTGGGGAATATTCCGCAACTCAATGCACTGTTCGAAAACATAGCCCCGTTTTTATCGGAATTTGCAGAGTTGCAAAAACCGATAAAACTACCGTCCAAATAGAAATCTTATTGGACAGCCAATTTGGTTTTTGGCCAAACAACTTTTCACTTATTTTTTCATTTCTGCTATAATCCTCTAAATCAAATTCGGAAATAAGCCAGGGGGTTAGAGAAGGATACATGAAGACGTCAGAGATTTATTCATCAGGTATTGAATGAAGGCGAAGAAAGCACTCAATGTTTTCTTGGGCAAGGTTCTAAGAATAAGAAGTGTAAACGAGATTAGTTAGCCCACCTGACGTACCCCTACGACCGAATAGATAAAATAGCAAATAAAGGATACCGACATTGGCATAGAAGAAAGAAATCTGGCAGAAAGCCCCGCGGGAAAGGGGCGGGTATTTAAGAAGCAAAAATTGATTGCGGAAGTATTTTACGAATTACAAGTTTTCCAAGATCAAAATAACCGCTCCGGAGGTAAATCGATAGTTATTGGAAAAATCAAAAGAGTGGATAAGGCAAATATTTTCTGGGGAGTCGAGGAATATACATTACATTTACAGGACAAAAGAAAATTAGATTTTATGTGCGTCAATTATGATCCAGATTGTGAAATAACTAGCGACAAAGGTTTTTATTTTTAGTTTTCCTAATAGGTCGCAGGAAGTGGGAATTTGTGGCTACGCAATATTCGACTATTTGCCCTATGTTTTTTGTATTCCACTCGGTGTCTGATTAATTACTAGCCAATACAAACCCACTATGCGAATTACTTCGGCGAACTCAGCAAACTTGACCGGTTTACGAACAAAGCTATTCGCACCAAGATCGTAACCGGAGATTATATCTTTTTCCTCATTGGAAGAAGTAAGTATTATCACCGGAATTTGTTTGGTCTTTTTTTCAGCCCGCATCCGTCGCAATACCTCAAAACCGTTAAATCTCGGCAGATTCAGGTCAAGAAGAACTAACGCCGGTAGATCTTCGATCAGACACCCATTATTATCATGTTCACCAAAGAAATATTTTACTGCCTCAATTCCGTCGCCAGCAATGATCAATTCGCTGTTTGTATGTGCCTTTTGGAGTGCGCGTTTAGTAAGCTCGACGTCATTGGGATTGTCTTCGACAAGTAGTATTTTCTTATTTCCCATATATTCCTTATTCCTCTTATATCGGATTAAAAAACCAAACTGGCAAATGGTCGAACACCAACTAAAACCTCTATTTTTTCAATCGACCACCACATTGTGAGACATTTTGAGGTTTTTACTTTCAATAAAACCCAATACTAACAATTAACCCGTGAAATAGTCATAAAAAAAAGCCTGAAAGAATTACATAATTATGACATTTGAGACAATGAAACCTTGGGTATCATTTTAGTAAGATTCAAGGAAAAACGTCTTTAGCAGGGTGCTTCAATCCTTGCCTGCTGAAGTTCTTCTTTCTTCTGAAACAATACTTTTATCCTGGGAGCAAGCTCGCCTCCTGTGAATTCACCAGTTTCAAGTGTATCATAGGGTTTAGCAAGCCTGTCTTCCGCTTCGTTATGACTTTGTTACGTTGTTTAGTTAATAATATATGGCAGTCTATGGCCAACAAGTAAAATTCACTACGCCAGCGATCGTGGATGGATCACTTCCGCTGGAAATAAGCTATTCATAGAATAAGACCATCATCAATAATTTGCTGGTTGAAAATCAAAAAGATTTTTCTTTATAATTCTTATAACCTGAGCGATTTATCCCTGAGGTATCTGTCAGAGGGATGAATTACCGTAAATTTGGTGGGGCATCCAGTCGACCTGTGCTTTTGGCACAGGGTAATTCACAAATTCTTGCATCATTTTGCGGTTTTAGTTGTCCGGAAAAGCGGATTCTTCGGTATAAAATCAACGTGTGAGGCAAATTTAATGGCGAGCAAACAGACCAAACAACAGCTACAAGAATCTTTAGAATACTGCGAGAATATTGTATCTACTATACGTGAACCATTATTAGTGCTGGACGCCGATTTACGGGTAATATCTGCGAACAGGTCATTCTATCGTCAGTTCTCCGTGACATCACAAGAAATCGAGGGGAAACTCATTTATGAGATTTGCAACGGACAATGGAATGTCCCCAAGCTTCGAGGCTTGCTGGAAGACATATTGCCTCAAAACACTAGTCTTGATGACTTCGAATTGGATCATGAGTTTCCTGGTTTAGGAAGGCGGTCAATGTTATTGAACGCTCGTCGAATCCACGACGGTGTTTCGAAAGAGCAAAAAATACTTTTGGCAATAGAAGACATTACTGACCGTAAACGTGTGGAGCATGAAATGGTTTCTTCCGAGTTACGATACCGGCGTTTATTTGAAACAGCACAGGACGGCATCCTGATTCTAAACGCCCAAAGCGGGGAAATTACAGATGCTAATCCCTTCCTGTTAAATATGGTGGGATATTCCCTCGAAGATCTTTTGGGGAAGAAACTCTGGGAAATCGGTTTCTTCAAAGATTCAAAGGCAAGTCGCCAAGCCTTTCAAGTATTACAAAGTAAAGGGTATGTGCGTTACGAAGATTTACCCTTGGAAACTAAAGATGGGCAAGCGATAGAAGTCGAATTTGTGAGTAATAGTTATGCGATCGATGGTGAAAAAGTAATACAATGCAATATTCGGGACATAACCGTTCGCAAACGAGTAGAACAAGGTTTGGAAAAATCGCGATCAAGGATGGCTAATATTCTTAGCAGTATCAGTGATGGATTCTTTGCACTAGACAGTGATTTTACAGTAACATACTTTAATCAGGCTGCAGAGCAAATGTTGGGGAGAGCTGCGAGTGTAGTTCTGAATCGCCACTTGTTTGAAGCATTCCCTGAGGCTAAGGGTTCCATCTTTGAAGAGAACTATACTCGCGTTCTGAAAGAGAAGAAACCTTGTTACTTTGAGACTTACTTTGGTGTGAAACCCTTTGAAAATTGGTATGATGTAAGGGCCTTTCCTTCTGAAGATGGCATGGTCGTATTCTTCCAGGTGACGACCGAACGCAAGAAAGCAGAGGCTGAGATATCTCATCTTGCGTCATTTCCCGAACTCAACCCCAACCCAGTTCTTGAGTTTGACCAAAGCGGCATTATTGTATACGTAAATCCTGCCGGTAAAACGCGTTTCCTTGACCTGATGGTTCTAGGGCGAAAACACCCATTTTTGATTGATCTGGACATTATGATGGAAAAAACAGGGATAAACTCGTTCGCCAGAGATATTCACGTGCGGGATTTTTGGTATGAGCAGAGGTTAGCCTATGCAGTCCCCACGAAAACATATAGACTTTACGTTCGTGATATCACTGCTCGTAAGAAAGTCGAAGAAGAATTAAGGCAGCGTTCGTCCGAACTCGAAGCAAGCAATAAAGAGTTAGAAGCATTCTCGTATTCCGTTTCTCATGACCTGAGAGCTCCGTTGAGGAGTATGGCGGGTTTCAGCAGTGCCTTGCTTGAAGATTATGCTGATAATTTGGATGAACAAGGTAAGCAGTACTTAAAAAAGATACAAGATTCTAGTGAGCTAATGGGGCAACTTATGGATGACCTGCTCAAACTTTCACGGGTCACGCGAAGCGATTTAAATCTAGAAAAGTTAGATCTGAGCGATATGGCCCGGAAAATTGTTGACGAACTCCGGAAAGATGAACCGAAGCGGAAAGTGAAAGTTACAATTGCCCCCAATATGACCGCAAACGGCGATAAGAATCTGCTGGGTTTAGTACTGCAAAATTTATTGGGTAATGCATGGAAATACAGCAGCAAGACCTCAGAAGCGCGAATTGAAATGGGCACTGTAGAGCATAACGGGAAACGAGCCTATTTTGTCCGCGATAACGGAGTCGGATTCGATATGGCCTATGCCAATAAACTTTTCCAACCTTTCCAGCGATTGCATAAGGCGTCTGAGTTTGCCGGTACTGGAATTGATTTGCCCACTGTCCAGTGCATGATTCGGCGGCAAGGCGGCGAAGTTTGGGCAGAAAGTGGAGTGGGGAAAGGGGCGACATTCTATTTTACGTTAAGTTGAGAAATAGGAGGGAACTTGGAGGGCAAGAAAAGACTGTCAGTCGACGGCAACTTAATGAGATTGCTAACTAATGAAGATAGATTATTTTCATGGTGTATTTGTCAATATCCCAATGATGCCACGGAGGGGTAGTTATGCGCGAACCTAAAATATTAGATAAAATATTTCGTAATTCGCTAGGTTATGTAGTGGCTGTCGGAGCCGTAGCCTTAGCCACATGGTTAAAATTATTGGCACAACCCAATATAATACCGACTAATGTGCCAATTCTGTATTTGGTAGCGATTGTTCCGGTCGCCATTTTCTTTGGATTGGGTCCATCTTTATTAGTTTGTGTACTTAGTTTTTTGGCCTATGATTATTATTTTATTCCGCCAATTCACCAAATTACATACAGCAGTGATGCAGGACCAATCTTAGCAATATTTCTCGTTGTGGGAGTGCTATTCAGCTATTTAACTTCTAATCTCAGGAGGCAAAATCAGGTCGCGATTAAAGAAATTGCTGCCCGCAAAAAGAGTGAAGCTGAATTAATAAAATACCGCGACCACCTCGAGGAACTGGTGCAACAAAGAACGTCAGAACTTGAAAAAGCGAATTTACAACTCAGAGACGAGATCAGTGAGCACAAGAAAGACGAAGAAGCCTTGCGGCAGAGTGAAGAACGCTGGGCCACCACCCTGGCGAGCATTGGTGACGGGGTCATAGCCACAGATGTATCCGGCAGGGTCAGCTTTATGAATACCGTGGCCCAAGATTTAACCGGTTGGAAAACTGGGGAGGCCAATCAGAAGCCAATCGTCGAAATATTTAACATTATCAATGAGACCACCCGGCAGAAAGCGGAAAACCCCGTAGACAAAGTGCTGCAATTGGGCATTATTTGCAGTCTGACTAACCACACCATCCTGATACGAAAAGACGGCACGGAGATTTCCATCGACGACAGCGGCGCCCCGATAAAAGATGCCAAAGGGATAATCTCTGGTGTTGTCCTGGTTTTCAGAGATATCACGGAGCGCAGAAAAGCAGAGATTATCCTCCGCCATGTCGAAGAGCGCAACCGGTTGCTGGCAGATATTCTGGAACATGCTTCTCAGCCTTTCGGCATCGGATTACCTGATGGCAGCCTGGGTATAGTTAATAAGGCATTCTGTGACCTGACTGGTTACACAGCTGAGGAACTCAAAACACTGGATTGGGCGACGGTTCTAACCCCACCTGAATACCGCTCGATGGAAACGGAAAAGCTGGCCGAACTGGCCAGAACCGGGGAACCTGTGCTTTATGAGAAAGAGTACATACGCAAGGATAAATCCCGCGTGCCCATCGAGCTACTGGTACACCTTGTGCGAAACGCCGAGGGGCAAGTCGAATATTATTATTCTTTCCTGACCGATATTACCGAGCGTAAAAAAGCGGTAGAAGCGCTTAGGGAGAGCGAGGCCAAAGCAAACGCGCTCATAAAATACGCTCCAACGGGCATATACGAGATAGATTACCGCACACAGCGTTTTTTGAGTCTTAATGATGCCATGAGCTCCTTAACCGGTTATACCAGGGAAGAATTATTTGCCCTCGGGCCGAGTGAGCTGCTTGATGAGGAAAGTAAAAAACTATTTATGACCAGAATTCAGCACCAGCTTGCAGGAGAGAAGATTGATGATTCGGTAGAATATAGAGTTAAGAAAAAAGACGGTTCCACTTTGTGGATTACTTTAAACATTGCGTTCTCAAAAGAGAGCTCAAATATTGCGCTTGTTATTGGACATGATATTACTGAGCGCATCGAAACTGAAAAAAGGCTGAAAGAAAGCGAAGAGAAATTCTCAGAGATTTTTCATTCGAGTCCCATCGGTATGGTAATAACTCATCTACCCGAGGGGCGGTGTGTCGAAGTTAACGATGCCTATCTCAGGATGCTGGAGTTTTCCCGGGATGAAATTATTGGGCGTGATTCCCGTGATTTAAATATGCACATTAACCCCGATAAACGAGATGAAGTATTCCGTCTCCTGCGCCAGCAAGGCAAAGTAACGAATATCGAGCTAACTTTCCGGACTAAAACCGGCCGGATAATAGAAATGCTATCGTCAATCGACAGGATTAGCCTGCAAGGACAGGAGTATTCCCTATCGACAAATATCGATATTACTGCGCGGAAACGGGCTGAAACTGAAGTCGTTCACTTGGCTTCATTCCCAGAGTATAATCCCATGCCTATTGTTGAAGTTAGCGGTGAAGGCGATGTCATATATGCCAATCCAGCGGCACGCTTGAAATTTCCACGAATGATCCATGGTCAAAAACGCAAGTTTCTTACCGACTTTATCAACATCGTCAGAGATTCAGAAACATCAGTGGCAGTAAAAGATGTCAATATCGATGAATATTGGTATGAGGAGACAATGGCATACGTGGCATCCACGAACACGTATAGACTCTATGCCAGGGAAATTACCCTTCGTAAGAAATTTGAAGATGAGTTGAAGCAACGTACTATGGATCTGGAAGCTTCAAACAAAGAGTTGGAAGCATTTTCTTATTCGGTTTCTCATGACCTTAGAGCCCC
>DLME01000279.1 GCA_002479215.1 Syntrophaceae bacterium UBA7544
ATTCGTGAAACTCCAATTTCCATAACGAAGTGTAGGGAAAGTGGTAAGTTGAATCCCGCTGCTGGCGGGACGAAGCGGGGGGCATAATACCCCGTAGCTTGCTTTGGAGTTCATACCCGTGATTAGAAAGAAAAATAATGCCAGTCAAGAAAACCATATTTAAGGATGGCTTGACCAATAAAATTATAATTGGAAAGTAATAAATGGCACAAAATATTTTCAAAGTTAGACGGGCTTTTCTTATACCTTTAACGGCAGTAATTGTCCTTCTGTTTCTGTTGTTGGTTGTCAGTTTATTTAGAGGGCAAATGTGGGAAAGAATAGTTCTGGCGGTTTTTTTTATCAGTTCTTTATTGATCGGCATTGAAACAGCAAGAAGAGAAATTGTCGTAACCGAAGAAGGTCTACAATTAAAAAAGTTTTTCCGGATTAAAATTTTTTTTTGGCGGGAAATTACCCATTTGGCGATTGTTGAACTGCGGCATAAAGCCTATTTTTTATTAACAACGACCAAAGGGTTTTATTTTTTCTCCAATATATTGGGAAACCACTCTTTACTTGTTCGCTCTCTTGTGGATAAGCTGGGAGCAGAAAAGGTGGAAATAGAAGTAAAAAATTATTTAGATCATCCTGTCGAGCGACTTTCTTTGATTGTTATGAGTTGGATTACGGTATTGATCATTATTGCCGTTATAATTTTAAAATTTTCGCCAGCTTAAATTTTAAAAAAGCATATTGAGAAACACATGTTTTTAATTCCTAATTTAATCTTGTCCGGAAGGGGGAACTTCGAAAAATGCGGTCGAAAAAACAAAAGAGTTCAAAAGTAGTGATGAAGGTGAAGGAAACCCCTTACGCGGTTGTTGAGGAAATAATGGAAAAAAAACTGGAAGACATTACTACTGTTTTATCGGCTTCCAGTGGTCGCAAAAGTAAGCTTTACGAAGAAGTTATGTCGATGGTGGAAAAAGGCTTGTTTAAAATTGCTCTGCGCCGTTCAAACTACGTGAAAAGTACGGCGGCCGTTTTTCTGGGAATTAGCCGTAACACGTTTACCGATAAAATGGTCAAATTAGGTATCAACTGTGAAAAGAATAGATAAGCACTATAAAAACATTTATGATTAGAGCCATTAAAAAAAATGCAAAATTACCTGAAAAGGTAACTTGTCTCTTAAAGAAAGGGGTTCGGATTACGGCCCCTTTTTCTGTGGAAATCGGCAAGGAAGTAAATCCAGAGAGAATTGACAGTTCTTTAATAATTTACGGTGCAGCAAGGATTTGCGGAGAAAATACGTTAATTGCCCAAGATGTAAAATTGGGATATGAAGCGCCTGTTAATTTGATTAACTGCCAACTGGGAGCGGCGGTGGAGCTTAAGGGAGGGTACTTTGCCGATTCGGTTTTCCTGGATAAGGTAACAATGGGCAGCAATGCACAAGTCCGCTCCGGCTGCCTTTTGGAAGAAGAATCTCGTGGAAATCACACCGTCGGTTTAAAGCAAACGATTTTATTTCCCTTCGTTACGTTAGGTAGCCTGATTAATTTTTGTGATTGCCTCATGGCGGGCGGCACAAGCCGGAAAAAGCATAGCGAAGTAGGCAGTTCTTATATTCATTTCAATTACACTCCCCAGCAGGACAAGGCAACTCCTTCTTTAATAGGAGATGTTCCGCGAGGTGTAATGTTGCGCGAAGAGCCGATATTCCTGGGTGGTCAAGGCGGAATCGTGGGACCGCTGCAAATAGCTTATGGCACAGTCATTCCAGCAGGTGTTATTTGCCGGCGGGATTGCATAACCGCAGAAATGATTTGGCCTCCCTCTGTTTTATCATTTGAGCCCAAAAAATTTGTTCCCGGAATTGATGGTGATATTAGCCGCAAAGTTAACCACAATATAGGTTATATCGCCAATTTGTTGGCCTTAAGACAATGGTATCGCTTTGTTCGCCGCGAATTCTTTATTAGATTTAAGTACGGCGAGGCTTTATATGCCGGAGCCCTTGATGTTTTAGATGAAGCCATTATTGAAAGAATCAGGCAATTACGATTGTTCGCGCAAAACTTGGAGAAAACAATTATAGCCGCAGAAAAAATGAAGAAAAACTTATCGGGTATAGTATTGCGTAAACAAAAACAGTTTATCCGTGATTGGCCGCAGATGGAAGAATATCTTTTCGGCAACAGCGAAGAAAAAATCTCTCTGAAGAAAAAAGAAACGTTTATAAAAATAATACAACGCCAATCAGGTAAGGCTAATTCTTATCTGCAAACAATACAGGCTTTAACATCTGTACAAACCAGAGCAGGTATGGATTGGTTGAATGATGTTGTTCAGGAGGTTGCCGCCGGGTGCATGAAAATCTCTGGCGTTCTGCGGCAGAAATAAGAAACAATGTTTGTTACGCAAATATTAAATACAATAAAAAATATAAGCCTTTATTTTAAGGTCTGTAAAATATTTGTCGGAAAAAATCCGGCTTACATTAGCGCTCCGGCAATAATATTTTTCCCGAGTATACCTTTTCAACTTAACTGCGGTTTCGCCGGATTGATGACTTTCCGGTCTCAGCAAAAAGCTGTAAGTTTAAATGCTGATTTAGAGCTTATACAATTGTGGGATAAAATTAAACGTTCGTCACTTAGAAATGTTTTAGCTGAAAACATTGTCGCTAAAGCTTACGTGTGCGGACTTGATACACTTACCTCCATGGAAAAAGCTACGTTGGAACTGAAGCGGGAGAGCGCTCAGGAAATTCTTTTCTTTCAGACACAAAGAGCCAAAAAGCTTTTCGATTTAGAAAAGGAAATGAAAATATTTTTGGTTCAGGAAGAGAAAATGCTGGAAGATCAAGCTGCAAAATTTACCTCCGCTGATCTTGAAACCATCAATAGCAGGATTATTCTGCTTAAAGATATTCAGTGGACTTTAGAAAAAGACATTTTGGCTAATTTTGTTAAAATTATAGATATTTCCGGTACAGGTGAAGCAAGCGCAATAAAACCGACGGCTTTTAGAAAATACCGGAAAATTAATTTCCTGCTCAATGCGCTGGATCGCCTGGAAGTGCGGGGCAGGGATTCGGCGGGACTGCAAATTGTTTTCACCTTGGAAAAAGAAAAAGCAATGGAAAGTATAATACTCAGCCTGAAGGAAAAAAGTTTATACGAAGATTATTTAATGCGGTCGCAGGAGGGGGACCTTACTAACGGTTCGATTTGGGTTGCGTCCGGAGTATTTACCGGAAGCGAAAAGGGAATAAATATAACTTTTACCTATAAAACTTTTTCTATTGTCGGTGAGTTGGGTCGCAATGTCCGTGATTTAAGACAGGTGATTAGAAAAGACCGGATTCTGCAATATTTTGCCCGGCTGGATACGGCATGCGAAACAGCGATTACCCATACACGTTGGGCTTCTGTTGGTTCCATTACGGAAGAAAATTGTCATCCAGTCAATAACTATAAACCTAATCAGGCCGGTCAATCCTTTCCCTTTTATCCAAAATCCAAAGCTCAAATTAATATTGTCTTAAACGGAGATATTGATAATTATTCAACGTTGCGCGCGGAATTGGAAGCGAATAACGAATTGATCGCGCCCGAAATTACAACCGATACAAAAACTATCCCTTTGCAAATTGAAAAATATCTAATGGCCGGAAATAACCTTGCCGATTCCTTTCGCTTTGCGGTAAAAGATTTTGAGGGGTCACACGCCATAGCTATGACCAGTGATCTCGAACCCGGTAAGGTTTTTTTGGCGCTTAAAGGCAGCGGTCAGTCTATCTATCTTGGAATCAGTTCCGATCAGTATATGTTTTCTTCAGAGCTCTATGGTCTGGTGGAAGTGATGCCTAATTTTATAAAAATGAACGGCGAGTTGGATGTTGACGGTGAAAACTCAGCAGCAGGACAAATTTTTATTTTAGACCAAAACTCCTTCGGAGGATTGGCGGGAATTACCGCTTGTTATTATGACGGTACAGAAATTACTTTAAAAGAAAGCGATATACAAAAAGCCGAAATGACGACTCGAGACATCGATCGCGGCGCTTATCCTCATTTTTTCCTGAAGGAAATTTCCGAATCGGCTGTTTCCATAAAAAGAACCTTGCGGGGCAAATACCGCATTTTGACCAGGGACAAATCTTTGCCCCAAGTCGTTTTCAACTTAGGCTCAGATATTGTTCCTGAGCCTGTTCGTTTGGGTCTCCAAAACGGCGCCATTAAAAATATTATAGTTATCGGCCATGGGACGGCGGCTGTTGCCGGGGTCGCCATAGCCGATGCTATGGAACTTTACTTGAAAGGCGGAAGCATTAATATAATAGCCAGGGTGGCTTCCGAATTAAGCGGTTTTTTGTTAAAAGACGATTTATCGGATACATTGGTAATCCCTATCACTCAATCCGGAACAACAACGGATACAAATCGTGCCGTAGCAATGGCCAAAGAGCGAGGTGCTTTTATAATTTCCATAGTAAACAGAAGGCAGTCGGATATTACCGCTAAATCGCACGGAGTATTTTACACGAGCGACGGCCGCGATATAGAAATGTCCGTTGCTTCTACAAAAGCTTTTTATTCCCAAATTATTGCCGGGCAAGTTTTAGCCCTTTTCCTGGCGCAAGTGATGAAAACCCGAACTGATGACTACATAGCCCGGGAGTTGCACAATCTGGAGGAGGCGCCTGAGTTAATGGCGCGAGTCTTTGACCTGAGAAATCAAATTTCCGCTTCGGTCGAGAAAACTTTGACCAAGAAATTCTGGGCGGTTGTGGGCAGCGGGCCCAACAAAGCGGCAGCCGATGAAATAAGAATCAAACTCAGCGAGCTTTGTTATAAAACCATTTCTTCTGACATCGTGGAAAACAAAAAGCATATTGATTTGTCGGCAGAACCTTTAATTTTGGTTTGTGCTTCAGGTAATCCGGAGCCGGTTGTGGAAGATATTGCCAAAGACGTGGCAATTTTTAAAGCGCACAAGGCCGCAGTTATAGTTTTTGCGGAAGAAGGCGATGATCGTTTCAATAAAATCGCCGATGCTGTGATTTCTATTCCTTCTGCTTCTATGCCCCTACCAGTGATACTAAATACTATGGCCGGGCATTTGTGGGGATACTATGCCGCTTGCGCTATTGATAAAGAAGCTTTTATTTTCAGAGAATTCAGAAACCGTTTGAATTTGGCTCTGGCCGAACATGTAAAGATGAATTACTCGTTGTATGAGAGAATTGCGAATTTCCATTTTCGCCACTTAATAAATGATTTTTATCATACTTTTAATAGTCATCGTAATGACGGCGCTTTCAATTTATTAAGTGTAAAAACTATTTCCGATTTGGCGCTTTTGCTGAAATATGCTGCCGGTAAGCTGCCACTGGAGGATTTCCGCCATGAATTTAAGAATGAAGATTCTCCGCTTGATCTTTTAGATGTCACTCTGGGAAGAGCAATTGATGAACTTACCCGGCCTATAGATGCCATTCGCCATCAAGCAAAAACAGTTACAGTAGGCACAAGCCGTAAAGAAAAAATATTAAAAGGAGCTGTGTTTGATCTTCTGGAGAAACTTGAGTTTGCCACGAAAAATTTAACTTACAAGAATATTTTGGCCATAAGCAGAATACAGCCGGCGGTTTTGGCCGTGCGAGGATATACTCTTTATAATATTAACAATCTTGATGAAGAAGGTAATCCAACGGAAGGTTCTACTATTATTATAAGGGAAAAGGGCGGAGTAGCCAAGCAGATGATTTCGCGAGCTGAGAATTCCCAACTGCTCATGGGAACTAAAAGAACAATTGTCAGTACAGGTAATATTTATATGGGTAAAGGCAAAACTGATGGGGCATCCATATTAGTTCTACCGTTATTGGGAGAAAATGATTTTGTCGGCAATTTACTTCTGCTGCATATTGAATATAACGAACTTTTATCTCTTCGCGAAAAGAAAAAAGTATTGGGTTACAGGTACAACGATATCAGGAACTTGGTCAATGAATATAACGTTAATTGGGACGACAATTATTTGGGGGGAATTCCACTTATTGACTTGTTCAGCGAACCGGTGGAAAACCTTGCCGGACGTATTAAGCGATGTGCTCTTATAGAGGGTTGAAGTTTGTCGGCGAACTTGCGGGAGAGACCGCATGAGACTCTGCAATCATGAATTTATATTAGGTATCGAGGAGAAAAAATGAAAACAAAGTTTATCTTTGTCACTGGAGGTGTTCTTTCTTCGCTGGGCAAAGGTTTGGCGGCAGCGTCAATCTCAGCCTTGCTGGAATGCCGTGGGCTGAAAGTTACCAATCAAAAGCTGGATCCATATATCAATGTTGATCCCGGGACGATGAGTCCTTTTCAGCATGGCGAAGTCTTTGTCACTGATGACGGTGCGGAAACTGATCTCGATTTGGGACATTATGAAAGATTTACCTCTACCTGCATGGGAAAGTGCAACAACCTAACTACCGGGCAAGTTTACTATTCCGTTATTACCAAGGAAAGACGTGGTGATTATTTGGGCAAGACCGTGCAAGTTATCCCTCACATCACCAATGAAATTAAAGATTATATAAGTCAAACGGCATCGGGTTTCGATGTGTCTATAGTGGAAATCGGCGGCACGGTTGGCGATATTGAGAGTCTTCCTTTTTTGGAAGCGATCCGCCAATTCCGAAATGAAGCGGGAAAACAAAACGCCATATTTATTCATTTGACGTGGGTCCCGTTTATTAAAACCGCCGGGGAGGTTAAAACAAAACCTACACAGCACAGCGTTAAGGCCCTGCGTGAAATCGGCATTCAGCCGGATATACTTCTTTGCCGGACGGAGAATTTTCTTTCCGAAGAAATTAAAGCTAAAATCGCACTCTTTTGTAATGTGGAGGTGGCGGCGGTTTTTACGGCTAAAGATGTCGGTTGTATTTACGAAGTGCCGCTGGTTTTTCATCGCGAAGGTCTGGATAGTAAAATTGTTGATTTGCTCAATATCTGGACAGGACAGCCCAAGCTGGATGCCTGGGAGGAAGTAGTGAGCAAGTTCAATGACCCGCCGCATGAAGTATGTGTGGCTATTGTCGGTAAATATGTGAATCTCACCGATTCATACAAAAGCCTTAATGAAGCCCTTGTGCATGGAGGCATTGCTAACAATTGCCGTGTTAAATTAAAATTTGTTGATTCGGAAAAAATTGAAGAAGAGGGCATCGGCGATTATTTAAACGATGTTGATGCCGTTTTAGTCCCCGGAGGGTTTGGTAGCCGCGGTATTGAAGGGATGATCCTTGCCGCGCAATATGCACGGGAAAACAAAATTCCTTATTTTGGAATTTGTTTGGGGATGCAAATGGCGGTAGTGGAATACGCCAGAAATATTTGCGGACTAATGAAAGCCAATAGTTCAGAATTTAATCCTAAAACTACGTACCCGGTAATTGATTTGCTTCCTGAACAGCGCAATGTAAAAGAAAAAGGCGCTTCGATGAGATTGGGGGCTTGGCCCTGTATTATCGAACCGAATTCATTTGCTTTTGCAGCTTACGGGCAAAAAGAAATTTCGGAGCGGCACCGTCATCGCTACGAATTCAACAATGCTTATAAAAAAAAGCTTACCAGTAAAGGATTGCGGATCACCGGTATATCACCGGATGGCCGTTTAGCGGAAATTGTGGAAATAAAAGATCACCCCTGGTTTTTGGGCTGCCAGTTTCATCCGGAATTTAAATCAAGGCCGACAAAACCACATCCGCTTTTCAGTAAATTTATTGAAGCGGCATTTCAGTATGCTCAGGGCAGGATTAAGCGCTAGTTCGTTTGATAATCCCAGTTAAGTATACCTGACAAGGTCAACGGACCATTGCAACTGGTCGGGAATAACGAATAACGGGTTGATGTCATGGATCAAAAAAATTGCGACACGATAATAGCAGACTACGAAAGAATATTTCATCCGCAAAAGCTGGCCATTGTCGGTGTTTCAGAGGAAGGCACCGGCTTTGGAAGCGGCATGTTCAATGCCTTGCAAGCCATGGGGTTTGAAGGAGAAATCTTCCCGGTAAATCCCAAAGGCGGAGAATTTTCCGGTACGGATATCTACAGGCAGATCGAAGATATACCCGTGAGATTGGATTTTGCGATAATTTGCGTAACTGCCAAAGCGGTGCCGGATGTTCTGGAGGCTTGCCGAAAAAATGGTGCGGCGGGTGCAGAAATCCTTTCAGCTGGTTTCAGTGAACTTGGAACGGCGGAAGGCATTGAATTGGAAAAGAAGATCAGGCAAATAGCGGCAAAAGGAATCCGGGTAGTCGGCCCAAACTGCTTTGGCATTTATTGTCCCCGAAGCAGATTGACCTTATTGCCGGGACCGGACCTCTCGCGCCGAAGCGGCCCCGTTGCTTTTTTGTCACAAAGCGGCGGTATGGCCATCGATTTTGCCCATAAAGGAAAATGGATGGGCATTGGATTCAGCAAGGTTGTCAGTTTCGGGAATGGTGCCGATTTAAGGGAAACGGAGCTTCTGCGCTATCTCGCTCGCGATCCCGAAACGCGGATTATCACCATGTACATCGAAGGCATCAAAGACGGAGATTCCTTTTTCCGGGAGATCAAGGCTGCTTCTTACAGTAAGCCCGTTATCGTTTGCAAGGGAGGTCTCTCGCCTGCCGGTCAAAGAATGGTCGTGAGCCATACGGCGTCCATGGGAGGAAGTCGCGTTATCTGGCAGTCTGTTCTCACGCAGGTTAATGCTATTCAGGTTCAGGATTTGGAGGAATTAGTCGAGGCCAGTCTGGCCTTTTCCCTTTTACCGGAAAAAGTTTTCAAGGCAATTTCTGTTGTCGGCGGGGGAGGCGCTTTAGGTGTTACTGCCTGTGATGCCGCGGAAGCTTTCGGTATCGAGATTCCGCCGCTATCGGCCGATCTTCAGACGCGAATCGGGGAATTACTGCCGAAACCAGGATCGAGCGCCTTAAACCCCATTGACGTAGCCAATCCCTTTGTTTCGCCGAAAGTCTTAAAAGAGATTCTTCGTAATACGGCTCAAGATGACCGGATCGATCTACAAATAATTATTTCGCTTCTTTATCATTATAAAACAATAGCGCGCGCGTTGGGAAAGCCGGTAGCGGAAGTGGCGCCCTACCGGGAACTGGCCGAGACAATCCGTGATGTGATGAAAGAGACCGGTAAACCAATCGTTGTCGTTCTGGCCAACCCGAAAAGGGGAGTAGATGATTTGGATATTATAGAAATGCTGGCACTGGCAAGAAGGGAGTTTCTTGATCGCGGCCTGCCTGTTTTTGATGAGCTCCATGAAGCCATTCGCGCTATCGGGCACGTCAATAGTTACTATGGAAGGAGGAAGGCCGAAAATGAATAAAGATTCCGCCATCCTGATAATTAAGAATGCCATGCAGAAGAGGCGCAAAGCCCTATCCGAATATGAGGCAAAACAAGTGCTAGCCGCTTATGGCATTCCTGTGACACGGGAATGTCTTGCTGAGAAGAGAGCCGATGTGGAAAAGGCTGCACAGGAAATCGGTTATCCCCTGGTGATGAAGGGCTGTTCTTCTGAAATAGTCCATAAGACGGAAAAAGGATTGATTTATACAGATATACGCAGCGATGCGGAAGCTCTGAAAGCCTTTGATCAAATTAAAGAAAGACTGAATGTTTATAGTGGAGCTGTTTTGATCCAGGAAATGATCCCAGGACGAAGGGAACTCGTCATGGGTATGACTCGCGATGATCAGTTCGGCCCTTGTGTTATGTTTGGGTTGGGAGGAATTTTTACGGAAATCCTCAAAGACATTTCTTTTCGCCGGGCGCCTCTTGAAAAGAGCGACGCTTTGGAAATAATGCAGGAGATCAAAGGGCATAATATCCTTGGTGCCTTTCGTGGAATGGAAGCTGCGGATGTGGAAAGCCTTGCGGATATTCTTATACAGTTGGGGAAAATCGGTTTGGAAATCGATCATGTGCAGGAAATTGATCTCAACCCTGTCATAATTTTCGGGAAGAAGCCAATTGTGGTCGATGCCCTGATGATCTTAGAATAAATAGCCGGTCATTTAATTTAATGGTCTTGAAATATTTTTTTGTTTTCAACTGTTCGACAAAATAATCAATTGGATTGATAAGATTTTATATTGGCGAAAAAATGGTAACCGTTTCGTCCGTGTGCTTTGACGTAGTACATGGCCATATCGGCATTTTTCAAAAGAGAATCAATGTCTTCACAGTCATCAGGGTAGATGGCAATGCCTATACTGACGCTGGATGTAATTTTATTATCGTCACAGGTAAAGGGCTGCTGGAAAGAGCTTAAAATAATTTCGGCAACCTCAATAGAATCTTCAACCCTTTCTATTGCCGGCAATAATATTATAAATTCGTCGCCTCCCAATCGAGAAATTGTATCATTTTGGCGCAGGCGGCCAGTTAGCCGCAGACTTATCTCTTTTAGCAATTGATCTCCAACCATGTGTCCCAGCGTATCATTGACATTCTTGAAGTGATCCAAATCAAGCATCATTGCCGCCAGCTTTTGGCCGTTACGCTTGGCTTGGGCCAGAGCCATTTTGAGTCGGTCCATAAACAGAATCCGGTTAGGTAATCCAGTCAGCGGATCATGGGTAGCTATATAGTTGAGTTGTTGTTCCGTCCGTTTCCGCTCGGTAATATCATGCCCAATTCCTCGAAATCCAAAAACTTTTCCTTCCCCGTCTAGTTTGGGGAAAATAGAAAGTTCGAAAAGAGTTATGGTACCGTCCGGCCGGATAAATTCATAGGGAAAACTCTTCGTCGGTTCGCCGGTTTCATAAACCTGACGGAATATTTTGTAGAGTTCGCCGGCTTGGTCTTTTTTAATGAAGGACCGATAGTTTATTCCGATTAATTGTTTTAGCGAATATCCAACGCTGCGGGCAACGGCATCATTGATGAAAACAATGTTGCCGGTGAGGTCGATTTCGAAATACCACTCATCCATTTCGTCAATGATAGTTCTATACTTTTCTTCTGACTGCCGGATTGTCTCTTCCATTTGCCTGCGCTCTGTAACGTCGCGGCTGATTCCCCGAAATCCGATTGGCGTACCCTCATTGTCCCGTATAAGAGAGATGGAAATTTCGTTGAACCCTTTCGTTCCGTTCTTTCGAATAATTTCTATGTCTAATAATTTAACCGGTTGACTTGTTAAGTAAACATTGGTGAAAATTCGGCGCATATTTTTTGCCGTTTTTTCATCTTGAAATTGCCGGTGATTCATGCCAATTAATTCCTCACGGGAATATCCGATGTTTCTGCATTCCGCATCATTAACAAAAGTAAAAGTGCCTGTGAGGTCTATTTCAAAATAACCTTCTTGCATATTTTCAAGAATGTTTCGGTATTTCTCTACGGATTGGCGCAGGGCTTCTTCCATATTTTTTCGCTCGGTTACGTCTCGGGAAACACCCCGGAATCCGACAGGATTACCTTTTGAATTTCTGATAAGAGATACCGATGTTTCGTGAATAGCTTTCGTCCCGTCTTTTCTGATGGACTCCAGTTCTAACGCGTCTATCGGTTTACCTGTGCGATAAAGTTCCAAATAAGGCTTGTACAATTTTTTAGCGGTTTCTTCATCCATATGCCGCCGGTAGTTCATGCCGATCAGTTCTTCTTTGGTATATCCCAGATATCTGCAGTTTGCTTCATTCGCAAATGTATAATTACCGTCAAGGTCAAGCTCAAAATAGCCTTCCCGGATGCTCTCCAGAATGCTTCGATACTTTTCCTCACTCCTGAGCAATGTTTCTTCTATTCTTTTGCGCTCGGTAATATCCATAAAACTTCCGAGCGTGGCACGATGCCCTTTATAGGTTATGGATGTAATCATCTCCAAAATCCACATTGTATCGCCATTTTTTCTGATGTACCTGTATTCATAGCTTTCGGGGTACTTCCCTTTCAGGCTCTTTACGGCCTTTTCCCTCACCATTGCTTTATCGTCAGGGTGAACACGATCAAGTGAATTTTTGTCTAGGAGTTCCGGGTCGGAATAACCGGTAAACTTACTATAAAGCGGGCTGATATAGACGAATTTTCCACGCTGTACAATATATATACCGACGCCGATATTGGAGATGATGTTTTTTGCCAGATCGAATAAATCAATCTGTTTGGAAGGTTTTTTCTTGGCTGCTGTAACTGACATTTTTTCAAAAGCCTTAATTTTTTTGGTGAATAAACTATAGCTTGGTTTAGTCAGCTCAGCACGATAATTATTCGAGCAGATGCCTTATCGGCATAACAATACCGGATGAGATTAGCAAAAATGGTGAAACGTGTGATTATATGAAGAACAAATTTGTGTCAAGAAAATAAACCGGGTTTATTTGAATACGGTTTATTGTATAAAAAGAAACCTAATTTTGGTAAAAATAGCTATTTTATAGAAAGGTTCTATATCGAAAGTGTATCATAGTAGATGGCGTATTTATATAGTGGGTGGATCATAAAATTAATTAAAGTGACTCTTAAAAAATAGTTTGGAAAAAAGAGATAAAAAATTAATCCGTGATAAAAAGGTATTGTTACACGAAACTTTATGGAAGGCTTTTACTCGTAAAGTGAATGTCTTTGATTATAAATCGAAATAAACCAAATGAAAGTTTATATGCACAACTTATATTAAGATTAGCTTGATTTTTTTGCTGCCAATGCTGTATTGTGCGGCGAAAACTTGCGATAGGATAAAAATAAATTGCTGGATTTTTGTGGCCGTAGTCACCGGAGTAGTAAGGACTGGTGAAGGACAACGATTCTGCAAGAAATATAAATTGAGGAGTGTGTTATGGCATTAAATCCTTTGGTTGATTCACGAGATGTAAGATTTGTTTTATTCGAGGTATTGCAAGCGGACAAGCTCAGTAAGTACGATAAATTTTCCGGCTTTGATAAAGATACATATGAAGCCACACTGGAGCTGGCAGAGCAGCTTGCCGTCGAGCAGGTTTATCCCGCCAATGCCGAAGCCGATAAAACCGGTGCTAAGTATGATCCCGAAACAAAATCGGTTACTATTCCCGAGGGATACAAGTCGGCAATGAGGCTTTATAAAGAGTCTGGCTTTTCCGGACTGGGAAACGAGCCGGAATGGGGCGGTGTGGGAATGCCCGAAGTCATCTGCCGCTCTATTATGGATTATTTTTCCGCCGCCGCCGTGGCTTTTCTCACTTACGATACGCTGAAGGGGGGAGCTTCCCGGCTTATCGAGAATTTCGGCTCCGAAGAATTGAAAAAAACGTACATGGAAAAAATGGTATCCGGCCAGTGGGGCGGAACGATGTGCCTGACCGAATCAGGCGCCGGTTCCGATGTTGGCGCTTTAAAAACAAAAGCGGTTAAACAAAAAGACGGAACTTATCTTTTAACCGGACAGAAAATCTTCATTACCGCCGGCGATAACGATATGTATGAAAATATAATCCATCCGGTTTTGGCCCGTATTGAAGGAGATCCCCCGGGAACGCCGGGTATATCGATATTCATTGTGCCGAAATATCATGTAAAGCCGGATGGAAGCTTAGGTGAGCGCAATGATATAATAACCACCGGCATTGAACACAAGATGGGAATCAAAGGATCGGCTACCTGTTCATTGAGTCTGGGTGACAATGATAAATGCGTGGGCTACCTTCTAGGCGCCGAGCGGCAGGGAATGAAAATCATGTTTCAGATGATGAATGAAGCGCGGCTTGATGTGGCCAATCAGGCGTCGGGCGCATCGAGTTCTGCTTATATGCACGCGGTAACTTACGCAAAAAACAGGCTGCAGGGAACTGATCCCGCGAAGAAAGGAGATACTGCGTCAGCTCCGATTGTAAAGCATCCCGACGTCAAGAGAATGTTGTTGTGGATGAAGGCGCAGGTGGAAGCGATGAGAATGCTTACCCTGCTTGCCGCTTATTCGGCCGATATCAGCCGGGTAGAAAAAGGTGAGGCGGCAAAGGAAGCACAAGCGCTTTTGGATTTTCTTATTCCACTGTGTAAAGCGGGCAATACCGATCTTGCCTGGCTGGTAACTTCCGAGGCCATGCAGGTTTATGGTGGTTACGGATATTGTTCGGAATATCCTGTTGAACAGTTCGCCCGTGATTGTAAAATTCTCGCTATCTACGAGGGAACAAACGGTATTCAATCCATGGATCTGACCATGAGAAAACTGCTCATGAATCCGGAGATGTATAATTATAAAATCTTCAAAAAAAGAATTCAGGAAACGATAGATAAGGCCAAAGGGGTCGTTGATGAAAAATATATAGCGGCTGTCCGCACGGGTGTGGAAAGAATGGACCAAACAATACAAAAATTGAACGAGTATAAGGAACAGAAAAAAATGTTGGATATTCTGGCGATTGCCACCCCCCTGCAGAATGCTATGAGAATGCTGGCGCACGCCTGGATGCATTTGTGGTCTTTAACGATTACTATTCCGAAACTAAAAGCGATTGCCAAGGACATATCCGGAGAAAAAGTGGTAAATATGGTTAAAGATAATGCGGAGGCCGCCTACTATTATGGGAGAATATTATCGGCCAGATATTATCTGGGTGCCGAATTCAAGCATTATTACGGCTATCTGGATTATATAACTTCGGGAGAGCAAGCTGTAGTAGAAGCCTTTGAAGATGTATTTACCGGAGCCCTACCCCAGTAAATAATTTTAGGTAAAAAAGTATTCAGCAAAAGCCCCTGAAGTTCGTCTTCAGGGGCTTTTCATAGAGGTTTGTCCTTCGGTCTTCAGTCTTTTATCCTTTAACTTCCTAGAAAAGGAAGCGGTTTTTCCATTCGATAAACAAGTGCCTGACAGGCGGCAATAAGATTATTTTTATCGTCGGTCACGATAATATCATAGGCGGCGGTTTTTTTAGCTTTGTTGATTTCTTTTGCTTTAGCAGTTAGCTTAGAATCTTTAGCGGGTGAAACAAGATAATTTATGTTCATGTTTAAAGCCACGGCCATAGTGCCATGAGAGTTGGAAGCAACTTCAAAAGCTGCATCGATTAGCGCGAATATAGCCCCGCCGTGAGCCATACCGAACATATTTTCCATATCTCGGGTAAAAATCATTTCGACTTCGGCATACCCCTCCTGAAGATCGATCAACTTTAAACCGAATTTCTTTGCGAAAGGCTCTGCCGTTACTTGTTTGTATATGGCATTTCTAATTTCATTATTCATGATTTTTCTCCCCAATAGAATAGGCAAACATTGTTGATAAAAGTATATATTATTGTGGCGGTGATAGTCAAAATAGAAAAAGGTTTCCTCGTGGAAGCCCGTATTTCTGGTGGTGCTGGCAGTCTACTGCGAACCAGTCTCTACACAAAATCTCGTAAAAAACGAGAAATAAACGTGATTTTGGGGGAGGTTAGTGCTATTTTTTATAGGTGGAAAACTAACCGCGTAGCTGGTACAGTTTTTGCGGAGCCCTCAAAACTACGGAACTCTAACTTAAAATGTGGTACAAGTATTGGGGGCAGTTCAATTGAAAGAAAATTTGTTTCAAGTGATTGAATATATTAACATCAGTTTTACAGCTAAATTATGGAGGGGGTATTAGCCCTAATGACTTTGATATCGGGAATGTCGGTTAAATATAAAAAAGTTTTGATCGCAAAGGAGAAAGGCGGATGACAAATGTAACAGGGCCGGACAGAGTTCTGATGTCGAGCAAAAGGACATGGATCATTTTAGCCGTGGTTCTTTTTCTGATAATACTATTTTCCCGCCAGGCTGTGGAGCTGATCACGGACTGGCTCTGGTTCAAGGAAGTGGGGTATGAAAATGTATTTACCATAACCCTGTGGGCTCAACTGAAAATGGCGCTGCTCTTCGGGTTTGCCTTCTTTGTCATCTTTTTCGGGAACCTCTTTGCGGCCCTGCGACTGACTTCCCGGCTACATGTGATTGATCAAAAAGGCTGGATCCAAATTTCGAAACTGGAAATAGCCAACAGGCCCCTGCAACTTTTGATTTTGATCGGGTCTCTTCTTTTCAGCCTCATTGCGGCCCTAAGCGGTTCGACCCAATGGGAAAATTTTCTGAGGTTTCTTAACGTTTCGTCCTTTGGAGTTACCGATCCCCTTTTCCAGCGTGATATCGGCTTCTATGTTTTCCGGCTGCCGTTTTTAAATCATCTTTACGCCTGGCTGATGATGGTATTGATATTCACGATCATCTCTACAGCCTTTCTTTATTTTATCCGCCGGGCTTTCCATTTCGTACCGCCACGCACTTTGCAGGTAGCGCCTGCCGCCCGTATTCACCTCTCTATTCTTTTAGCTCTCATTTTCTTCGTCGCGATTTTCGGGCTATGGCTTGCACTGAGCGAAATCCTGTTCGTCAAACGGGGAGTTGTCTTCGGTCCCGGCTATGCCGATGTAACCACCCAGTTATGGGTTTTGAAAGGATTGATGGGACTTGCTCTTTTATGCGGCATCGCCTTCCTGGGCTTCGCCTTCAAAATGAGCTGGCGTTACCCTGTATTTGCCGTGCTTTTCTTTGGGGCTTTTCTCGTGATCGGTCGCGGGATCTATCCTTCGATGGTTCAGAGCTTCAAAGTCGTTCCCAATGAAATCGTTCTGGAGAAACCCTATATTGAAAAAAATATCCAGTTTACCCGGCTAGCCTATCGGCTCAATGATATCGAAGACAAACAATTTCCGGTGGAGGAGAACCTGACCAGGGAAGACTTAAAACGTAATGACCTGACCATCAAAAACATTCGCCTGTGGAACCATGCCCCGCTACTGCAGACCTACAGCCAGCTGCAGGAAATTCGCACCTATTACAAGTTCGGCGGCGTGGATAACGACCGCTACCGGATAGACGGGGAGTACCGCCAAGTAATGCTCTCCCCGCGGGAACTCTCCTATGCGTCGCTGCCCTCGCGTTCCTGGGTTAATGAGCATATTGAATACACCCACGGCTACGGCGCCGTCCTGGGTCCGGTAAACCGTGTTTCGAATGAAGGGCTCCCGGAATTTTTCATCAAGGATATTCCGCCTGTTTCCACGATCAATATCAAGATTTCCCGTCCCGAGATTTACTACGGCGAGAATTCCAATGACTACGTCTTCGTGCGCACAAATCGGCCGGAATTCAACTATCCTGTGGGAAACGAGAACGTTTACTCCCGGTATGAAGGCAGGGGCGGCGTTCCTCTGTCCTTTCTGAGAAAATTGCTTTTTGCCGTTCGCTTCGGTTCCTTCACCATGCTCCTTTCCGATGACATTACCCCCGCAAGCCGGATTATGTACTATCGTCAGATAAAGGATCGGGTTGCGCAAATCGTTCCCTTTGCAGCGCTGGACAGCGATCCCTATTTAGTGATTTCTCCTGAAGGAAAGCTTTTGTGGTTTTTGGACGGATATACTCTGACCAGCTGGTTTCCCTATTCGGAACCGACGCCCTCAATGGGCAATTACATCCGTAATTCTTTCAAGGCCGTTGTGGATGCTTATGACGGATCGGTACAGCTTTACATCAGTGACGAAAAGGATCCCATAATTCAAACTTATGCTCGGATTTTTCCGGGGGTATTCAAGAAACTGGGAGATATGCAGCCTGAGCTTCAGAAACACATCCGCTATCCATCGGAAATGCTTTCCATCCAAGCCAGGATGTACAGAGCTTATCACATGCAGGATGCCCAGGTCTTTTACAACAAGGAAGATCTCTGGGCCACTCCCGCAGATCATGTCCGAGGCGTCTATCAGGAGATGCAACCCTACTATACAATCATGAAACTCCCCGAAGAGAAGAAAGAGGAATTTATCCTTCTGTTACCCTTTACACCCAGCAAGAAGGATAACATGTCCGCCTGGATGGGCGCCCGTTGCGATGCGCCCAACTACGGGAAAGTTATTGTCTATCTTTTTTCGAAGGACAAGCTTGTCTACGGGCCACAGCAAATCGAGGCCCGGATTAACCAGGATACGGCGATATCGAAAGAGCTTTCTTTATGGGACCAGCGGGGTTCGCAGGTCATCCGGGGAAGCCTTCTGGCCATTCCCATCGAGAAGTCCATCCTCTATGTCGAATCGCTATACCTTGCCGCCGAAAAAGGACAGCTTCCGGAACTCAAACGTGTAATCATGGCTTACGGAAACTCCATTGTCATGGAGGAGAATCTCGAGCTGGCCTTGCAGCGGCTTTTCGGTGGGGAAATGATGCGGGAAAAGGAAATCAGCAAGACTGCCGCAGCAATGCCCGTCCGGGAAAAAACCGACCGGCAGCTGGCCCTGGAAGCGCTCTCCCATTACCGGAAGGCGCTGGACTTTCTGCGCAAAGGGGATTGGGGAGCCTATGGCGAAGAGCTCCGCAAAATGGACGACATACTGCGATCCTTCGAGAGCAGGAAATAGGGCCGTATAATAATCTGTCTGCATACCGGTTTGGGCAAGGAGGCGGGCCGCGGGGATTTAAACGCCGAGGTAGGCTGCCTTGACGTACTCGTTGACGAAAAGTAATTACTGACCTACCTCCGAAATGTTTCGGTACTTCCTTTAAAAGACACTTTGGGTATGGCGTTTATGTTTGTTTCTTCCTTCCTGTAATGTGGCATATGGCGATTTTCCCAGATATACTTTGTTTCAACCGGAAATCAATATTTAATTGACTTACAAGACCCCTCTTCATATACTTCAACTGTCAAAAAACAATGCCTTATCAATAAATGAGGAAGCAAAGAAGAAAATAGCTGAACTGACGGTGTAAAGCATGTCCAGAAAGACCACTGATCCATTGCCAAAAAATGCAACAGAGGCACAGGGGCTTTTAATCAAGGCCTTCCATGAGAAATGCGGCGATGAAATTTTGCCCGTTATAGAGAGCATTCTCGGTCGTCAGGGACGCGCTTTGGGTCTTAAAGTCAAGAGAAAGCTGCTCGATTGTCATCTATCTACTATTGCCGCAGTTTTTACGAAAAACTTTGATCCGACAACGGTCAATGTGGTCTCCATATCCGATGAAAAGTTCCATATTCAGGGCACCAAGTGCCCTTTCGGACTGGAAAACACATCGAGACAACTCTGCGAAGCGGTTATGGCGATTGATCGCGAATATTTTTCCGCGGCAACGGACGGTAAGACTACTCTGGATATTATTAAAACCAGAGCCGCTGGAGATCCGATCTGCGATACCCTTTATACCAAAAACGCTTAGGAACTCATCAAGTCAGTAACAAGTTTAAAAAGTATCCATACATAAATTCAAAACCGAAAATCATTGATAAGTCGGTGCAGACAGCACTGTTGGTTCGTCGATGTTGAAATATTTAGAATCGAATTTTTGTTTAGTCCTTCCTATAACAAAGCACTCGGTGATTTTAAGCGGTATGGTTGTTTCTAGCGGTATTCATTATTGACTGAAGTCAAGCGTCCGAACCTTTTGACGGATATCCATCTTTTAAACTGGAAATGGCAAGGTATTATTTATTCAATATTTATGATATGAACGACTATAAATCTGGAGAGGATTATGGGGGTAGGATTTTCTGCTTGCCGTTATGATAGTAAGTAAATAGAGCCGTCCCCATTTGTTTATAGAAGGTTATCCATGATCGATAAGAGTAAACGTTATGCACGAACCTATATTCCGCTGGAAAAATCAGCCACACTTCAAGGCAGAAAAATCGAATTTGATAGTATCGCCGAAACGATCGTCGTCCGTGCCCGGGAGATTCCCAATGCCCCCCTCGTTTATTACTATGATGACGTCATCACATACAGACAGGTAAATGACCGCGCCAATTCGGTTGCCCACTATCTGCGGGAAAAGGGCGTTAAAAAGGGCGACATCGTGTCGGTCATGGTTCTTAATTCTCCTGAAATTTATTATACCATGTTCGGCGCTCAAAAGTTGGGAGCCATTGCCGGCGGGATTAATTATATGCTTAGAGGTCCAGAAATCGCTTACGTTCTGGACGACTCCCGTCCCAGGGTGGCTTTTGTGGGTAGCGAATATATGGAGGAGTTCGCTAAAGGCTGGCAACTAGCCACCCACAAGACGGCTGTTGTGGAAGTAGCCACAGGTGTAGATCACGGAACACATATTTCCGAAACAACCTTGAAAGAAATTATTGCTAAATACACGTCGACTGAATGTCTGGTTCCTCAGAAACCGGACGATCCTTTCATACTACTGTATTCTTCAGGAACGACCGGCATGCCCAAAGGAATCCTTCTTTCCAACCGCAACGAACTGGCTATCTGTAAAGGCGGAGCCAGTTTCGGCACAGCTCTGCCCGGCGATGTGTTTATGATTATCCTGCCCATGTTCCATGTCAATCCTCTGTGCGTTTGGACTTATCCTATTATCTATCAGGGTCTGACTTTATGTATCCGTAAAACCTTTTCCCCCACCGACTTCTGGCCATCACTAACCCGCTATGGGGTGACCACTGTGCAGGGAGTGCCGGCCATGTATTCCTATATATTTAATGCCGCCGATCCAAAAACCATTAAATTTAACAAGCTCAAACTGAGGATGGCTTTCACCGGTGCGGCACCAATGTCGGTAGAACTGATTCGCGGTTTCAAGGAAAAATACGGCGTCCAAGTTGTTGACGGTTACGGTTTGACCGAGGCCACCGGAGTTTCCACCACATCCTCCGGCATTCCGGAAAATCTAGGGTCCATCGGGATGGCCTATCCCGGCCTGGAGGTGGAAATCATGGATGACGCCAACAATATTCTGGCTTATGGTGAGAAAGGTGAAATCTGTGTCAAAGGCGATGTGGTCATGATCGGTTATCTGAATAAACCGGAGGCAACGGCGGAAAGCCTCAGGGATGGCTGGTTGCACACCGGCGATATGGGGCATATGGATGAAAAGGGGTACGTTTATATTTCCGGCCGTAAGAAAGAAATGATTAACCGCGGCGGCGAAAATATTTATCCCCGCGAGATTGAAATCCCACTGGAAAGGCATCCGAAGATTGCAGAAGTGGCCGTTATTGGAGCGCCCGATAAGGCGCTGGGTGAGAGGGTACGAGCCTGCATCATCTTAAATGAAGGCTGCACAATGACTGCGGATGAGGTCAAACAATATCTCCAGGATAGAATCGCCAAATACAAGCTGCCGGAATTTGTGGAATTTATGATGGACTTTCCCCGGAATCCCACAGGAAAGATTTTAAAACAAGAGCTCAAGAAAAAATTTTGATACCACGGTGGATCGATGAGGACAATAAATGCGCTTCAGCCATTTCGCTGCGTGATGCGCAAAAAGCGTGCGCATTGGGAATTTATAAATTATTAGAAATGGCTAAAGCTAAAAGATACTGCTTTTGATTTGATGGGAAATTTAAAAACTGATTACAATTGGTAATCTTCAGTTTCCCCTACTTCATGAATCTATTTGTTTGTAGATACCGTTCTTG
>DLME01000192.1:0-985 GCA_002479215.1 Syntrophaceae bacterium UBA7544
TTCTGTTTTTGCTTTCACTGGGAGCCAGCACATTCATCAGTTTTATGGGTAATGCGTTGAACCTACCCGACCGCAACTTAGCGGTGGTGAATCTGGGCGCGAAACTAATCGCGTTCCTGCTGATGCTGGCGATATTCTTATTACTTTATAAATTTGTGCCCAACACCAAGACACGCTGGCGCGACATCTGGCCGGGAGCGGTATTGGCGGCAGTCTTTTTCGAAATCGCACGGGCTCTTTTCATTTTCTATCTGGAGCATTTCGCCAATTACCAGGCAATCTACGGTACTATTTCTTCGTTTGTTATCCTGCTGGTCTGGATTTATTATTCGGCATTCATTTTGATTCTGGGCGCGGAATTCACTTTTCAATATAGCCGTTCGCGGGCACCGGCGGCTGCAGACAGCAGCACCGATGAATAAAGGGAGGCAATATGGGAGTTTTATTAGTTATCGGCATTATCCTTTTGGTTTTATGGCTGCTTGGATTTATCTTTTTCAAGAGCATCGGGGCACTGATTCATATCGCGCTGGTTGTGGCCGTGATTTTAATTATCATCTGGCTGCTAAAAGCAGTGTTTAAGCTGTTTTAATTATTTTATGTTCCGATGACAGGCGCCGGGTTCAGGGATATAACCGCTTTTTCTTAAAAATTAACTCACGTAAGGCGTGCTTTAAAAACACGATAAAAAGTGCTTGAATAATTACACACCCGGTTATGTGCTCGAATTTATCTTATTTCAAAATTAAAAAGGAGGGGCAGGTTGAAGAAATTTATCCTTTCCGACTTGCATATCGGGCACAAAGATGCCCAATATGATGCGATGGACGAGGCGATAGCTTATATTCAACGGGAGGCTAAACCCGGTGATGAAATCTGGGGACTGGGCGATTGGTTCCATATGTATGAAAACGGTTTTGAACATTGCCTGCAGCACCCGATGACGCGGAAATTTCGCGACCTCGCCGAACAAATTCCAACCAAC
>DLME01000192.1:1033-3488 GCA_002479215.1 Syntrophaceae bacterium UBA7544
GCCGGACAAATTCCAACCAAATTGCTACCGGGAAACCATGACCACGTACTGGAAAAATACCGGGACAATCCCGGTCTGGGCAATCCGGTTAGCCCCATCAAGCTAATCGAGCCATTTATGGCAGACGGCATCTGGTATTGCCATGGACATGAATACGACCCGTCAGTGCAATATATCCCGCACCGGCTGATGTGGCTGTGGAATCATCTGCCGCAGAAAAAATTGACTCCCAGCAACCTTAAAATGAATTTCATCACCGAGCGTTATATTATGCTGGTTTATCTGGTGCAATCCAGGGCCTTAATCCATCTGCAACAAAAAGTGCAAAAGGAACATGAGGCATGCAGGGGGATCGTGTTCGGCCATACGCATTTACCCCTTTTTCAAAGGTCTCCGGATTTATTGTTTTTACTCAATGATGGGGATATGAGACACAGCGCGACTTTTACCGTCGAAGATGATGCTGAGTTCCGCCAAATGACCTGGAACTCCGGACAATCTCGATGGAATGTAATAAAAATTCAAAAACCGTAAATGATTCATCTAGGAGGTGAGGCATGGAAAATACGAATCCAAAACGTAAAGGCGGGGTACTAAGACATCTCAGGAACGTATTCCTGGCCGGAATCCTTACGGCAATCCCCCTGGTGGCGACCTATTTTGTCCTAAAATTCCTTTTCGTATCGCTCGACGGCATCTTCCAGCCGATTGTTAAAATAATCGTCGGGAGGACGCTGCCCGGAGTGGGGCTGGTGGCGCTGATTATTTTAGTCTACCTGCTCGGTTTACTTGCCACCAATGTGTTAGGTAAAAGTTTGTTACGATGGTTTGACGCCGGCATGTCCCGGACTCCGGTAGTCAAATATATTTATACCGGGACCAGACAGGTTATGGATTCTTTTCGCCGGCTGCAGGGTGTGCCTTTCAAGAAAGTGGTGATTGTAGAGTTTCCCAAGGTGAATATGTACTCTGTCGCTTTCGTTACCGGCAAGCCGGTTGATTTCAAAGGGGAAAAGAAGATTCCGCTGTTTATCCCGCATACCCCTAACCCGATGACCGGGTTTCTGGTGCTGCTGTCCCAGGAACAAATAATTGATACGGAAATGACGATTGAAGATGCGATGAAAATGGTGCTTTCCGGCGGACTGCTGTCACCGGATAACATCGGATAAAACGTGAAATTTGAATGAAACGTGGAGGGGTAGTTAAGAGATTTGTCCGATGCCCCGAAAATGTTGATACTATTGAAAATTTCGGAGACCGGATGGGGAAATGATTGACGGCGACAATAAAGAATTGATTCAAGTCTTGAAACGCCTGGAAAAATAATTAAGTGACATCAAAGATGATTTGGCCGATATTAAGAGGCAAATGCCCAAAGTCCCTTATTACGGGGACCTGTTACAGGACCGTATAAAAGCTGTAGAAAATATCCATAAATAATCCTAAATATCGATAACCTCACCGGCTGTTTTCTTTTTCGCAAACTCAGGATTTTAAGGCGGGCAGAACAGCAATCCAGTCCGGGTGGTAAACGGTAGCGGGGCGCTTCGATTTCACCAACTCGTAGGCATCGCGGTATGGAACGCCGTACTTGCCCGCGTAATAGACCATCGCCAGAAAGGGCGTACGATCAACTCCCCAGACACAGTGAATAAGAGTTCTGGCCCCATTCTCCGAAAGTACCCGCAGGAAATTCGCGTGGGTAATTATCTTCTCTGCGATCGGCACGATGGGATAATGGGTAAAACATAACCGGGCGTCAAGAATCAGGTCAACATCCTTTTTCATCAGAGTGACAACTTCCTCCGCATCAAGCAGAGAGCCAACCGCAATATTATTGTCTATCCAGTCCATTTCAGGCCCTCCTTTATAAGTAAAGTCAGAATTTTTAACCACGGCAGCCGATACAAAAAATTTTGTTTCGGATTATTTGTGATAAAGGGGCGGTGACTACTTTTAGTATCCGACCCAATTTCATTTCCCTCCAGTCCTTCCTGAACAACCGGCGGCGACAATTAATTAGGTGCACACTATGTCTTAGTTACCCTGATATAGAAAAAAACAAATGTCGCGATGCCCCCGAGAGTTGCGACAATATCACAAAAATACCAGGGTAAAAAAGTCCATCCGCTTCTGGGTCGGAAGACTACCGATTCAAAAATCATGGATAACATGGCCCAGAATATTGTAATCGCAACCCCGATAGCTACCAGACTCCAGAGTTTCATTTTAGTAGTCATTCTTAACCTGCCTTCCACAGCGTTAGCATTATTTTACACGGTTTTTTGAGATGTGTACTGCTCAATTGTTTATCGCGGCACTTGATTTTCAATGGATGAGTACCTCCAATAATGAAGTTGAGGCCCATTTGTAATTAATTTGTCATGTATTTTCTTTTTTGTTTATGCCTTTGTAATCCTGTGTATATCATAATTAGGTAAGGTTGGGATAA
>DLME01000192.1:3540-5117 GCA_002479215.1 Syntrophaceae bacterium UBA7544
ATATCATAATTAGGGAAGGTTGGGATAAGTTGTGGTCTGTGGACGCATTTTTATTAAGTTATTCGCAGAAAAATATACGGAAGTAAAATTTACTCTGAAGGTGTACTATGAGTAATAATGATCAAAATTCCGAGCGGGAGGAGTCCCGCGGCGCTAAAATTCAAATCTTAGGCACTGATCCGGATAACCCGGAGCAGGGAAGAATATTCGTCTGGACTAAAATGGGTTGGTTCGAGCGTCTGGAAGGACCTTCGGGAGATGTCGCTTTTACTCCCATCGCCGATTCCGAAGAGGAATTGCGGGAAGTGATATCCAGGGATAACCCCAACGCTGACCTAGACGATATTAGAGGTGAGTACCGGAAAAAAGTCTCCGAGGAATTCATCGAACAATCCCCGTCATATGCGGATTCAGCTGAAGATTCCAGCGAAGAGGCCGATGACGACGAAGAGCAAGCTTATGAAGAACATGATTTATGACCCGGTTTGTTGATAAATAATCTAATCTTGGTGAATATCGGTGCGTATTTATATAAATCTGAAAGAGTCTAAACTTTATTCGCATGCCCAACAATATGTAACCATTTATACCCGTATCTTTGGCGGTACGATATCGTAAACTCGTGGATATTGAACAGAACTTTTTGAATGACATTCTCGCTAACGCTTGCATCAGGTGTATTAAACCCTAGAAGAGTATAAACAGCACACATTTTAGTGAATTCACCTATCGACTTTTCCAAATTTGACGGCGTTTGAGGTCTTGTTGAATCTGTTGACACAGGAACCGGCCTATCCCGCGGGCTTTTACCAGGCATTTTCGCGGACTGCCGCTTTTACCATTAAGTCACATTGCGATAAATTTGGTAGCGGGGTTGAATTTGCACCAATGACCTTTTGGTTATTGCCCTAACAGAAATCGAGCAACAAAAAAGATAAGAAAAAGAAAGTTCGAAGGTTCTACCTATTGATATCTCATCTCCATCAAATTCGCCCCGCAAGCCGGCCACCCCGCCCAAGTTTCAATAATCAAGATTCAAGTATCAAGCAAATTTCAAATTCCAATCATTGAATCCCGTGTAATAATCCGTTCTATCAGATATATTTTGTTGTATAATGAAATCCGGCTTTATCATTATTGAGAAAAGAAAAGATACACATTATTCGCATTATGCCGCTAGAAACCAAAGATACCGGCTACATTGTCGCCTGGAACAACGGGAAGGACGTTGACTTTCTGATGCAATGGGCCGGCCGGGGCTATCGTTATCCGCTGACGGCAGAACAGATTACAGAACGGCTCGTTTCCAGAGGCGGTAAGGACTATAGAATATTCGGCATTTGGATGAATGAAAGTATTATTGGCACAATTGAGCTGTCGAAAATCGACATTATCGCGAAACGGGCTGTTATCGGCCATTTTTTAATTGACCCCGCACAAACAGGCAAAGGTCACGGAACAGAAGCCTTGCAGTTATTGGTTAACAAAGTTTTCGCCGAAATGCCGCTCAACACACTGGAATTAACTGTTTTTGAATTCAACAAGCCCGCCATCCGGTGTTACGAGAAAGCCGGTTT
>DLME01000148.1 GCA_002479215.1 Syntrophaceae bacterium UBA7544
TACAAAATCAACGCCCGCCTGCCGGGCACGTTCGACCACTTTCTCACGATCATGATCGAACTCTTTCATTTCCAGATGAGCGTGAGAATCAATCAGCATACGAAACTATTTTTCGTTTCCATCCGGATTAACTTCCTCAGCATTCTCCGCGACATCGGGGATTTTTTTTAATAAACTCTGCAAATCTTTTTCGGATATTTCACCGGATAATAATCGGCGGGAAAGAATGCGTTTATCGAGTTTAAGTAATTCCGGGTTAACTTTTTTGGCCATGTTAAGAATTCTCCTTCTACGCTTAATTGAACGAGTGGACTTCTATTACATTTTCTCAATTTTATCAAGTCACAAGAAATAAATACTGTAACATCGAATATGGGAAATACCTTGACACCCGCGAACCTTTTCGCTAAATACTATAAAAATATAGTGCGGTTGCTGCTATAAAGCTTGTTTTTGTTTAATAGATAAATATAGCTATGGACTTGAAAATTATTACACAAACTTTAAAAAATAAATATTCTCTGCGGTATTTTTCTATTCATTGATTTTAATTAGGCGAAATTATGACTAATCTTATAATATTTTTTGCCGTTTCTGTAATATTTATCATAATTTCCTGGCCAGCTTTATTCGATACAAACAGTCGAAAGTTTTATCGGTTTTTTGCTTTTGAGTTCCTCCTAATTTTAATTTTAGTCAACAGCAGTTACTGGGTTCATAAGCCTTTTTCTGGCTTTCATATAATTTCCTGGGGATTAATAATAATTTCCCTCCTTTTATTTCTTCCCGGCTTCTACCTCCTTATTCACAAGGGCAAACCCGCAAGCTCCGCCAACATTGAAACAACTACCACTTTGGTAACTACGGGAATATATAAATACGTCCGTCATCCTCTTTATAGCTCGTTAATATTTCTTGGCGCAGGTTCTTTAATGAAAAATCCTTCACTTTTGGCTTTAAGCCTGTTTGCCGTTACTGCAGTATTTATTTACGCTACAGCTCTTTCCGAAGAAAAAGAAAATCTACTTAAGTTCGGAGATGATTATGCCGTCTACATTAAGAGATCAAGGATGTTGGTTCCTTTTTTATACTAAATATCAAAAGGAGAAGTTTAATCGCTAATGCGGCTGAATATTGAACCAGGAGAAGAAATATGCTTGCTCCTGGAAGGAAAAGAAATTCGTAAATCTCGGCTTATTCAGCTTTTGCCCAACGATTATTTTGCGATTGAGCAAACTCCGCAACATATTGAAAACGGTTACTTAAACCATATCGTTCTTTTAACTTACCAAACAATTACTGCAATACCCGGCCGTTTGGGTTTTGAAGCGAGAATTCAGGCTATTACATCGGACTCCCGAATTATCCTGCATAAATTAAATGATCCGGCGCCTTGTGATTTAAGAACGTGGCCAAGAATCCGCCTTAACTTACTTCCGAATATACGCGCTTATTGCCAGGGAAAGGAAAGTCAGGTTATAAACATATCTAGCATCGGTGCTCATATCATCTTATACGAGGGTGATGAAGAACATGAAATTGGGGCTATCGTTAAGATGAAATTCATTTTTGAAAACGGTGAAATTGATATAGAAAGTAAAATTCTGCGTAAATGGAGGGATAATTACCAGAGAAATCATCTTGCCCTTTCATTTCCTGATAAAAACAATATAAACCAATTCATTTATTGAAATACTTTTTCCAGATAAAACCTTCTGATAGTAAAAATAGACGTTGATTTGCTGGAAGATCCTTAATTGTTTTTCGCAATACCAAAATCACTTCTTTAACCGCGGATCTAGTGCATCCCTGATGCCTTCTCCCAAAAGATTGTAGCCGACAACCGTGATTAATATGGCCAGCCCCGGATATAAGGAAAGCCACCAGGCGATATCTATGTTGTCTTTTCCGGCAGTTAAAATGTTGCCCCAACTGGGCGTCGGCGGCTGCACGCCAATCCCTAAAAAGCTCAAGGCTGATTCCGTAAGTATCGCACCGGCAATGCCCAATGTTGCCGCGACTAAAATTGAAGCCATAGCGTTAGGCAGAATATGGAGAAAAATAATCCTTAAATCGCTTGCTCCTATTACTTTCGCGGCTTGAACAAAGTCCCTTTCCTTTAGCGTAATAAAGTCGGCCCGTACCAGCCTTGTGACACCCATCCATCCGGTCAAACCGATAATTATCATAATATTCCAAATAGAAGGCTCTAAAAAGGCGATTACCGCCAGAATCAGAAAAAATGTCGGAAAGCAAAGCATGATGTCCACAAACCGCATGATAGCCGCGTCAATCCAACCGCCATAATATCCGGAAACAGCTCCCAGTATTGTTCCGATAATGATGGCCACACCGGTAGCTGCAAAACCAACTTTCAATGAAATCCGTGCGCCCCAAATCATCCGGGAAAGCACGTCACGCCCAAGCTGATCCGTTCCGAATAAATGGCTGGCCGAAGGAGAAGCCAGAACATTAGTCAAATCAATTTGCCCGAAGTCATAAGGTGCGAGCCAGGGCGCCAGAAGCGAAATGAGAAAAAACAATAAAACAATTCCGCTGCCGGTGAGCATTAATTTATTTTTATAAAACATTTCCCAGAAGTTCATTTTTCAACTCTATTAAGATAGGCGAATACGCGGATCAGCCACTGCATAAGATACGTCGGCGATTAAATTTCCTAAAAGCGTTAAAATAGCGCCAATGAGCAGAATACCCATAACCGTTGGGTAATCTCTGGCCATAACCGCCATATAAAAAAGCTGTCCCATACCCGGAATCGCAAATATTGTCTCAAAGATGACACTTCCGCCGATAAGGCCCGGAATGGAAAGTCCTAAAATAGTTATGGCCGGCAAAAGCGCATTGCGCAATGCATGCTTGTAGATAACATCTCTTTCGCTCAAACCTTTAGCCCGCGCAGTCATAATATAATCCTGTCGGATTACTTCCAGCATGTTCGCCCGCATGTAACGGGAAAGGCCTGCTAATCCGCCAAAGGCGGATATGAACACGGGCAAGGCTAAGTGTTTGGCCAAATCGACGAATTGCATCCAAGGAGTAAGGTATTCATAGTTTAAGGAACGCAAACCGGAAATGGGCAGCCAGCCAAGTTGGATGCCAAAAAATATCATCAACAATAAAGCCAACCAAAATGTGGGAACGGCAAAACCAATGAATACGAATACGCCGGTGATTTTGTCGAAAAGAGAATCCTGATAGACGGCAGAAAGCACTCCTATGGGTATAGCAACAGCAATAATAATTAAAAGAGATAAAAATTCCAAGATGATGGTAATGGGCAGCCGCTCCATAATTTTAGCGGCAACCGGACGGAGATCAGAGGAAAAGGATATTCCCAAATCTCCACGACTAATCTTTTTCAGCCACGACCAATACTGCTCATGAATAGGCTTGTCCAGTTCATATAAGGTTTTGAGGCGCTCTTTCATTTCCACGGAAGATTTTGGATTCATTTGGGTCTGCAGATCGGTTGGCGAGCCGGGAGCCAGACGCATAACAAAAAAACAAATGATTGTAATCCCCAGTAAAAGCGGGATCATAAAAATTAATCTTTTTATGATATATCGAAGCACGCTAATTCCCTAAACCAGTTCTACATTGTCTAAATCAATAATGATCAAACCACGGGCATAAACCGCAAAGTAAGCTTTCGAAACAGATTCCGCAGCACGCTGCGGGGCATTATACCCTCCGCTTCGCGGGATTGTTCAACTTGCCAATTCCTACGCGCTTCGCTTTTGGAATTGGAGTTTCACGAATAAAATCCAACAGGGCCATGCTTTTAATGTTCTCCAGCGACTGCCAAAGGTCATCTTGCGCATGAGCCTCCAATGTTATTATCGGATGAATTTTATTTTCTTTTAAAGTTTGAAAAAGCTCAGTAAAAGGAAATTTTCCATTGCCTACCGGCAGGTGCTCATCAGTCAATCCATGATTATCATGTAAATGCAACTGACCTAAATATTTTCCCAGCTCTTGGAGCCAAATATTTAGCGGTGTATAAGAAAACACGTTAAAATGCCCTGTATCCAAACAAAAACAAATACTATCCGAAGACAGAGCATCGAAAAGACGGCGCAAAATATGCGGATTTTTTTCATAGACATTTTCCAATGCAATAATTGTTTTAGCTTCTTTAGCCAGAGCGATCAACTCTGTCCATGTTTTGATGCTATTCTCCAGCCATAAATCATCGCAATCTACATAATACCGGTCATCAAAAGAAGCATGGCAAACTATTCTTAATGGTTGAAAATAAGACGCCAGACCGAATACCTGTTTTATTCTATCAAGGCTTGTCTGCCGGATTTTATCATCCAGCGCTCCGGGGCGTAAATCCATAAATGGGGCATGAAAAGTGACTTTTAAGCCGGCACTGGAAAAAAGTTTTGCTGTCTCCACACATATTGCTCTATCTATGTTCTGCAATGCATAGTGACTAAAATAAATTTCCGGATTCAACTTCCGCTGGAGAATGGTTTCCTGATATTGAGGCAAAAGATGAAACGGCATGTGTACATGAACCTTGCTTAAAATATCGAGCATTAAGAAATTCCTTTATAAATTGATATGGAAAGCTCATTTATCATGGCCATTATTATTTCACAATAACCAAAAAATTATTATTGCTAAAAATATATTTGCAGCTTTAGAGGTCATTCTTTTAGCACACTGAAGAACATAATCCAATACTTCCGAGCGGGAACAACTGCATTATAAATGTAACATTGTCAACCCAGATTATTTGTGGCATATAAAAATATCTAAGGTGGTTAGACTGAAGACTGAAGGACATAAAGGGAAAATCTTACAAAAACGGGAGGTGTATTTGCCGGCAAAAAAAAATGAAAACCAGCAGCGTCTTCTTTTGTGCATCAACGCGACTTTGCAGAAAAAAGCTAAAGATATTACCGTCTTGAATGTCAAAAAAAATTCCACTTTTACGGATTACATGCTTATTTGCAGTGGAGCAACTGAAAGGCAAGTTCAAGCAATTTCCGCTGCCATACAGGAATTTTTAAAGAAATCGGAAATCAAACCATTGGGTGTAGAGGGTGAAGCTCACGGCCAATGGATTTTGCTTGATTACGATGACATCGTAATTTCTATTTTCCAAGAATCGCTTAGAGCCTTCTATGCTATAGAAAATTTGTGGGATGCCCCCCGTATGAGTATCGATGAAAAGGCGACGGAAATAAAAAGATTAAACAAGGCAATGGCTTGATTATAGATGACGTTTTAAGGCATATCACCGATATCATTTTCCCACCCCAGTGTATAAGCTGTGCCGCTATTTTGCAGCCGATTACAGAAAAAGTATTTTGCTCTGCATGCCGGGAAAAAATAAAATTTCTAACCGGCAGTCTTTGTCCTATTTGCGGTATGATGTTTTTCGACAGTCCGTCCGCAAGCCATTTATGCGGAAATTGTTTGGAAAATAAGCCTTATTTCTCTTGTGCCCGTGCTGTCGCCAGTTATGAGACCATTATCCTAAACGCAATCCATCAGTTTAAATACGGCCGCGATTTATCCATCGGTGCCCTGCTGGCATCCCTCATGGCCGACTTTTCTTTCCCTGACTTAGAATTTAGGGACTACTCTTTAATCATTCCAGTCCCCTTACATATTAAAAAGCTGAGAAAACGGGGTTTTAATCAATCCATTATATTGGCTGACTCCATAGGAAAAAAATGGCAAATCCCTGTAAATTTTTCCTTGCTAAAACGCTGCAAATTTACTTTAACTCAAACTGGTTTAGACAAAAAAGAAAGGGAACGAAATATTAAGGGGGCGTTTGAGGTAAGAGACAATGAAAAAATTGCCGGCAGAAATATCATTCTTATCGACGACGTTTATACTACCGGAGCTACTCTCAATGAATGTGCCAAAAAATTGATCAAAGCCGGAGCGCAAAAAGTAGCTGTATTGACACTGGCCAGAGTTCTCCAAAATTCAATTATATGATGGGCGACAGGCGATAATGAAAAAAATTTTAGAAAGAAATACACTCAAAAACAAGCTGGAAAAACTGCGCAAAGAAGGCAAAAAAATTGCTTTCACTAACGGTTGCTTTGATATTATTCATGTCGGCCATGTCCGTTATTTGAGGGAGGCTAAGAAAACTGCCGATGTTTTGGTATTGGCGCTCAATAGCGATTCTTCCGTACGAAAAATCAAAGGAGAGACAAGGCCATTGGTCGGTGAAGAAGAAAGGGCGGAAATTCTTGCCGCCTTTGAATTTATTGATTTTATAACAATATTTGAAGAGTTAACTCCACTGGAACTCATTAATTACCTCGAACCTGATGTCCTTATTAAAGGAGGCGATTGGCCGGAAGAGAAGATTGTCGGCAGTAAAGAAATAAAAAAATGGGGGGGCAGAGTGGCAATAATCCCTGAAATTACAGGCAAATCCACAACAAATATTGTGGAAAAGATAAAAAAAATGTATTGTTCTAACGACTAAGAAATTGTGTCTATTTTTCTTAGATATTATTTGCATGATTATTTTGCTTTACAAACAATATGTCATTAGGTAATAAGCAACGCTAAGTTTTATCACGAGGAGTAGAGACATTGGAGAAGCAAACGACTTTAAAGCCCGAAAAACTGGAAACATTTCGAACAATGCTGATTCAGAAAATTAATGAGCTTTTGACTGAAGCAGGAAAAACTGTTTCGGAAATGACCAACGGCAAAGAAAATTTCCCCGATCCCAACGATCGGGCATCTCTGGAATCCGATCGGAATTTTGAGTTGCGCATCAGGGATAGAGAACGCAAACTCATCATGAAAATGCAGGAAGCAATCAAAAGAATAGATGACGGAACATTCGGTGTTTGCGAATCCTGCGGCGGGCCGATTTCGGAAAAAAGACTTATGGCCAGGCCGGTTACCACTGATTGCATCGATTGCAAAACAAAGCAGGAAAAAATCGAGAAGCTCAAAGGTGAATAAACTCAAACACAAATTCTTTATTGAAAACGCTCCGCTTTTGGGGCGTTTTTTTGGCTCAAGCAATCGGAAATAATTCCATTTTAAAACTAAAAATGCTAATACCAGTTCTATATCAAAGATGATATCGAGGCGGCAAGGAGGAGGCTCCGGAGGCGTATATTTTAATACGTTGAGGAAGCTGACGACGCTGCCAACAAAGATAG
>DLME01000115.1 GCA_002479215.1 Syntrophaceae bacterium UBA7544
TGGGCACCCATTTCTGAGTGCCCATTATTTCTAAAAGAACTTCATTTATTAATGAGATGAATCTGCTATAACCGAGACAGTCTTGTCCGCACTATTGGCTACGAAGACTTCTCCTTTACTAGAATCATAAGCCAAAGAATTTGGACTTGTCCCCACGTTGACAGTAGCGATGATGGAATTAGTACTATCCGATATGACTGAAACGGTACCAGGAGCGCTGTTCTGTCCGGGATTGGCGACAAAGATTTCTCCCTTGCCAGAATCATAGGCTACTGCTCCCGGTTCACTTAATTTGGGTAAGGTTACAGTAGCAATCACTTTGTTACTGCTGTCCGAGATAATCGAAACAGTGCCAGAGTAACTATTGGTAACAAATACTTCATTTTTAGCAGAATCACAGGCTACCCCTGATGGATAGCTTTGCGCGGGTAGGGTCACTGTTGCAATGACCTGATTATTGCTGTCCGAAATAACAGACAAATTATTATCAGAACTATTGGCTACGAATATCTCTCTCTTGCCAGAATCGTAAGCTATGCCTTCGGGATATTTTCCCACAGTGACTGTGGCGATTTGAGCGTTTGTGTTATCGGATACGATTACCACATCATTGCTACCTTCGTTGGCAATAAAGATATCACCTGTACTTGAGTCATAAGCAATGCCACCGGGAAGATATATTCCTGCCTCGGGTACAGTCATCGTTGTTGCCTGTCCTGTGGTATCAGAAATAACCCAACCGGTGTAATAGCTGTTTCTGGTCTCGAATAACTCGTTTTTCCCAGAATCATAAGCTACAAAATTGGCTCCTTCGCCTGATGCGCCGGCATTGACTGCGTTCGTGTTATCCGATATGACTGATTCTGGTAGAGTATTAGCGCCATTAACTACGAAGATCTCGCCTTGGCTGGAATCATAGGCTAGTCGGAACGCGCCGTTGCTCACGGGTAGTGTTGCGATTACTGCAATGCCAGACGTATTAGACGAGTTGCTCGTAGGAGCACTCACGGGCGAGGAAGTATTGGTCAAGTTTGATGATGTCGTTGAAGTGCTGGAAGTAGCCGCACTCTTACCACAAGATACTAGTATTAGGGATGACAAAATGAGAATGCAAATAGCCAACAAATATAATTTCTTTTTCATGCTATCCCACGTTTTTTTTTATTAATTAGATATTCAAATTGGTGACTCAGACGAGAATTTTTAACTGGAAGTAGTTCCACTTATTGAGAAAATTCCCGACCCATTATATGAACCAGTCCAGGTCCCTTGAATGCTCAGGGTATTTCCTTTGACGGTTATTTTCCCTTGCCAATTGGTCACAAAATTATTTGAATCTACCGTAAAACTTACCGTACCAGTTAAATTACCATTGGGGTCTATTTGTGCAATGATGGTGGTAGGGACGGTACCGCCAGTTTTATCACTAGTGATGGTACCAGTAAGATTGCCATTTTTATCGATTGCAATTGTCATCGTACCGCTCATTTGGTAGGTTGTGTTGTTAACTGTGACCTGGCCCGACCAATTGCCGTTACCCGACCCTTGATAAGGAAACGCCGTTAAGGTTGTTGCGGGCACAGTTTGGGAAGTTGTTGTTGTGGGAGTTGTTTTCAATGTGGTTTGCGTTGCTGTTGTTGTCGTTGTTGACATAGTAGCATTTGATGTTGATGTCGCCAACGGAGTAGAAATCTTTTTTGACGAACATGCAGCCAGACCCAAGGTTCCGAAATATATTAGCCCCAACGTGAGAATAATAAGAGAGACACATAAGAAGTCGAGTTAATCTTTATGACTTTGTGAACCATCCTGAACACTGAAGCCGTAACAAATTTGTCATATTTCTCCTCAATTGTTTATTACTTCGTTATCATTCGGACAGTATAATTAGACAATTGGGTCGATGTACCATATTCCAAGAAAGATTCCAATCAAAGGGAGGAGGTGAAACATGATGGCCCAAATTAAGGTGACACGTAAGAGTTACGTACGCAAAGATGGCATTAAAGTTAAGAGTACTACCTATTACGCCAAAGATAGGGGTAAACCAGGTAAAACACCAGAAAGTGAAAAGTGGTACCAGCATAATGTGGAAATGAACTGGCACAAAGATCAACCGGCCGAAATGAGGCGAGCAAACGCGCTCAAGGCGCACAGCGGCGATAAACTCGCTACCGGTAGAGCTTTACAGGCATTAGCAAATGTGACTACTGACCTCGAAACCGCCAAACTGGCAAAGATTGACGCTGATTATTTTTTCTCTTAATTATTTATTACAGCGGTTATCATTCTTGCAGTAAAATTGATAGATGTTTAATAAAGAGATATAGTGGCAACAGTGAGCTAGCCAATGGATATTGAAAAACCAAGTCACCCTATTAAGGTTCTCCTAATAGAGGATAACCCTGATGATCAAATACTAACGAAACGAATGTTGGAGAAGACTGTCCATTCTTCATTTGATATCGTCTTTGCCGAAAGTCTCTCAACTGGAATTAAAATTACAACTGACAGCCCAATCGATGTCATATTGTTAGACTTGGATTTACCCGATAGCGCAGGTGTTGACACATTTCTTAAACTAAAACTTCAGGTTCTAGAGGTACCCATAGTTGTTTTGTCGGGTTTTGGAGATGAAGAAGACGCCCTCAAAGCAGTACGAGAGGGGGCACAGGATTACCTGATTAAGGGACAAATAGATAGTAATTTGTTGGTGCGATCTTTACGTTATGCGATCGAGCGAAAGCGAGCAGAAGAAACTATCAAAAAATTGGCTTATCATGATTCGCTTACCGGTTTACCCAGCCGGACATTATTCAATGACCGCTTTGCTATGGCTATAGCGGAAAGCAAGCGCAACAGCAAGAAAATGGCTTTGATAATGCTCGATTTAGACCATTTCAAGAATATCAATGATAATTTCGGTCATGATGCGGGTGATGAATTGTTAAAAGAGATAAGCACAAAACTAGGTAACACATTACGCAAGACTGACACAATTTGCCGTATGGGAGGGGATGAGTTTGCAGTATTAATCTCCGATGTTAGCACGACACAAATGATAGACGAAGTTGCCCAAAGGATTGTTTCAACTATCGGAAAAACATTTCCATTACTAGGAATTGAACAAAGAATTGGTGCCAGCCTTGGGATTGCAATCTATCCTGAAGATGGTGAAACTCTCGATATATTAATAAAACATGCGGATACAGCAATGTATGAGGTTAAGAAAATGGGGCGCAATAATTATCTGTATTATCAGCCAAGTGTAAACAGCAACAGCTTGGAAATATGATTTCATATACGGAAAGGTTTATGCTCGGATGAACTATCTTTAAAAGGAGAGGAAAATGGGAAGAGAAACAGTAATAACCTATGATGATGTACTGGATTCAATTCGCACTTTTAATAATGGTTTGGAACAAAGTAAAAGGTTTAGAGAACAAATTCCCTTTTTCCAATCATGGTATTACGTACCCGAATTAGACTCCGTTGGACCAAGTAAATTCATCCGTTATAAGGACATGACTTGGCTGGAATATATTAGAGACCATTCCGAGTTGGATAGCCGTGTGGCCGAACCAGTTTTAAGCAAATGGTTCAAACGGCTTGAAGAAAAATCAGCGGAGTCGATCTGGGTCAGACAAAGAGTAGACAGGTTGTTGGGACAATATGGTAAGACGGTCAATAGCAGCAGTAAATTCAGCGCGCCTACTGGCTGGAGTTTAATAGGTGAAGATAAAGCATCCCATTCACCTAATATTCGGATCGCAACTAACACGGGTGATGCAAACCCGCAGGTAGAAATTTTCTGGCAGGCATTTTTAGGTTTATCTCCCGACGATCAGAAGGCATTAGCCGATCGTATTATGAATCGCAAACCTTAAAACCAGATCACCGGTTCAGTTAAATGACATTTACTCAACATATTTCAATGTCGACAGCACAATAGTGCGAGATTACAATTTAGAGGACAGAAACGAATTGGATAAATATCTGCCAACTCGATGATATTCTGTCAAAGAGGGGCCTTATTTTAAGCAGAATTAGGATTTTTGATATTATCTGGTGGTCATATCTAGCTATATCTACAGCGGAATCAACGGTCACCGTTATATTGGAATTAAAGGTATAAACTCTTCACAAACCCCGTCTTTTATATTTACGCAGGACTTAACATTGATGCCG
>DLME01000163.1 GCA_002479215.1 Syntrophaceae bacterium UBA7544
ATCGCCTAAAATCTGAAATCTGCGGTCTGCGGTGTTTCCAGGGCCTAGCTTCCTCCAGCTGGGAGGCCAGGCGAAAGAGAGTGGCTTCATCGCCGAAGCGTCCGATGAAATGGATGCCTATCGGAAGTCCTTCCTCACTCCAATAAAGTGGAACGGACATGGCCGGCTGCCCTGTTGCATTACAGAGGGGTGTAAAGGGAACAAACTGAGCGGAGCGTCTCCATCCTTTCAGCGGATCATCCGCGGGGGAGTCGAAAGTTCCCAGCGCTACGGGTGGCTCACCAAGAGTAGGTGTCATGAAAACATCATAATCCAGAAAAAAGGCGGAAACTTCCCGCGAAATCTTTTGCAGTGTCCCAACGGCAAAAAGATAATCCGGGGAAGTGAATTGCTTTCCCAATTCATACAAACCCCAGGTTAGTGGTTCATACTGATCGGGGGATGGTTTCTTTCCCGTTACATGGGATATTCCTTCAATCGTGGAGGCACAACCGGCAGCCCAAATAATGTTAAAAGATTTAGCGAGAAGTTTTGCGTCAAGCTGCGGGGATTTTTCGACAAGATCATGACCGAGAGAAGAACAAAGCCCTACAGCATCCGTAAGGGCTTTGACACAATCAGCGGCGACGGCTTCTCCAGCCAGCGTTTGATTTGTATAAGCTATACGCAGGCGCCCGGATTTTTTTCCAATTTCTTTTTTATATGGCCGCGCAGGCTGGGGAGCGCAATAGGGATCGCCGGGAGCCGAGCCCATTGTCGCGTCAAGAATAGCCGCCGAATCCCGCACCGAGCGCGTAAGAACGTGTTCTGCCACAAATCCGCTCATTATATCGCCGAAATCCGGCCCCAGAGGATTTCTTCCCCTGGTGGGCTTCAATCCGAATACTCCGCAACAGGAGGCGGGAATACGAATGGAACCGCCGCCGTCATTCCCATGCGCGACGGGAACAATACCGGAAGCGACTGCCGCCGCCGATCCTCCGCTGGACCCTCCTGATGTGCGATTCAAATTCCAGGGATTACGGCAAGGCCCCAATAGTTTAGATTCGGTAGTGGGCATCAATCCCAGTTCCGGCGTGTTTGTTTTTCCGAGGATAATGAATCCTGCTTTTTTGAACCGGCTTACAAGTTCACTGTCGTGATCAGGTATAAAGTGTTGTAAATTTTTTGTTCCAAAAGTCATCCGCACACTTTTATATGAAGCGACAAGGTCTTTGATCAAAAACGGCACGCCGGCGAAAGGCCCATCGGGGATCGCCTCTCGGGCCGCTTGGCGCGCTTCATCATACATCGAAGTAACAACAGCATTGAGTTGCGGATTTATCTTTTCAATCCGTTCGATGGTTATTTCTATAAGTTCGCCAGGCTGAATTTCTTTTTTTCTGATTAATTTTGCCAAGTCTGTGGCATCCAGAAGTGATAATTCTTTGTATCCTTTCATTGATATGCTCCTTTTTTATCTCACCGTCAGCGTCAGTCTAAATGGATAAATTATTTAATTTAAAATTTGCTAAATTCAGAACTATGTCAACAATTTAATTGAAAGAGCTACCGGCGTGCGGATTTAAAATCATTTTTTGATTGACTACATAATCATATCCTGTTTTATATATACTAAACACTAACCGGGAGTCAAATTATGTATGAGAAAAAGCCTTGGTTGAAATTTTACGGACAAGTCCCTCACACTCTGGACTATCCCCGTATTTCCATGTATGAAGCGGTCAAGCTTTCCGCCCAGCTGCGGCCTGACGAGCTAGCCTACGATTTTTTTGGTTACACATCTACTTACCGCCGGTTTCTCACAGAAATAGACCATTGCGCCGACGCGCTGGCCGCCATCGGCCTCAAGAAAGGGGATAAAATCACCATCTCCATGCCGACATCCCCTCAGGGCGTCATTTGCTTCTACGCGGCCAATAAGCTCGGCGCCATCTCCAGCATGATTCACCCTCTTTCCACAGCCAAAGAAATTGAATTTTACCTCAATACGGCGAAGAGCCACTACGCCCTGACTCTGGATGCGTTTTATGCTAAATTTAAAGAGGTAAAAGAGAGGACGCCTCTGGAGACGCTCATCCTGGCTCGGATTCCTGACTACCTGAGCCTTCTTAAGCGAATCGGATTTAATCTGACCGTGGGGCGTAAAATCCCGAAAGTTCCGAAGGATCCTATGGTTAAATGGTGGAGTGATTTGATGCGCGGCCACTACCCGCAGGCCCCCAAAGTCCAAGTGAATACGGATGACCTGGCCGTTATCTTATACAGCGGCGGGACGACAGGCGTGCCCAAGGGAATTATGCTTTCCAACATGAATTTTATCAGCGAGGGCATGCAGGTATCCGAATGGGGAAAGCTCTCGGATGCCGATTCCATCTTGGCTATTTTGCCTATTTTCCATGGTTTCGGATTGGGTGTTTGTGTCAATGCCTGTTTCATGGGAGGGGGCAAGACCATTCTTGTGCCGCAATTTACGCCGGAAACCGTCGCGCAAATTATCTGCGCGCAGAAACCTTCTTTTGTCGTCGGGGTTCCCACTCTGTTTGACGCGCTGAGCCGTCATCCAAAATTTAGAAAGGCCGATCTGAGCTGCCTTAGGGGCACTTTCAGCGGCGCGGACACACTGCCCCGGACAGTCAAAGAAAGGTTTGAGGAAGTGGTGAAAAAGCAAGGCGGCAACGTCCAATTGCTGGAAGGATATGGACTAACCGAAGCAGTTACAGCCATCATGTCGATGCCTATTAACGAATACAGGGAAGGCAGTATTGGGGTACCCTTCCCGGATATGCTGGCAAAAATTGTGAAGCTCGGTACAACCGAGGAGGTTCCCTGCGGCAAGGAGGGAGAAATCTGTGTTTCCGGCCCGGCCGTTATGATGGGCTATCTCGATCAACCCGAAGAAACAGCCGATACATTGCGTAAGCATCCTGACGGAAAAATATGGCTGCATACCGGAGACATCGGCACAATGGATGAAGACGGATTCTTTTATTTCAAATTGCGACAGAAGAGAATGATCAAATCCTCGGGCATGAACGTCTATCCCGCCCAGGTGGAAGATATTCTTTACCAGCATCCGGATGTACAGGATGCTTGTATTATCGGAGTTCCCGATCAAGCCCAAGTTCAACTCGTCAAAGGTATTGTCGTTCTGAAGGATCCTTCTAAAGCTTCTCCAGAGATGGAAAAGAAATTAATAGATTACTGCCGTGATCAGCTGATCAAATGGAGTTGTCCCCGGGAAATAGAATTCCGCGACAGCCTGCCGAAAACACTGATTGGGAAAATTGCCTTCACTGTCTTGGAGCAGGAAGAAATTGCTAAATTAAAGGCTGCCGGTAAATACGCGGGAAATTAAATATAATAAAAGGTAGCATTGCATGAAAAAAATAACTGAACTAAGAAAAATCGTCTCCAATCCTTACGCCTACGTCCGCAAATACAGAAAGCAAAGCGGCAAAAAGGTTGTCGGATATTTTTGTTCCTACGCGCCCGAAGAATTAATTTGGGCCGCGGGCGCTCTTCCTTTAAGAATGTTCGGCACCAGTGAAAACATTCATCTGGCC
>DLME01000194.1 GCA_002479215.1 Syntrophaceae bacterium UBA7544
GCTGAGGAATTATTCAACAGTCACATAACTGAAAAGAGTGTTTTGATACCATATCTAGATCAAAAGCTGATATTGACGCGGCGAGAAGAACCGAATGGATAGAGCGATCATTACTTAAGTCAAGGTAGACCGCCTTGAAGAAATTATGAGCACTTTGAAGGTCTCGTTTGCCCCGTATCAAGATCATTCAACCTGAAGAGCTTAAAAATATCTTCCTAGAAAAGATGAAGATATGAATCTCTTGGCAGAGAGAATCATGATCATAAGATTTAAAGGCAATCGTCATTGATTTCCAATTGAAAGGATGTATACTTGCCAAAATAACTGGATGATTGACCTCAGGAAGTTATCAATAAAAAACTCGATGATCGATTTTGAAAAAATAAAGTGTCATCACAAACGTTGACTTCACCTACAAACAAATAAAATCTGAAACTGTCACTTTGTCAACATTACCACTTGAAAGGTGCAACAAAAAAAATCAGCCGGAGCGCAGCGATCGGCTGAATTGATTTTGTTAGAGGTCTTTATTTTCCTGTAATTCTGAGTTTACTTATTACTTTATCTTTAATGATAGATTCAACCTCTTCAAGATGAATAACAGAATTTCCAATTTTAAAGGGGTATTGCTTGTTACAGTGACTACACCACAAAACACCATAGCGACAATCAGGCACTTTTGCATCTTTACGGCCTAAATAAACACCATGTATTGGACATATAAAATTAATCCAAATATCCCATCCGATATTAGGATCATATTCTTTAATATCAGCTATCCACTTGAAACCCTTATATTTTCCTGTTTTTTTAAATGGTTTAAATTCTTTACTTTTATTGTAATAAATCAATAGCATAAAAAAAGTAATAAAAAAAAGTATCGCTAGCAATAATAATAACTTAAGATAAAGTGAAATAGAAATGTTACTTAAAGAGGGATAAATTATTGGCAAAATATCTGAAAATATGGATGCGAGTAAGGCAATAAACCCAGTAACAAAAGATCCTATAAGCATGGGTATTATTTTATTTTTTATATATTCCATTTTTTCCTCTAACGTTGCTTTTCAGCGTGCGCGGCTTTTTGTGCTCCGCTGCAAAAGCCTTGTTAACCATTTTCGGCTTTATCTTCAAGTGCTTTAACTTTCTTTTTAATTGACGAATCTTTTATAAGGGCAATTATTATGGCAATACCAAAGATACCTGGCCCTGCAATACCTCCTTGGGATAATGTACCAATAAACCCGACAACCATTAACGCTAATAGAACCCAGTAAGTGGCTCTGTATCCTGAAGTCAAAGGATAAGTTGATTTTTTTTCGCAAGAAGGACAAGCAACTTTTTGAAAACCTAAAAACGATCTTTTTGGCACTTCAGTAAACCTACGCGAACAATTTTGACAAACGGCATCGATTGCTGGTAGTGACATTTTACTCTCCTTTTTGGTTAACATTTAATATACGAACTTCGCTTTTTCCGATAAATTGAGTATCAAAGTAACATAACTTCTTTTTTCTTAAAAGAGAGATATAGCATTATTTTCAATAAATACCTATTAATAGCATTTCGTATTTCATGGTAATAATGACTAAATACGAACTTCGTAAAATATAGGATATTTGTCCAACTGCTATATTTATTACTGCTTGAAAGGAAGTATGGTCGCCAAAATTTCTGGATGCTTTGTTACAGGAAGAAGTGCTTACTGGGTTCGCCTACAAAGAAACAACTTTTAAATGAATTGATATTGAGGATTACTATTTGAAAAGGTGCAACGCATTGAGCTCACTGGCGTAGTCCGAGAGATACATTCTGTGTAGCGATTGGTTATACGCCCAAATAATTTACTTCCAGATAGATAAAAACCGACCATCCCAACCTTTGCGACCTTTATACCAACCATTGTTTCTATTAAAAAATTCCAAGTAAGAGACTTCCATTCGCTCACCATTTGCTGGATCATTATAAAACAACTTCTGGTTATCATCATCGTAACCGACAACAAGCAAATAATGCCCCTCCACATGAACGATTGTTGGAATCCCCTGCCTAACAAAAGACATAAATTCCGCAATTCGATCTTGATCTACGACCCCTGAACTTTGATTGAACTTTGCCCTTGTGTTTTTGATATTAAACCCAAGGTTTCTAATGTATTCAGCCAAAATAGGTTGATAGGTTTCTGGATAATTGGGCCAAATGCACGGTTTAGGGTCTGAATCTGGATATTTACGTTTATATTCTTCAACCATTCCGCATACAGATTCTCCGATCTCGTATTGATCTAAATCCGAGCGACCGTAATACCTTAAAACCATTTCGGCTGAAGCCGTCGCACACAAATTATTAACTCTTTGAGATTGTCGGATTGGCACTATTCCCTTAATAAGGCCTGAAGAATTATTCGCGTAACTCGGCAACACATCCAACCCATTGAACAAAATAAAGTGAAGTGTTGCTAAACTAAGAATCGAAATTAGATGTTTCAATTTCATACAGATTTCCCATTAGTGCATATAACAGTGTTTATATGGATCTATGCTAATATTGTAAACGCAAAAAATTACTGGTTGTAATCTAGCATAAAATCATAATTTTGAAAATTGAGGATTACAGGAAGAAAGAGATTATTTGTTTCACCTACAAACAAACGATTTTGAAAAGTCTCGATGTTGTGAATTACGACTTGAAAGGTATAACGAAAAAATCAGCCGGAGCGTAGCGATTGGCTGGATTGCCCCTTGTTGGGCTTTTTATTAGGTCTTTATATCACTTTTTAAGCCTTTAATGCGAATTGTTGTTCCTAATTTTGTCATTAAAATGAATAGTAATATCCATGAAATAATACTACCTAAGGTATACCAAATGGTTGAACCGTAATGATAAAATCCAAATTTTTCCACCATAATACTAAAGTAAATCGTTTCACATATAAAGAAACCGGCAACAGTTATAAGACCGAAGAATACTGGTTTGTTCTTAACCAAAAAACCTATAATTATTCCTGCAATAAAAATAACTGGAATTGCGGCTATCATTTCTACTGCAAATGAATGGAGCAATCCTGCCGTGAGTTGATACGCCCGCGGTAGACTGAAAACCCACCTTAGAAAGTGATGCTCCACGTCAAAATTGGCAATAATTCCATATAATGAAAAGAAAACTGGTGTGGATATTGCGCCAATTGTAAGTGAAATTAAAATTTTATATACAGTTTTCAAAATAGGTCTCCTGGTGGGATGCCCAACGAAAAAATCAGCCGGAGCGTAGCGAGTAGCTGGATTGATGGGTTAGTCCAATTTCTTTTTCTTGCCAATATATTTTCCACTATAATAAGTAGAAAGCTTGCCATCATCGTGCAGCGTAATCACAACCTCAGTGGAATCTGATAGATTACTATAAGTATATTGAGTTTTTATATCACTTTTTACTTCTTTACCACTAAATGCATGATGCATGGGTTTGCCATTAAACACGGAATCGGGTTTGCCAAGAATTTGTTCAATCTCCTCAAGGGTTTTAGTTCCTTGAATCTTTGATTTGATTCGTTGTATTTCACTCGGGGAAGGTTTTGTGAATAATTTATCTCTTCCCGATGTGAGTTTCTCGCCGGTAAAAGGAGAAAAGCGTAAAGTAATAAAGTGAGAAATTTTTTTGTTGTTTTCTTGCGTTTCATATACGAGTTGATATTCTTCTACTTCTTTATCATATTGAATAGGACTGTTTGCGACTTTTATTAACTCAGGGAGGATGTCGTCTTTATTCAAGCCATGATGGACACCGATGCTTTTGAAAAGCGGCGGCAAAGCTAACCCGAATACCATACCAACAAAGAAAATAAAAAATGATATTAGAAATTTTTTCATGTTGAATATTCCCCCTTGATTATCTCCTATAGCTAATAATTAATATACTAACTTCACTGTTTCTGATAATTTGAATATTATCATATCACATCTTTTTCCCCAAAAAGAAAAAAATGAGAAATTTGTCCAACATTACTGGTTGTAATCTTGTATCTTCATTAAAGTAGGCAGATTGTTTGTTACAGGAAGTAAGACTTACTGTTGAAAAGCCCGTCAGTAGGCATCGTCCCAGTTTTCCCTTGACGCTATCTCAACTTCAAGTGGCACTTTCAGCTTGATGACTTCTTCCATTTCTTTCTTGACCAGAGCCATGACTTCCACTTTTTCTGTTCTTCCAGATTGATTGTTGCCAGAGACTATAGATTTTTCACTTAATCAATGGCGTCCGGGATATGAAATCAACGACCGCTCTGGCGAATTCTTCTCCCCTATTCTCCTGAAGAAAATGTCCTCCGCCTTTAATGGTAGTGTGCGGTTGGTCCTTCGTCCCCGGAACGAGTTTTTGAAATATCCTTTCGCCGCCACGGGTAATGGGATCGCCGTCACTGAACATGGTTACAAACGGTTTTTCAAATCGTGAGAGTACCTTCCATGCTTCGCGATTAGCATTCGATGCCGGATCATCCGGAGAAATGGGCACAAGCGAAGGAAATATGCGGGCGCCTTCTTTATAGGTATCATCCGGGAAAGGAGCGTCATAGGCGGCGATAATTTCATTGGACAAAGGATCCTTCTGGTTGGACATGGCAATAATTGCTCCGGCGTTAAATTCAGGAACCTCCTGCGAATATTTACGCCAACTAAGGAAGGCATCCGATATCGGATTATCGCCCGTAGGCAAGCCGGTATTGGCAACAACCACCCGTGAGAATCGAGCTGGATTTTGGGCTACCAGACGCAAGCCGATTAAACCGCCCCAGTCCTGACAGACGAGGGTAATTCGCTGTAAATCCAGTTTGTCTAAGAATACCTGCATCCAGTCGACATGCCGCTGGTAGGAGTAATCTTTCCTGTCAGCAGGTTTGTCCGAACGGCCAAATCCTACAAGGTCTGGAACAACAGCGCGAAAGCCGGCATCGACGATTATTGGAATCATCTTCCTGTAAAGATAAGACCATGATGGCTCTCCATGCATTAGCAGAACCGGATCAACTTGTAACGGACCTACATCAACATAATGAACCCTCAATTCTCCACCTTCACCATCCGGAATGTTCAGATAGTTGGGTTTAAACGGGTAATTGGGCAGATTCTCAAAGCGGCTGTCCGGTGTTCTCAAGATTTTCATAACTTGCTCTCCTTATAATTATTGCTTCAACTACAACTATTCAGTATTGAGCAGTCATCAGAATTGATGATTACTGGTTGTAATGTAGCATAAAACGACAAAATAGAAAAATGTGGATTACAGGAAGGAAGCCGGATTTTGCAGGAACAGAAAATATGCTGTCAATACTTTGCGCATTACATCCCGTATTCAATAAATTGACCCTATCATTAAATGTAATGCTTTATATTGGAAAGCTCGGATATCCAGTTTTTGATGTTGCTTACTGCTTTAACCAAAAATACCTGCCGGTATTGACCCTGAGAAAAATTGTATAAAATCGGACAGGATTTTTGTGCCCTGTGATCCAGGACTGCTGAGTTGTCGCCGGTTAGCTTTGTCCTGTGATATTTTGTCGCCGATTACGTTAATATGACCTTCAGTTTTCTGGGATAAGCTATTCGGTGAAAAAATTTCGTCTCCGGCCTAAAAAACATGGCAATATTTTAGCGGCCAATTTTTTTATTCTCTTATTTTCATTCAATTATTATCTTGTTTCTGTGCGTCCATGTGCGGGCTAGTGCGGGATAGTGCGGGTTATTTCCTTTTGTAACCGATTACATTAATCCTCACATTGTTCCTTTCAATTCTCCAAAGTGGGGACAGAATGGGGACAAAATCACCGGTCAAAGAAAAAGGGATTAGGCCGTGAATGCCTAAACCCTTTATATTCTTGGTGAGCCCTGTCGGGATCGAACCGACAACCTACTGATTAAGAGTCAGTTGCTCTACCAGCTGAGCTAAGGGCCCACTTTTTATCTTTTCGTATGTTCTGGTACGCCCGGTAGGATTCGAACCTACGACCAACAGATTCGAAGTCTGCGACTCTATCCAGCTGAGCTACGGGCGCTTATTTTCCAATTAAAATATAGGGTGAGTGAAGGGACTTGAACCCTCAGCCTCCGGGGCCACAACCCGGCACTCTAACCATTTGAGCTACACCCACCATTTTCGCCTTGGTGCGCCTGGAGGGATTCGAACTCTCGGCCCACGGATTAGAAGTCCGTTGCTCTATCCAGCTGAGCTACAGGCGCAAATATTAAAACCTATGCATAAAAAAGACTTAGCCTATTATCTTCTCTGCTATTATTTGTCAAGGTCAAATACTGAATGGATTACTTATTATTTAACATAACCGGCGATGCCGTCAAACCTGTACCCATTTTTTCTAACATTTCCCGCTTTGGGATCCGTTGTATAAAAATAACGGCCGCTTGCCGGATTATACCAACGATAAAGTTCTCTGGTATTGGTCAGCTTCGATGTGGCGATATTGCCCAACGCACCTTCAAATATATATCCCTGCAGATTCTTCCCGCCTCCGGCATAATCGTGATGATAAAAGTGATCATTTTTTTGCGGACTGTACCAGCGATAAAAGGGCGTTGCCCCCGGTGTTTCCGGGCCAAAGAGCCGGAAAGCTATGCCTTCTTTGATATAACCATTTTTACTAATTTTTTCAGTCTCTGCCTGAGGATTTGCGGTAAATAAAAAATCCATCCCTTTAGAATACCGGAAAATATCAATTGCCCTTGGTGCACTATCGGGTATCACTTCTACAAATACTTCGACCATCCCGTCCCCGCCACTGGCATTGAATATGATATTATCCCCATAATACCCCGGCACCATCTGTCCGGCATTTAAAGTAACGTTAAGATAATTAGTTTGACTGGTTATCGTTCCGGAATTAGGCACTACTGTTATCCTGCCCACAGGCATACGAATTATGTTTTTCCCCAGTGTCATTGCGCCTTCAAATACTAAACGGCTGTCGTTACTCACGATGGTAAGAACATGGGGACCGTCAACAAGCCCTTCCGCAACTGGTAATTCTCCTTTTCTCTCCTTTAGATCGCTGACCCATTTATGATTACTAATTATCTGCTCATCAAGATATATGGTTAATTTGCTATCGTCGGGATAAGTTACCAGGTAAAGGATTATTCCCGTTCCATTAAAACGGAGTTTAATAGAACTTTCACCTTCCGCGACTGAGGGGTAGCCGTCATTTACAGTCCATTTGCCCATCAACTCAATTAGTTCTTTTAGGTGCCCGGGCACAACGTAAATTCCACTGTCCTGAATTTCATCATTGATAAAAGATATATATCGGCCTTTTTTGAAGTTTGCCGGATTTTCACCGCGTTTAGGTTTTTGTAACGCTACCGACCAAGTTAACATTTCCTTACCTTTATTGGTCACTCTTATTTTTTTAGAAACAGTTTTCCCCGGCGAAATACTGCCCATATCCATTCTCAGGGGATTTAAATTAATCAAAGCAGATTCCTTGGTAGCAACTATGGAAAACGTGACAAAGATCGTTCTTGAACCGCCTGCAGAATTAATTTTAATTGCTTCTTTATGCGTCCCAGCCGACAAATTCTTACTGCAGATAAGTTTTCCATTTTCGGCTTCTAGTTTCATCTCTACATTGTAAAGTATCATATTGGACTTATTATCATTCAACAAAGATTCACCCGGCAGTAGCCGGATTTCAATGTGTAAATAATCTGCTTTTTCTTCCACCACGCCCGTTAACGGCGCATCTTCCGATGTAATCCAGCCTTCCGGCCCGTTTGTCGACCAATTCAAAATGCCGGATCCTATATTTTTTAATGTAAATAATCCGGCACCGGCTTCATCCGGAGCTATTGTTCCCAAATTAAATTCCCGCGGTGTTATTGACAAAACCGGACGTAAAAAATCTCCAGTATCACTTCCAGGACTTTTACCGTTAAGCTCATTTCGTTTAATAACCGATTGATTTTGTCCCATATTATCTTGGGCAGTTACAGTAATGGGGAGAATTGTCAGCGCAATAACAATGAAAATAAAATATTTTTTTATCCAAAGCATAAATACCCCTTAAAAATGGCTGCTTTACTACTAACTCAAAGATGAAATTTAAGCAACTATTTTGAAGTTCTTAGTAAACCAGATCAGCGCTGTCATAAATATTCAGGGTCAAGTCCAGTTGCAATTCGTTTATTTATCTTTCTGTTATCATTACATGAAAATAGACATCTTGTTCAAAATGCTTGACATGACTTACAAACAAGATGTAACTTGCCAGCAATTTTTCATGATAATATTTCGAAGCATAGAGTTTACTAAATATGCTTCCGATCGAACAACTATGAATTACGATATCTTAAA
>DLME01000039.1 GCA_002479215.1 Syntrophaceae bacterium UBA7544
AGAGAAAACCAAATCAGATAAATGGCCTTCAATGACCCGCTTACTGGACTACCTCACCAGTTGGGATATCAAATGATCAAGAAAGAAAAACCTTGTTAAAAAATCAAGGGAATGTTGTTTAGCCGATCCAGTTAGAATGCAGCCTTAAACGTCATAATTTTGTAATTTTGTTTGTTTTAATTTTATAATTCTTTTATGGTTGGCATGCTAAATTAACCCTGAAGACAATGGTGATTGTAGCTTGCATCATCGGAATTGGACCTAAAAGAGTACAGGTGCATGATATTATTTACCAAAGTGGCTGCTGTTTTAGTAATCGCATATCTGTTGGGTTCTATTCCAACAGCACTCATAGTCTCTAAGCGCATCAAACGCATGGATATACGCAGTGTTGGAGACGGTAATATGGGTGCAGTTAATATATTTCATCGAGATCGGCCAAAAATTTGGAGTGATGGTTGGCATAATTGATATTGCCAAGGGTGTGCTGTCGGTTTTTCTTGCTTATATTTTTGGTTTGCATCTGGGTTGGCAAATTCTGGCGGGTATTTTAGTCATTTTGGGTCATGATTTTCCGATTTTTGCCAATTTTAAGGGGGGACAAGGAGCTGCTACTTCATTGGGAACGATGTTAGTTTTGTTTCCTGTACCGATTCTTATTGCGCTGATTCCTTGCGGTATAGTATTCTTGATTAAACGGAACTCGATTATAACTGCCATTGTAGGCGGAATAACCATAGTGTTGACGCTAGGCATTTTTCACGAATGGTTGCTATTAGGCTATGCGGTTGCCGTATTTATATTTATTCCAATTAAGTTGCTCATAGATAGTCCACGGCGAAGGGCGATTGAAACAGCAAAAAGTGGAAAAATTTAACTTCAGTGGGTACTCTTATGTCTATTTTAAGTGCCGGTAAAATGAATAAAGTAGCCAACTGCGGCTTAGATCACTTTTCTGTGCACAACTCTGAGACGGAAGAGTAAAATAATAACAAAGAGTATACAGAAGGCACTCTGTTTTGGGCTTTGGCAAGCATCCTTTCTTAGTCAACCAGCCACCATTTACTAACGCTGTTACTATCAGCACGCCGCTGAGTTTACGGCTGGCAGGTCGGTACCTTTGTTAGGTTTTCACTTAGGTAGAACATTGTAAAGGCTTGCCTTTTCTTCTTTTCTAATTCTTTTCTCTTCGATTTTCAATGACTGTTTACGTCTTGCTTCCCAATTATTTTTACTACGCGTTATTCTATAAAATATGAATGCCCCAATAATAACTACAAATAAAACAGCGACTATATATATTTCGGTCATTTGTTGCTCCTTTTAAAATACTGAAATTAATCTTTCAGGTTCATTGGAATTACAATTTCCGGCGTCACCTCATTAAGAGTAAAACTATGCCGAGCACAAGTAGGGCAACGCTAACGCCCAGGCATATATATAGAATGCGAAGATTTCGTGCTCTCCTGTGATTAACACCCGACGTCAAATTACTTTCAGTAATGACTCCTTGAGGTGTTTCTATATAAGTTTTCATGGTAATCTCCTATCTTTTGTTACTAGCTAATTTTTACCCGTTATTAGATTTGTTAATCTCCTGGTAGGGTTACTGTACATCGCAGAATTTCTTGGGAAATATGCGCTTGAGAATCTTCTTGCATGCTATCCTTGCTACCACTAGAAATTTTTGACCAATTCTTCTTGGTGATCGTATTTAACGCTGACTGGTATTGGCTGTTTTTTAAATTCCTTTAGTTGCCGGCGGTAACCACACTGCAAACATTCTTGGAAACAGCCGTCCTCATCATCGTCATAAAATAAATCTCCGCCACAACGTGTGCAAGCCTTGAATTTCCAATTTAACATGTTACTCACCCCCCTTTATGAAGGTCTTTTCATCATTGAATATATGACGTCCCTGATGCTCTTCTAACTATTGGCTCTGGCTATAATTCAGGTCATATTGACCTGTTACAGCCAGAGCCATATTCAGTCGGTTGATAGACTTATACCGAGGCCATCTCTTTTTCAGGAAGAGGGGATGACGTTGGTTTGGCTATGGTTCGGAAACTGACTGAAGGACTGATTACGCCGGGCATGGATGCGGTGAGATTAGTAACTCCAATTCCTGTACTAGTTGCTAAACCCATCGAAGATAGAGTAGCGATGGCATTGTTGGAACTGGTCCAAGTTACCTTCGAAGTAATGTCCGCAGTCGATCTATCCGAATAAGTTCCGATAGCGGTAAATTGCATGTCAGACCCGAGCACGATATTAGCTGGCATGGCTGGGGTTATTGCAATAGAAGATAATACCGATCCTGGAGTTACAACTCCCGAAATGACCTCCGCGCCGGTTTCTCCTTCCGGATTAGTACTCTCCCAATACGGAGCAACTCCAAAATGATTGTAGGTCCTGACAACCATCGGGAAGTCAATATTATCCGGCCAATTATTTTTGTCCATACCCGGGGCTTTTTCAAGCGTCTCTTTCGACATGTCAAGGACAAACTTTTTATTATCTGTAGACCAATTCAGCATTTCCCATGGCATGGCAAACCACTTATCACTAATGCCTAGGAAGCCTTCAAATGAGACTACCACAAAGGCAATTCGCCCAACTACCATGTCGACCACAAAAGTCTGGACTTGCCCCATGTCCTGGCCTTTCTTATTGACCACATCATAACGTTTTAACCTGCTGGTTGGAATGAATCTCGTTGCTTGGTTCATCGGGTTCTTCGTTACTTTATTGTCATCCACAGTTACCACTTCATCATTCTTCCCCACAACTACTCCCTCATTGTCAGTGTAGATTCCGTTTTTTGTTTCCATGTTATTCCGTCCTTATTCCCTTATTCGAGTTTGCCGTATTCACATAATTTCCTAGGGCCAAATGCCCGTGAATAATGTAGAATTACAGCGGTTAATGGCAGTATGTGCCTTACATCCTGTCGCCACAAACCGCTTACAGGGCATTTACGGGTATGGTAGTGCCGTTCGGATAATCAAATGGATGGCCCCTTGAGGTGCTTGATAGGACCATATTGCGGGAAAATAATCTACCTTTTGGCGCACTAAAGGGTCAAATAAGGTAACTTAAGTGTACCGCGGGGAGTTCCGATGACGGCCACAAACTCAAACCCGAAACACTGAGAGTCATGTTGATCGATTTCAATCCGATTGTTCGTGAAGGTCTACAGTCTGTTTCTGGCTAAGGATATTGAAATTGAACTCATGGAAGATACTTGTGCCGGACTTGAGGCTTCGATTTATTTTAAAAAAGCGCGTGATCAGCGACTTGGCAATGCTGGCAGATAATCGTTGTTGAAAATCAGGCAGGCTATGTCATAATGAAAGCTGATTGAAGATAGGTATGCCATTAATGTATTATTGAAAAAGCCACTATTCCAAGTATATTGGTTTACCATATCAGACCGAAAAAAGTATGGTTACCTGTAGATTCGGACAGTAAAGCTCCTGAAATGAAATTGAAAATGTTATTGAGTTAGCGATCTTTTAAGCAGACGAGGATATTTAAATCTTGAAAATATTATTAGTTTATCCGCGGTACCCCGATACTTTCTGGAGTTTCAAGTATGCTCTAAAACTCATCTGGAAAAAGGCTTCTTTTCCTCCTTTAGGGTTATTAACTATCGCGGCTATGCTACCCATGGATTGGGAGAAGAAGCTGGTGGACCTGAATGTCCACACTCTTACTGATGAGCAGATAAAATGGGCCGACTACGTTTTCATCAGTGCTATGGTAGTGCAAAAAGACTCGGCTGAAGATGTGGTTACCCGATGCCATGCAGCGGGCATCAGAGTGGTTGCTGGGGGACCTCTGTTTACCACTGAACAAGAAGATTTCATTTATATTGACCATATGGTGCTTGGTGAAGCTGAGGGTATTTTGCCATCTCTGGTCGCAGACCTTACAAACGGATGTGCCAAACATATCTATTCTTCAGAGGAACGCCCGGATCTGAGCGCGACGCCGGTTCCTTTATGGTCGCTGATCAATATGAACGATTACACCACTATGAATCTTCAATACTCTCGCGGTTGTCCGTTTGATTGTGAATTCTGCGATATCGTCTTTCTTGACGGACACATACCAAGAACTAAGAGCGCATCACAAATTATAGATGAACTGGTCGCACTTCATACTAATGGTTGGCGTGGCCCGGTCTTTATCGTAGACGACAATTTTATCGGCAATAAGAAGAAACTAAAACAGGAAATATTGCCAGCAATCATTGGGTGGATGGGGAAAAATAAGAACCCATTCTCTTTCACTACAGAAGCATCGATAAATCTATCTGATGATAATGAACTAATGGGAATGATGGTCAGGGCAGGTTTTGTTCGCATTTTTATTGGTATTGAGAGTCCAAACACAGAGAGTTTGGATGAATGCAATAAAGTCCAGAACAAAAACCGTGACCTTGTTGCTGCCGTCAAAAGAATCCAGAACCAGGGGTTGGAAGTAATGGGTGGCTTCATTGTTGGTTTTGACAATGACTCTCCATCCATATTTAAAGCTCAGATTGACTTTGTCCAGAAGAGCGGTATCGTAACAGCTATGGTGGGTCTCCTTAATGCTCCTCGTGGCACACGACTTTACCAACGCCTCAAGAAAGAGAATCGTCTTTTAGAAACTTTTTCAGGTGACAATACCGATTTATCCCTCAATTTTATTCCTAGGATGGATAAGGATACCCTTATGAAAGGCTATATAGAAGTGCTCAATTCCATCTATTC
>DLME01000023.1:0-4716 GCA_002479215.1 Syntrophaceae bacterium UBA7544
TTCGCTCAGGGTAACGATGGCACCTATGAAGAACGCTGGAAGAAATTTTTAAATGTCCCGCTCCTGGCGCTCGACGACTTGGGAACGGAGAATCCTACCCCGTGGGCGCAGGAACATCTGGACACTTTAATCGATTACCGGATGGTAAACGGTTTATTTACCGTAGTCACCACGAATCTAACTTTTGAAGAATTACAAACTCGGATCGGGAGCCGGCTAATGCGGTCCGGGAAAATAGTCAGCATGGCAGCGCCACCTTTCTGCAAGACGAACAAGGCGGGTATCAAAGAAGTGCTGGGGATAAAGAGCCCCACCGAAATCCCCGACATCAAGACAGCCACTGAAAAATTATTCCCGAAGGAGAAATAAGCTCAATGGCTACAGACGCGGAAATATTACGGAATGCCTATGAGAAGGAAAACAAGCCCGGGCGGATTGAACGATTCCGCCCCTGGGCATGGGAAGCCTGGGCAGTGAGCGCCACTCACGACGATATCAAGCGACTGAAAGACCAAGGATACGTCGTCGAACACGGGACCCTGAATAAAATGGTGCTTTTTGTCCTCACTGAAAAAGGTAAAAAACGGGGTTGGGAAGAATCAATGCAGAAACAGGTCACTGCTCCCGACTATAAAGTAATCATGGAACAGATGGACTTGATTGTCGGCTTTGACGATATTAAGGCGACGCTTGCCACGGCGGTATCCTGCCAGCGCCGCATCAACTTTCTGCTCGAGGGGCCGCCCGCTTGTGCCAAAAGCTTGATGCTTGACGCTGTAATGCGCTCCGTTATACCAGGATATGCTTATGAGGCTTTTGGCTCCAGGACGTCAGCAGCTGGGTTAAGCGATGTTCTTTTCGAAAAGAAGCCCAAGATTCTCCTGCTTGATGAGGCAGACAAAATGAGGCACGAGTGTTATTCAGTACTGCTCGGACTCATGGAAACCGGTTCAATCATCGAAACTAAGAACGGCAAAATTCGGGATGAGAATGTCGATGCAATGGTGATTGCGGCCTGCAACAGTTCCAGAAAGATGTCGCCTGAATTCCTGAGCCGGTTCGCTTTCCATCCCTATTTTCCGGAATATTCCCGGCAGGAATTCATTGAGGTCTGTAAGGCCATGTTAATGAGAACGGAGCAGGTACCCGAAGATATCGCCGTTCTAATTGGCTCTCAGGTCTATGACTACGAATTAGGTGATGTTAGGAAGGCCCGCGGTGTTGCCCAATTGTTGACTGTGCAAACTGCCGAGGAAGTGCAGCGGATACTCATTATGATGGACAAATACCGGTTGCCGGAAGGCAGAGAATTTGCAAAACAAAGGCGTTCGAGAAGATCTGTTTCCCCTGCACAATTGCCAATGAATTAAAGATGAGAGCTGAAACTGGCCAATGAACTTACCAAAAAACACGATTATCCGTTGATCGAAATAAATCATAAAAAAGGGAACTGAAAAAATGGTGACTGAAAAAAAGAACTCCGGCAACGACATTATGCGTTCGTCACCCGCTACCAGGCGCTGCCCCCGCTGCGGCGGCAACCTTTTTTGTGACCGGGATTACAGGGGGTGGTATCTGGAATGTCTTCAGTGTTCGTACACCCGTGAACTGGAAATAAAGTCAGGTGGGAAATGAAAGAAGAAACAATGATTCGTTGGCAGCCGAGATTTAGGGAGGAAGGACCGCATTAGAGTGGAAAGGTACAAACAAACGAAACTCTAATTGGATCACTTTCTGGAGGTTAGATATGAGGGATTTACGTTATGAACAATTCTTAAACAAAAGTGGTGTTCCTTGGCATTATGAGGAGATCGTGCCCCTCTCGCGTGTTGACGAAGTTGAATCATTCAAAAACCAAGCACGACTTCAAGCTATTGACCATGATGTTGTCACGAAGTACGCAATCGAAATGTTGGATGGCGTTCAATTCCCCGCTTTATGTGCTCATCATGGTAAGGATAAGAGGTTAATCATTATCAGTGGTAATCATCGTTACAAAGCCTACCTGGAAGCTGATATCCCTGTGGCAGATTTCTACATAGTGGACGCTGACCAGGAGCACATCCTTTTACGTCTTACTTTTGAATCAAATTTATTAGAATCTCCGATACCTCCCGCCACTGATGTTCGGTATCAGCAGGGCATCACATTATACCGATTGGGAATTTACAGCATAGAAGATACTGCAAAAGCATTACGTCTTGACAGGACGACTTTGGACACTAAAATAAATGCCCAACTGATGAGCGAACGCTTAACTATTCTTGGATTCAAAAATGCTCGTAAACTCACTCAGACAACTTTAGTAGTGCTTTCACGTATCAAACAGGACAAGGCATTATTGAAAACTGCTTCTCTGGCATGGGAGGCTCGTTTATCTAAGGAAGAACTCGTGGAAGTGACAGACAAAGTAAGAGATGCTTCTAGAAGTGAAAAAGAGCAAGCTCGCGTTGCGGCAAATTTCTATATGCAATATGGGGATAGGATTGGAACGACAGCCCATGGAAAGTACCATATCGCGCAGTCTACGCCGCGACAGAGATTTATCAAAAATCTAAACAGTCTATTGAGCAATGCGCAAAAGCCTGAGAGTCTGGCGCCTTATGAGACTGTCTTTCTGAGGAAAATTCAAAGAGCAATAGATGTACTGGTGAAGGTGAATAGATATGGCAACCCAAGTTAGTTTAGCTATCGCCAAGGTATTGCAGGATGGGAAATGGCATCCAACAGCATATTTTATTGCGAAAACAGGTTATCTTATTAGACCGGAAGTTGCCTATCGTACTTACCGACTTCCGAAGGGCAGGGTAGTTAGCAATGAAAAACGTATTGAATCGGGAAGAACCAAATGTGTCCATATGTTTTTATACAAATGGAGTCAACGGGGACATGTTCAAAGACGTAACGTGGATTCCAAGACTATTGAATGGAAGATCGCCGATAAAAAATGGCTTCAAACGTATTTAGGGGAACAGTTTATACCACCGTTTGTACCACCGTTAGAAAATGGTGGTACAAAATCTTTTGACCAACTAATTGACGATCTCTGGTTGGATTTTATTACAAATATTGAACACAGGAGTGCCAAAGATTCTTTCAAAGAAGCACTGGTAGCAACTATCGAGTGGAGCAAACAAAAAAAGGGTAGTTAAGAAAATGAAAGTTGCAATCTACGCCAGGGTCAGTACTGAAGACCAGACTACAGAAAATCAAATACGCGAACTAGAAGAATGGATTAAGCGGCGCGGTTGGGAAATCGTGACTATCTATCGCGAGAACGAAACTGCATGGAAAGCCGGCCATCAAAAAGAATGGGCCCGGTTGAAAGCCGATGCCAGGATGCGAAACTTTGATGCGGTGGTAGTTTGGGCGCTGGATAGAGTGACACGCCAGGGTGTTTCTTATCTCTTCCAGCAAATACAGTCTCTTCACCAGTACGATGTGAAGTTAATCTCCATGCAGGAATCATGGACAGAAATACCTGGTGATTTTATCGAAATATATTTTGCGCTGGCTGCTTTTATTGCCAGTTACGAAAGTCGGCGCCGTAGCGAAAGAACGAAGGCCGGAATGGAACGCGCCAAGTCTCAAGGTATTCATGTTGGCAGACCAAAGGGAAAGAAAGACAGTCAACCAAGGGAACGGATAGGCTATGCCATCCGGGGTGCAAAAGATAGAGGAGTTTTATGAATAGCCAAACGATACTCGAAGCAAAACATTATTTAGAAGCTCATTGCTGCGAAATAAGTTTACTATCTGACGAAACAGGAATTATGCTTGCTTCTCCCAATATGTGGGGTAAAGGCATCAGTGATGAAAGTTTTCTCGAATTTCTTGAGGACCGAGAATTGTGGGAAGCAAAACGATATGGGGTAACTAAAGAACAATATATCGGATGGAAATCGGTCGGTGATTACAACCCTGGACACGGAGAGAGATGGCTTCAATGTTGTGGGCAAACTAAGAAAGGAAAACGGTGCAGGAGAGAAGTCTACTTGCGTTCTTTCTACCCCGAAGATTTTGTGAACAAAGAACATGAAAGAATTTATTGCCCGGCCCATGTTAAAAAATAGACCGCCTCCCGGTGGCGGTCCCTTTTTATAACAACCGCCAACAAAAAGTGGTGACAAATAAGGAATCCCTTTTAGCGAGGTACAAAATGAAAAAACCAATAACTCCCAGTTATCGCTTAGGCGACAGATGAGCCACAGGGAAGTTGAGTAGGTAGATATGTTTGTTTTGAATTGGACTCAAATTATAAGTAATTCGATTTCCGGCGCCATAACCGGAATGTTTAGCGCTCTCGGTGTTTATTTTGCGATAAGAATGATTAAACACGCAGAAGGAGGCGATGAGGCTAAAAAAGAGAAAGAAGAGAAAAGTGTAATTCCCAGTATAACCGATTTAGAGCAGGGCAGGAAATAGAAAAGAGATAAGGAGATAAATAAATATGCAAGAAAATAATAAAAAGCCAACCGGCCATTCAAAGACACTGGCAATAGTTTTGATTATAGTTGCAATACTCGCACTCGTGATAGTCGGTGTGGTCGCAGCAGCCACGTTGACAGCTAAGACCGTTCCCGGGTCCGGCAAGATAACCGTGCCGACCAGTCCGACGCCCACTACTACCACCACGGTTACGTCCACGACCACGGCAACTACATCTGGTGCGCCGGCAGAACCAGCCTACACCTTGAGCAGTGATGTGAATGGCAC
>DLME01000023.1:4791-5087 GCA_002479215.1 Syntrophaceae bacterium UBA7544
AATCTACTAACAGCTACCAGTGACATCGATTTTAGTTGTATAGCCACCGATTATTCTGGCGCTTTTTCCCAGGCTGTCACAGTTTACATTGAAAATACCGGCACCAATGGGACCGGCTCGTACACGGGATCGCTCGCCACCATCAACTCATTACCGGTGTCGCTTAATTTAACCGGCGATAGCTTAGAACTTGCAGTAACCTATGGGGCACCAGAGGTTATCGGCTCTGAAACGGCTGGCAGTTCATCAACTTTCAATGCTCTTCCGACCGGAGAGGCCGAGGCCGTAACGCTAAC
>DLME01000239.1 GCA_002479215.1 Syntrophaceae bacterium UBA7544
AATCGGCCTTGCCGCATCCATCCCGGAAAGCTGTCGCCGCCGCAATCTTGTAGCCCTGCACCGATGATTCGCCTTCACGGAAAGAACCGCCGGTTACGGCTACTCCAATATCCATAACCGGGTAACTATTGAGAACTCCGCTCATTGTGGCCTCTTGTATGCCTTCGATAATGGCTTCACGATACTCAACGGGAATTATGCTTTCATCAACCATGATGATTATTTCATTTCCTACGCCCCGCTTACGCGGCACTAAAGAAAGGCGAACATGGCCGAAGTGCTTCTTTTCGCCCAGCTCCTTTTCAAATATACCTTCCACTTCCACCTGCTTTTGGATAGTTTCCCGGTATACAACTCTGGGTCTGCCTACATTTACGCGTGCGTTGAATTCCCGGCGCAAACGATCAACGATAATTTCCAGATGCAATTCCCCCATGCCGGAAATTACCGTCTGCATAGTTTCGTCTTCGTATTTCACCCGTAAGGTCGGATCTTCCTCGACTAATTTAGCCAGCGCGGCCGCCAACTTTTCCTGGTCCGCCGGAGTTTTTGCCTCAATGGCCTGACTGATAACCGGCTCATAAAATTCTATTTGCTCCAGTATTATCGGATGTTTTTCATCGCAAAGCGTATCGCCGGTTGTCGTCTCTTTGAGCCCCAAGACCGCGACTATTTCTCCCGCCGAAGCTTTATCGATTCTCTCCCTTTTATTGGCGTGCATGCGCAAAAGACGGGCGACTTTTTCTTTCTTCTTTTTTATCGCGTTATAAATTTCATCGTTAGCTTTGATCTGACCGGAATAAATACGCAAATAGGCAAGTTTCCGGCCTTCATCAAGCATGATCTTGAAAGCCAGTGCCGCGAGCGGCTCTTTGTCGGAACTATATCTTACTTCTTCCTTCTTGGTAACAGGATTAATACCTTTGACGGGAGGAATATCCTCCGGTGACGGCAGATAATTGATAACTGCGTCCAGTATCGGCTGGATTCCTTTATTGCGCAGAGCCGCGCCGCAAAGAACGGGCACTATTTTCAGAGAAATTGTCGCCTTTCTTAAGGCTTTATCGATTTGTGCTGCTTCAATTTTCTCACCGGCCAGGTATTTTTCGGCGAGATCATCATCAAACTCGGCGAGCGTCTCTATCATTTTTTCGCGAGCGCGCCCGGATGGCGCTATAAATTCCTCCGGTATTTCCTGAACCGTTAATTCCATGCCCTGGCTGGCATCATCCCAGGTAATTAATTTTTCATTAAGCAAATCGATTGCCCCGCGAAAATTGTCTTCGCTACCCGCGGGAATCTGGATGGGAACGGGAATGGAAGTAAAACGTTCGCGCATCATTCTGATAGCTTCAAAAAAATCCGCACCTACTCTGTCCATTTTATTAATAAAAGCTATTTTGGGAACACCGTACTTATCCGCCTGATGCCAGACAGTCTCCGATTGCGGCTCAACGCAGCCCACAGCGCAAAACACAACTACAGCACCATCGAGCACTCGCAAAGAACGTTCCACTTCGATAGTGAAATCCACATGTCCGGGCGTGTCAATGATATGAATTTCGTGATTTTTCCAGGCGCAGGTTGTGACCGCCGAAGTAATGGTTATGCCCCTTTCCTGTTCCTGAGGCATCCAATCCATAACGGCTTCGCCATCGTGGACTTCACCCATTTTATAGGATTTACCCGTGTAAAAAAGAATTCTTTCGGTGACAGTTGTTTTTCCCGCGTCAATGTGAGCGACTATACCGATATTACGTGTTCGTGATATTTTGGATTTCGCCGCCATAGGAAAATCAGCTTCTCTTCTCTTGCGCCGGAGCGAAGAGTTCCGGATCGGGACGAAAAGCATTCTTCGTGGAAATATGACCTTTGATAGATAACAGCTCCTTACCTTCCATTAATATCTTGACTTTTTTTACCTCCGGGACATTTTCAGTTATCGAATTGGTCAAGGAATAGATTGACGCCATTTCCGCCGTAGAGCCGCCCGGATGCAGTTTGATAAGATTTTTGTTGAAGTTAACATAAGCAGTACCCCCGTCATCCACTTTTACGTCTCTTATGGTAACACCGGCGGGAAATGTATTAACCAGCCCTTCTTTCGAACCTTCGAGCAGAGCCTTAACAATTTCTCTTGCCTGCATGGCCGGATCTTCTTCTTTAATCACATAACGTTTCTCCGGCATTAAAAACCTCTCCTGCGGATCGGAAAAATATATTATAGCTATTTGTTTTTCTTTCTTTTTCAGGGAATCCATATCCACCGGCGGAAACAGGGCGTTAAATAAAATCACAAAGAAAAAAACCAATAAAGCAACTATTCCGCCGAGTATAATAGAAAAATAAAGAATCCTCGTAGATTTCTTTTTTTTCCTTCCCTTTGCTTCTTCTGCCCGGCGTTGCTTTTTGGACGTCATAAAAAATGAACTCCTTAAAAAAACTGCGTCAATCTAGGGTATTTTCACTTAGCTGTCAAGAGGAACAAACTTAATGAGCCTTGATTTTCCGAAACGTAGTGCCCGGAAAATCTTAGAGCGAATTATCCCGCCACCTTTAGGTGGCAGTGATAAGCTTCGCTGTGCTCGTTTTCAGCTAGTGTCATTATCGCTCCTGGGATAATTTCCAATAGCCTTTGGTGCCACGAACAGACCTGCCCTGACAGTGAGTGTCAAGACAATCGATAACTTCCTGTTCTCCACAAATCATCAATGTTGGTGAATATGCATGATTTCAATCAGTAATAAACACAATTCACATCATTTGGTGAAATTGATTTGATGCAATCTGCTTCTTGACTTTTCATGATGTTTATAGCTATAAAAAAAGACAAGTTGTTGTTTTTTAAAGATATTAAAAGTCACCTTTCTAAACAGAACTAGAATAGCTATAGTCAGTACTCTAAACAGGTAAAACGTCATAAAAAAGTTTCACAGTTTGCGAGTACATCAATGATAGAATTAAAATCAAAACCACTGTTACGTAGATTTGCCATTATATTTGTTGGAGCTGCCTTAATACCCATCATTGTTCTTTATTATCTTTATTCGCTCTATGATGAAAGCCACAGATTTATTCAAATATTGGATACTCATTTCAGCCTGACCCGCCTTTCAACATGGAAGTCAAGCGGCCTCATAGATACGAGTCTTTGAAGATAGTTGGACTTGGAATCAGGAACGGAAGAACTTCCAAATGAGGATGATGAAGAAAAAAGCAAAAACAAATTGAGGAGCTGAGAGAGATGAAAAAGCTAGCAATTCTATTGGTTGCGTTTGGACTGTTGTTCGCGGGAATAGTTCAAGCCGGGGAAAAAACCCGAATGTTCAATGGATTTAAAGCTACGTACTTCTGCACGACGAAAGATGGGGACTATTACTTTGGGCCACTCCATGAGGACTGCTTCGTTCTAGGGTACGGGTATTGTAAGAGATATTTCGTCTTCATAGTCTTGACGGGGGAGGGTAAATATACTTTCAATATTGACTCTGACACTAAGGGGTTGGAAGTTGACTTAGACTGTCATTACCACTTTTGGATTGGCCCTGGTAGTGGCCCGCAACGTATCCGTCCTGACTCGTGGATTGATGTACTACAAAGAAAATCCTGTAAGGAGATCAAAAAGCCATGAGAACAATCGATAAGATCAACGAAAATACGAGGTTTCAATCCGTAATAAATGAGGCGGTGTATTCCCTCTTTTAAAAAAAATGAATAGTGCTATTATAATATGCAAATTTATCGGAAAAAGCGAATTTCAGACATTAATTGTCGTTTTATTAGGCAAAGAAAGTAAGCTATGGCAGAGTCAACTGTCTGCGGAAACTGTGGTGAAACGATCACTGAGCCGACTAACACTCCTGTCGAAAAACGCCAACCGTGCCCGAATTGCGGTTCGACTCGCAGGAACTTCTCGGTTGAGTTGACGGATTCGATTGTTCTTTCGGCTATCGTCACGGCTACCCTAGTCACGTACCCGAAGGCGCTGCTGACCATAGCGCAAAGCCTTATCGATCAGGGACACTTCAACATTGCCGTCGTGACTTCACACATGGCGTGCGAGGTTGCTACTGAACGCGCGTTCGACGCTGCGTATGCAGCCAAGAAACTGGAACCACTGGGCGAAGCTGTAGACGACCTTATGAACGGAAATAACCTCGCGAACAACAAGCACCGAAAGCTCTACAACGTCCTCACCGGTACGGAGCTCGAAAAGCAGTCGTTTTGGCCACAGTTCAAAAGCGCCTCCGAGAAACGGAACTCAATCGTCCACAAAGGTGGGCACGCAAACAAAAATGAGGCGGAAGCCGCCTTACAGGCGGCCAACGAACTGATAACGTATCTGAAGCAAATGTGAGATGAACTCGGTAAGGATCACGGCAATGCAACTAAAAATGGAGGCCTGCTGTGGTTTACAAATATTTCCAACTATAATAATCAATTAAGTATCATTATGACAACAACAGACACCCTCCTTGGAAGTATAATAGTTGCTCTCTTGATAGTTTGGCTCATTCACGGCCTTACTCTTACCAGAGATAAGCAAAAATCTTAGAGCGAATTATCCCGCCACCGTTAGGTGGCAGGGACAATCTTCGGTTTAATCGTTTTACCACGGCGCTTCTCGCTTGGAAATCCTTAATGTGCTCATTATCCCCATTCGCTTCGCTTCGGGGATAATTCCACTTGCGCTTCGAGCTTCGTTTCACTCGCTCTCAGCGAGTGTCATTAATAATTTTCCGCTAAAACCTCATAGTAAGCCTGTGGGTGTTTACAGGCGGGGCATTCTTTGGGCGCTTCGTTTCCTTCATAGACATAACCGCAGTTAGTGCAATGCCATTTAATGGCTGCTTTCTTCTTGAATACTTCATTGTTTTCGATATTCTTTATGAGTTTTCTATATCTGCTCTCATGAAACTTTTCCACCTTGGATATTTGTTCAAAAGATCGCCCCACTTCCGGAAAACCTTCTTCCTTGGCCACTTTGGCAAAATTAGCATACAGTGTTGTCCATTCCATGTTCTCTCCCGCCGCTGCCGCTTCCAGATTTTTCTTCGCATCCCCTATCACACCGGCAGGATATGTAGCCGTGATCTCTGCATCTCCTCCTTCTAAGTGTTTAAAAAATACTTTGGCATGCTCTTTTTCATTTTCCGCTGTCTCGATAAAGATTCTGGAAATCTGCTCCAAGCCCTCTTTTATCGCCGCACCGGCAAAGTAGGTATATCTGTTTCTTGCCTGGGACTCACCGGCAAATGCAGCCAATAAATTTTTTTCCGTTTTAGTTCCTTTAATTGACTTGCCCATATTTACTCAACTCCTTTCATTTTTTACATTTTAATTGCTGTTTAAGATATTTTTCGAAATATCCTATAAAATATTTATGAACATCTTAACCGATTTCTTTTCCAACAGAAAAAGCCTGCCCCAAATATTCTCCCACGCCATGATAAGTTAATGTTTCCGGCCCAAAAATTACCGGTTTTATCTTTGCAATATCCGGGAAACCGTCTTTTCCCAGCATGTTGTCGTCAACTTTAACGTCCATAATCTCACCAATGAAGTGTGTATGGATGCCTATTTCCGTGGCGCTTAAAAGTCGGCACTCCACAATCATGGGAAATTCCTGAATGTAGGGGGCATCTATTTTTTCGCTCTTTACCGCCGTAATACGGGCAATAAAAAACTTATCCACATTCTTCCCCGATACTATGCCGCAGTAATCAGCGATTTTTACCTGCGCGGCAGAGGGAACGTTTACCGTAAAAGCTTTGCGCTCCATAATATTGCCATAAGTGTATGTGGCTTTCCTCAATGAGATTGCCACACAGGGAGGCTGGGAACTGCATATTCCTCCCCAGGCTATAGTTGTCGCGTTGGGTTTGCCGTTTTTATCATATGTCCCAATAATCCAGACGGGAGTGGGATAAAGCAGAGTTTTCGCTCCAAAAGATTTTTTCATAATTTCCTCCTCTTTCATTAATGGGAAGATAAATTTGCTTCTTTGTGTCCAATAATGTAAACTTAGTCATCAAAATGTTAAAGTCAAATATAGCATAAATGTAAATTTTTTAATCGAACTTATAATGGCAGTGTACGAAAATAACCAAATTTGTTGTTAAATTGCCTATTATATAGATCATGTAGAAATACTTAACTAATAGGAGGTTTTCATCATTATGCCGAATATAATGCCGGAAGGAGAAAATATAAAAAAGGCAATTAAATGGATATCCGGTAACTTAGAGGAAAAGGATAATCAGCCTTTACCGATTCTCATTGAAAAAGCCGTCTTCAAATTCGATCTTTCTCCAAAGGATGCGGATTTTTTAACAGGCTTCTTTGGCAAACGCAAAGCTGAAAAGTAATCGTAAAATAATTATAACTTAAAATCTGCCAGATCAACCTGGTCAATTTTATCGGGTCTCCAGCGGGGCTTATCATCCCTATCGATTAGTCTCGCTCTTACACCTTCAATGTAATCATGATGCTTCGTTAAAAAAATGGCCGCTTTCAGGTCGGCAGCAAATACCTCCGGCAATTGTCTTCCTTCATTATGCCGCAGTAATTTCAAAGTTAAAACGAGTGCTGTCGGGGATCTCTCGGCAATGCTGGCAAAGACTCCATCGCATAGCTCCTGCTCTTCGCCGCATTTAGCTAAAGAAGCTAAAATATCTTTTAAATCCGCTTCCCCCGCAAAATATTTTGCCACCCATTCATCCATATCTTTATTGGTGGGAATATTAAAATCGATAAATTTTGATATTTTCCCGATAATTTCTTTTCTTAAAATATCTTTATTTAATTTTTCTCCCGCATCAAAATTTTCCAATGTTTCTATTAACTCAGGGATATTTTTAGAGCTCATAAAGTGCGTAGCCAAGCCCAGGCGAACACATTCTACCCCGGACATGTCATAACCGGTAAGGCCGAGGTATTCCGGATAACCTTTGGGGCATTTTGTAAACATCCAGCCCGTCGCGCCTACGTCCGGAAAAAATCCTATTTTTGTTTCCGGCATGGCCATTCGTGTCTTCTCCGTGGCTATAACGATAGAGGCGCCGGCCGCAATCCCCAAGCCCCCGCCCATAGTTATTCCATCCGCAATTACGACAATAGGTTTTGGCGAATTGTGAATCATCAGATCAAGCGCATATTCCTTTTTAAAAAATAGATTCACTGCGATATATGCATTTTTTCTCACGTTTTGCGTCAGTTCCCTGAGATCTCCTCCCGCACAAAATCCCTTGCCGCCGTTGCCGTAAAAAAGGATAAAATTACATTTCTTATCAGCAATTGCGCTCTGCAAATAGCCCGCAATAACGTCAATCATTTTTATATTGAGGCTATTCAATGTATCCGGACGATTAAGGATTATCGATATTATTGATTTGGCGCGACGCGAAATCACCGGTGGTAATTTTTGATTTTCCGTAATTTTTTTGGATTGTTCTAAAAGCATTTATCCGAATATCGCTAGATTAACGGCAAAATATTTATTATTCGATGTTCGCCATTTCCTCATAAATCTTCAACTCTATTATATCGAACAAATCATCGTATTGCGCCTTATTTAAAAGCCGCCGCATCTCCCAACCCTTTTCGGCTTTTTTCTCCGTCGTAACGGAAAGAAATACTTCACTTTCTTTCCAGTTGAGTTTCCGGACATAGGCGCTACTTTTAGTACGCCAATCACCTTGAGTGATAAAATCTGTTTCTACCGTTTGTTTTTCTCTATTTATGGTAACATTAATGCCCATATTTTTATCCCTAAAAACACGGGCAATCGCCAGGAGAACAAATTTTTCTTTCGCTTCAAATGTGTGCCTGTACCCATCAGGTTGGGAAATAATAACCTGGCCAATCTCCGAACCACAAGATATTAAATTAATAATACCGAAGATAATTACTAAAAAAAATAATCTGCGTTGAATCATATCGCTTACCTCATGATGTTTTATCGCCGTTATTTTTTATTTCCATTCACCCACCAGTCGCTTTTTTCTTTAAACCACCAATTAGAAGAATCCGTTTTTATAATTTCCCCAGCCAGTTCTTTTGCTTCTTTTGTATTTAATCTTTGCAGCGCATATTTTATCCATTCTTCCGAATATTTATTGCCTAAATCACCGTATTCTTTTAGCTGTAATATGAGAGCAATCTGATCCGCATCGAGGGCAATCAACGCTTCTTTTGTTTCTTTCCGGCTAAATTCATCAATTACCGCCTTAATATCGCTGCCGAAAAAAAGACTTTCGGTCAATTCCTGCACGGCTTTTTCCTCATCGACTTCAACATATTTTTTGTTAACATAATTCATATCGCCTGTGCGGGCTTCAGGCAAATCATGAAACAAACACATTTTCAACACACGCGACTCATCGAGCGACTTGTCCATTTTACAAAGACTGTAGCCGACAAATATAGTGCGCAAAATATGTTCCGCCACCGATTCTCTGCCGCTTCCCAGAAATTGATAACCGCTGCGCGGCGTTTTGTTGAGCATACCTACTTCAAACAAAAAATTCACAATACTATCCATTTTAGTCCTTCTTCAATATTTTTATCCTATTGGCCATCATTTCCGCCATCTTTTTTATCTGTATTTGCACAGAAGCAATGCTCTCCGGTCTCATCGAGGCGATCTTATCCAGCTGTGCTTTCCAATGCTCCAAAAGAGCGATTTCATTTTCTTTCATTTTTTTCTCAAAACGTTCCTGATACGCTTTAATGAATTCATTGGACGAGTCCATTGACGCCATTGCCTATCCTCCTTTTTTTAAAACTATGGCATTATATCATTGAAGGTCCATCTTGCAACAATCAATTTATAAAATGATAATTTGACACTGCGGGGCAAATACTATAAGTCACGGGTACGAACCGAGGCTAAACTCTGACTCAAATTCCGCCCTAAGGGGCTGGGTATCGTATCCCTGCTTATACGGAATAATTCGGCTAACAAATTCCGATGCACTTCTTTTGGAATTTGAGTCTCATTACCCTCCGCTTTAAGCGGGATTGTTCAACTAACAAATTTCAATTCACTTCGTTTTTGAAATTTGAGTTTCACAAATAGGCTTCACAAAATTTATGAAACAGGGATGAATAAATATGCCTGATAAACCTAATCCCGAGGATATAGCCGGCGGACAAGCTCTAATTGAAGGCGTCATGATGCGACACGGCAATAAAATTGCCGCCGCGGTGAGAAGGCCGGATAAAGAAATTGTTTTTCAGGAACGCGATTATATCCCTCTGACCAAACGCTACAAATTGTTAGGACTAATGTTTATCCGCGGAACAATCAACTTATTCGAAATGATGATCATCGGAATAAAATGTCTGATGTTCTCGGCAGAAGTAGCCTTGTCCGAGGAAGAAAAAAAACCAAAAAGCTGGGAAATGTCTCTCTCTTTCATTATCAGCTTCACTATAGCGATTTTTTTCTTTGTTGTTGTTCCGGCTTTCTTCTTTACGAAGATAAAATTTTTTGTTGCGAATTTAATTCTACTGAACCTTCTGGAGGGCTGCGTCCGGCTGGGAATTTTTCTACTTTTCCTTTCTTCCACTCTCTTGATGGAGGATATGCGCCGCGTTTTCATGTATCACGGAGCTGAACATAAAACCGTCTTTGCCTGGGAACACGGCCAGGAATTGACTATCGAAAATATAAAAGTTTTTTCCACTCGTCATCCGCGCTGCGGAACAAGCTTTATTCTGTTCGTAATGATAGTTTCCATTCTGGTTTTTTCCTTACTGGGACGTCCGGATTTTTTACATCGAGTTATCTATAAAATTTTGCTTCTCCCCGTTGTTGCCGGTATTGCTTATGAAGCTATCCGTTTTACCGGAAAACACAGCCATTGGAAATGGGTACAATTACTGAGTTGGCCTGGTCTAATGCTGCAAAAGATTACCACCAGAGAACCATCCGACGATCAGATTGAAGTGGCCATTGCCGCAATGAAAAAAGTAATTTAAAACCAGGACAAACTCATCAAAATCAAACTTCCCTCATCCAAAATTGACTTTTAATTTTTATTATCACCTCAACTCCGTCAAAAATAATACCTTATAAGGGTTTGACTTTTATTATTAATTGAAGTATTTTATTATAAAATATTATATATTTTTTATCTACTCTCTATAATCAGGGGGAAAAGCATAATGATTAATAAATTTGTTTTATCGTTGGTTGTGATTATTTTTTCAGTCTCCCTTTCTTACCTGCCGGCCGCGGCAAAAGAAGACACCGCTCAAATTACACTAAAAAAAACAGCCATATCTAAAAAAAATACATATACTTACACCGTAAAAAAGGGTGATATTCTCTCGGTTATCGTGAGAAATATTCCCGGTATCACCGAAGAGGACATTTCCGATAATTACCGGGTTATTCAAGAGCTTAATCCTGATATAGCGGATCTCAATAAACTCCAGGTGGGGCAATCCATCGTCCTCCGCGGAAAACCTTTCTCGTATGGCGAAGAAAAGAAAATGAAAACCGCAACCACAACTCCCGACACTGCAGTCGCTGCCCCCGCAGTTCCTCCGGAAGCTTCGTCCGGCAGCGGCCAGTCTTATACAATAAAAAAAGGCGATACCTTAGTTAAAATTATACATCGCGAACTAAAAATCAATACCGACCCAAAGAAAATGCTTAAAATTATTAAATCGATGAATCCCAATATTGTTGATGTCAATAAAATTTATGCCGGAGACATCATCAAATTGCCTTCTAATACTGTCTTTGTCCAAGCCGCAAACGAAGCTAGTGCTGCCGAAAAGGAAGAAATAATAGTTGAAAAAACTCCGGAACAGACGAGCAAAATAATCGAAGTAAAGGAAAAAATATACATGCCGCCGGAGGCGCGTCTCGCTGTTCTTAAACACGTCATCACCCAGATGAATGGCTCATTCACCGCGACAGGTAATTATTACCTCCCTATCCCGAAAACAGGTCAGGTAACGATTGATTGCTCTAAAATGCCGGTAATTGAATTTGACGACAAGACAATCTTATTTCTTGATTTGGAAAACCGCGCGCCAGATAATTTAAAAAAGATTATTAATGATAACTGGACTGACTACTATTTAATTAAGGTTGATAAAAAAGACGATGTCATTGCAATTTTGAAAAAAGTTTTTAATACAACCAAAGGTTACAGCATGACCAAAAGAGACAAGCCTATGACTATAGGAACTCTTCCCCCTGTGGAATTTTTTGTCGACTGGATAATCGTCAAAACCAACACAAAAGAAGCGCAGGCATTAACGCAGGGATTGCGTATAATTTATGAAAATAATTTATTGCTGCCCAAGGCAGTCAAAAATTATGCACGGAAAAACGGTGTAATCATAACTGAAATTTCCGAAGAATCCGGCTTAATCGGAAAACCCGAAGAAATCTATTCACTGCCGCCAATGCCGGTATATCCTACCACATCAGCCAAAGATTTTTCTTACGCGCTTATTTCCAGTTTGGGATTTAATGCCGATAAAGATGTTGACGTTAAAGTATTCGATACCGCGAAAGACGGGGTTAATCTGTCGATTAAAGCCGATGTTCTGGTAAAAGACGGGAACAAAAAATATGTTATTTTTTCCCGAAGCCTGACCCAACAGTTCATCACTGTATTGAAACAAGCCGGCAATGAAATTATCTTTGTTGCCGACAATGAAGCTCCGAAAAGTATCATGGAAAAGATTTTACGCGCTTTCAATATTACTTTTGCTTCCGGCTATTTTACTTTTTCCGGCATGGATAAAAATCAAGCTCCTTACACCATGAGCTTCAGCGGCACTAAGATTAAGACGGATAAAGATTTGTATGTCATTGATTTTGAAATCGATCAGGAATTGCGCGGTCTGCTCAGTGAGGTATGGTCGGTAAACATAGCCAGATATTGATATTTTCCCTTTCTAGATAAAAGAGGGTTTCTTTTTGGCGCTGCGGATTTGTTCTCCGCAGCGCATTTTAATTTATTTTATAGCTAGTAGAATGGATTTTCATTATGGTTAAAGCTATCGCCCTTCTCTCCGGCGGTTTAGACAGCATATTAGCAGCAGAGTTAATCCGAAGACAAAACATAGCTGTTCACTGCTTAACGTTTACAACACCATTTTTTAGCGCACGAAAAGCACAGGCAGCGGCAAAGCAAATAAATCTGCCGCTAATTGTTGAAGACATAACCGATATTCATCTGAGGATGCTTAAGTCTCCCCGGTACGGCTACGGCAAAAACATGAATCCCTGCATTGATTGCCATACACTCATGCTGCAAATAGCCGGTAAAAAGATGGAAGAGACGGGCGCCGATTTTGTCCTGACCGGTGAAGTTCTGGGCCAGCGTCCAATGTCGCAAGGCAGACAATCCCTTTATGTTGTGGCTAAAAACTCCGGCTACGCGGATTACATTCTACGCCCTCTCAGCGCTCAGCTCCTTGAACCTATAAAAGCCGAAAGAGACGGAAACATCGACCGTTCACGATTGCTTGCTTTTCAGGGGCGCAGCCGTAAGAATCAAATCCAATTAGCCGCTGATTTTTGCATCAAAGATTATGCACCCCCAGCCGGTGGTTGCCTGCTGACTGACGTCATGTTCACAAAGCGCTTGCGTGATTTATTTTCCCATAACGAAGACCGGCAAATCCGCGATATGGAATTACTGAAATATGGCCGTCATTTCCGCATCGGATCCGGCAGCAAGATTATCGTCGGCCGGAATAATGCTGATAACGAAGAGATGCAAAAGCTTTCCACGGAGGATGACCTTATACTTTTTATCGATGATTTTCCCGGACCTCATGTTTTGGTGCCTTACGGTGATAAATCGGCACTGCCAATTGCTGCTTCCCTTTGCGTTCGTTACTCCGATGCCCCCGACAACATTGAAATTAAGGTAATTTGCCAGCACGCAAATGCATCAACAACAATCAGCGCCAAAGCTGCCAAAAAGGACGATTGTGAAAAATGGATCATTAAGTTTTAGTGTGTTGTTTCCTGGTTAAATGTTCAGGACGCAGTAGATCCCGAACATTTTTTACCGGGTTGAAGACGCCAAGCGGAAGCTCGACAAAAACAGTGTTCCAGTAGGCCATGCCGCCGTTCCAGAGACCCGGTACTTCCAAAGCTTTCAGTCTCTGTCCCCTCTCATTTTTACTCGTAATTAAATAGGCATCCTTATTGACATAATTATCCAGATTAAATTTTTCCCCGCGATAATTTTTTATGCAGCAAACCATATCAACCGGATTAAAATATTTTGCCCTAGACCAAATAGCCGGTTGCTCCGGTTTGTCTTTATCAACCTGCCCGATTTCCACAATTTGCGGCCTCTGAGTACCGTCATTTTCTTCCACCCAGAAAGGGCTGCCACCGGGCTCTCCTTCATTTTTTACCACTCCGCAGATGCGCAAAGGACGATTTAAAAAAGAAAATAAAATTTGGTTTTTCCGTTTATTAGATTGTTGCGAAATATCTATCGGAAATATAATATTGAGCGTTCGCGAACAGTAAGCAATTATTTTCCCCATCTGTGCAACGTTAAGCTCTCTTTTTTCCAACTTGTTCAAAATAGCAAATATTTCTTTTTGAGTTTGCAGAGCCAGCCCGCCCAGCATTTTTTTATATGGAAGAATTTTTTCTAAATGTTTTTCCAGCACAACATTATCAACGTTTTTTACAAATATAAAATCGGCATCAATATTGTTTAAGTTTTTAAGCAGCGCACCGTGCCCGCCGGGACGGAATAAGAGCCTGCCTTTATCATCTCTTAGCGGTAAATTATTTTCATCAACGGCAATCGTATTGGAGGCCGGTGACTGTATGGATAAATTTATCTTATACTTAACATCGAATAGATTCTCATATTTTTTTAGCACGGCTTTTAAATATTTTGCCGTATCCGCCTTGTGTTCGGCAGCTGCAGTGAAATGAACAAAGCTCTGGCCGGCGGTGCTGCGAATATATTTACCTGCCTCGTAAAGATGTTCCTCCAGTGCCGTTCGTGTATCGCCTGAAGAGTACTGATGAAAAGGGATTAATGCCTTGGGCAACTGCCCGAAATTTAAACCATCCGGAAGTAAAATAAATTCCAATAAATTTTTTATATCCTTTTGATCAAAAATCTTTTTCCCACGCCTATCTTGTTCAATCAAAATAAAAAAGGCTAATTTTCTTAAATTTTGAAGAAAGAGACGATCAAGTTCAGGGGATCCGAAACTGCCTTTTTCGCAAGCAGAAAACCATTCGGCAAACATACGACTCGCTGCACCGGAAGCCGGCACAAACTTTAACAGCTTGTATTTTCCGGCATCATTTTCATAAAGGGCAATCAGTTTTTTCTTTTGCGCCGGAGTAACGGATACGATTCCATCTTTAACTGTACACGGACGGTTCAAATCAGAAAAAACAGAACCGCGCCGGTAAGTATTCAACTGTTTGTCCACATCGCGCAGGCTCAAGCCCAGGGCTTTGATTTGCCGGATATCATTCTTCGAAAATAAGTTCATCTTTTTCATACAAGTGTAATATTTAGTTAAATTTTTAAATAACATCAAGTTTTAACATTGGCAAGAACAAATGCTCTCGGCATAACTTATGAATTAAGGTATTGATTGTGTCTTGACGCAACAAATCTTTTTAAGTAGTTAATTCGCGATTGTAATGCGTTCATCCCACTGAATCGCGCATTTTTTGTCAAATACAACGGAATGCAAATTTGAATTTCATTTCATGGATATGGGCATCGTTTTCCTCGGCACACCTGCTCAGCTTTCTTTCATTTGACAAAACTCCCTATTCCCTAGTAAAGATACTATCAATAATTTAGGAGAAAGTCGTCTCTTGAAGTATTTATATCGATTTTTAATAGTTTTTTTAATCTCGACAACGCCAAATTACGGAACTTTTGTTGAAGAGATTTACGCCAGCACTCCGCTTTCGTCTGGTCAGACTCTTATTGAATCTGTAAAAATAAACGAACCATTAACTTTCTGCAATGAACCGGTTCCTTTAAACGAAACTGATATAAAAGAGAGACTGGAAAGAGAATTACTAATATCTTTGGATAACAGCAACGAAGTTATCTTATGGATTAAACGCGCCAATAGATATTTACCTCATATTGAAAAAGTTTTGAAGAATAATTCCCTGCCCGATGATTTGAAATACATCGCCATTGTTGAAAGTTCGTTGAGACCACTCACCAGATCAAATAAAGGAGCTGTAGGATATTGGCAATTTATCGAAAGTACCGGCATGAAATATGGCATGGTAATTAATAATGATATTGATGAGCGCCGCAATTTTTTTACCTCTACAGAAGCTGCAGTAAATTATCTCAAAGACCTTTATGCTCTTTTTGGCTCCTGGACTTTGGCCGCGGCAGCTTATAATATGGGGGAGGAAGGCCTAAAAACAGAAATGATGGTTCAAAAAGTAAGTAATTACTATCAACTCGATTTATACCAGGAAACACAAAGGTATATTTTTAGACTTTTAGCGGCAAAGATAATCATATCTAATCCGGAGAAATACGGTTACAGTCTGACCCCGGATGATCTTTATAAACCTATTCAATTTGACCGTGTAGAAATATCTGCAAACCAGCCTGTACCGTTATATATCATTGCTCAAGCGGCAAAAACTTATTTCAAAGTTATCAAAGACCTTAATCCACATATAAAAAACTATTATCTGCCTGCCGGCAAATATGAACTGATGGTTCCCCAGGGAGTAGCCATGGGTTTTTCCGAACGTTACGAAAATCTCTTATCGCAATGGCTGGCGGAGAGAAATGAATATGTTTACATAGTTCAAAAAGGGGATAATTTATCGACTATTGCCGAACGATTTAACGTCCCGGTAAAAGCAATTATGATCTGGAACGATATCACCAATGGCAAAAAAGTATTGCCCGGAAACAAGCTCTTCATCTTTTCCGACAAACTAAAGAAAGAAACTAACGCCAATAAAATTAAAAATGCACCGACAGAAGATCCCGCTATAAAATTATACTAGTTAAGCCCCCACCATCCGAAAACCAAAATCTAAAAGCTTTTTTGTTTGGCTGGTGCGTATTTTTGGATTTTTCGCTCCCAAAACGACGGACATCAAACGCTTATCGCCTCTTTTTGCCGTAGCCACCAAATGATAACCGGCAGCGCGGACATAGCCCGTTTTTAAACCGTCAACATCACCGTTTTCTTGCAGTAATGTATTCGTGTTGTGGTAAGTAACGGAATTATAAGTAAAATACTGGGTGGAGTGAATATTCATAGAATCGGGGAAACGCTGAAGGTAATCTCGCGATAAAATGAATATATCGCGCGCTGTTGAAAATTGATGCTTATCAGATAAACCATGCGGATTGACAAAATGGCTTTATTTTATGCCCACTTCTTTAGCTTTGGCATTCATCCTCGCGACAAACTTATCCACACTTCCAGCTAAATGTTCCGCAATCGCAACAGCAGCATCATTAGCGGAAAGGATAGCCATAATTTTAATGAGATCTTCGAGACAACCCTCATGCAACATTTTTGAACTAGAATTAGTATTTACGGCCTTCGCACTTATTTTGACCATATCGTTAAGATTAACCTTACCTGCACGGATGTCTTCGTTGACCAAATAAAGCACTAATATCTTAGCCAGAGAAGCCGGCTAAATGAGCTTATCTGCATTCTGCTTATAAATAATCTTACCGCTATCTATATCCACAAGCAGGGCAGCCTTTAGATTTAAACGTCCATTTGGGTTTTCCCAGGCGGAGGCAAAAACAGGCAAGAAGATAAAAACTAAGAAAAAAATCCTACTCTTTTCCAATGAACCATTTATGCTTCCCTCATTATCTTTGCATAATTTTAACAGTTCAGCATAACAAAATCAATAATAAATCTATAATAAATATATGGTTTTTTTCTTTGACAATAAATACGATTCAGCATCAATTGGAACAACAATAACCGTGCTTTAAGATCAGAATTTTGTATCATCTTTTTACAGTTGTTTTTATGTAGAATTTATTATAGGGAATTCTTTATCTTTCATGAAAATTATTTTTTAAGGATGTCTTTCATGATCAAGAAAACAAGAAATCATAACAAGATATTTTTGTTCATTTTAATTTTAATTTGCATAATTATTACAATCTCCTGCGGAAAATCAAAAACAGTTAAGCTCGATGAAGAAGCTGCCTGGAAAAAAGATGCTCCGCTGGAAAAAGTATATAAAAAAATAATTATTCAGAGATTCGAAATTGATCCGGATTTGGAAAAAGATTTGCCGGATGCGGCTGTTACCTGCGAAAGCACGGCAATGAATGAACTTTTAAAAAAAGATGTCACCTCGAAAATTGAAAAGTCCCGTCTAAGCACGTCACGTGAGGCGGGAGCTCTTATTGTAAAAACACGTATTACTATCTTAAAGCTTGCCAGCAGTTCTGCCCGCGGTTTAGGCGGAGCATATGTGGGCAACTCGGAAATGGCTGCTGCCATAAAATTAATCGACGCGGAAACAGGAAGAACTCTGCGCAAAAAGAACCTTTCTACAGCTAATAACACTTACGCGTCGTCATCGACTACTGTCAGCCCTGATCGTACCATGCCTTCCGATTTGGGCAAGATGATCGCTGAATACATTGCCGAAGCCGTCCGCGGCAATTAAAAAAATATATAAGCATTATATTATACGTCCCGTAATCCACCATGGTGAGATGAAATGACCAACAATTTAAGAGAATTAATTGATGGCATTAAATTGATTGATCAACATGCGAATCCCGGATTTGCCGGGTATTTCGAGGATTTTCCACCGGAAAACAGAATTATTCTTGCTACTGATTCTTACCGCACCCCTGAAAACTCCGGGGCCGATTTTCCTTATTTGCGGGAAGCTCACTATGAAGCATATGAGAAACTTTACGGATTCAGCCGTGAAGACATTAACAATCCCGCCAAACAAGACGCTCTGGTCATAGAGTACGACCGCCAACGCAATAACCTGAAGTATTTTATCGATAAAGTAATGGATGCCGCCAACGTGGAACTCCTCATCGTTGAATCATTTCTTAACTATGACTTAATGAATAAGCCACAAATTAAATTTATTCCCGCAATCGACCCGCTTCTATTTCCTTTTGATAATACATACTTGACCAATAGAAGCCCCTTGACCACTTCCTGTTTAGCTGCTTTTGACCATATGCTAAATAGAATCAAGGTTAAAAACAATTATTCATCTAAAAATTTTACGGAATATTTCGAATTTGTAGATAGGGTTCTTGATAATTACGCTAAGAAAGGCGCAGTGGGTTTCAGTTTTTTTACCGCTTTTGTGCGCAACACCTATTGCGAAAAAGTGCTGCCATCCGAATGTTTAAGGCTTTTTGAACGCGCCAAGAAAGGTGAATCTACCGCTTATAAAAGACTGCAAGATTTTCTTATTTGGCACATAATGCGCAAAAGTGTAGAATACAATTTACCTGTACAGTGGCATCTCGCTTTGTCCGACCCCCATATCAGTTGTTTTGATTGTCTGAATCTTTCCGAAATGATTTGCGATCCTATCGTCGGTAAAGCAAAAATTGTTATTCTCAATGGAGGCTATCCGCGCTTTGACAACACAGAATTGCTGGCTTTAGCCGGTGGGATCATGCCTAATGACGTGTATATTGATATTTCCGGGTGCATTATGTTTATGAATCACCCGCGTATTCTTGCCGGCACTTTAAGGAAATGGCTGGAAAAACCGATTCTTTGGAATAAGATTATGTACGGTTCCGGTTCTCTTCGCGGGGAGCGGGATATATATGTAAGCTCCAAAGTCGGACGTGATGCAGTTTACTTTGCGCTCACGAGCATGATTGACGATGACATTATTGATGAAAATACCGCCATGGTTATTGCGCGTAAAATTTTAAAGGAAAACGCAAAAAAAGTTTATAACCTTTAAGCAGAAGCTTCCTCGGTTCAATAACATTTTTCGCCTGTAACAGTCGCAAAATTTGCTATTTTGGATTTTCCCATTGATATAAACCTTGACAAATATTTTTTTCTGCTTTAATTACTATCAAATAAATAGTATTTAAGGCCTTATGCTTTAGAAATCATCTCGAAAGCGGCAGAAAAATGTGCACTTTTTTCAATAAACTCAATTTATTATTGTTTTAGGTTATTTTAATGAAGCTTTCCACCAGGTCCAGATATGGCACACGACTAATGACGACATTGGCCTGCGGTAATGGAGTTAAACCTGTTTTATTAAAAGATATAGCCGCAAGCGAAGAGATATCAGAAAAATATTTGAGTTTAATTGTGATACCATTGCGAGCGGCCGGATTGATAAAATCACTGCGCGGAGCCCGCGGCGGATACAATTTAGCCAAAGATCCCAATGATATTTCTTTGCGCAGCATTATCGAAGCACTCGAAGGAGAAATCTGTTTAGTGCATTGTATCAAACAACCTTCAAATTGCAACCGTTCCGCGATTTGCCCGACACGCGACATCTGGAATATTTTGGGTAATAAAATCAGCGAAACTTTAAACAGCATTACCCTGGCCCAATTGGTGCAAATAAAGAAGGAAAAATTAGCCCAAGCCAAACATATCCATAAAACCGGGAGTTGAGACTTTTGCATGGAAATAACCGATAAAATAAAAAAACTGAAACAAGAAAGAAACGCCGTCATTCTTGCGCACAATTACCAACGGCCTGAAATTCAGGACATTGCCGATTTTGTCGGCGATTCTTTGGGCTTAAGCATTGAGGCATCCCGCACCAACGCTGATATAATAGTTTTTTGCGGAGTCCACTTCATGGCGGAAACGGCAAAGATATTATCCCCGCAGAAAAAAGTTTTGCTTCCGGATATCAATGCCGGATGTCCAATGGCCGATATGATTGATGCCGAAGGCTTAAAATCTCTTCAGGAAAAACATCCCACTGCCGTAACCCTTTGCTATGTAAACACTTCGGCTGCAGTAAAAGCCCAGTGCGATTATTGCTGCACTTCATCCAACGCCCTAAAAATGGTGCAGCATATTTTACTCACCCATGACGAGATCATTTTTGTCCCCGACAAATATCTGGCGCAATACGTTTCTGCGCAGGTGGGACACAATTTCATCATGTGGAACGGTTATTGCCCGACACATGTCAAAATTTTGCCGGAAAATATTGTGCAGGCTAAAAAAAGACATCCGCAGGCGAAGGTTCTTGTGCACCCGGAATGTAAACCGGATTTAACTAAGCTTGCCGACCTTGTAGCTTCTACGGAAAAGATGTGCGGTTACGCACAAAATACTTCGGAAACAGATTTTATCGTCGCTACGGAAAACGGCATAATTCACAGGTTGAAAAAAGAAAATCCGGCAAAAAATTTCTACCCGGCAGCGGACGCAGCCGTTTGTCCTAATATGAAACGCATTACCGTGGAAAAGGTACTCTGGTCGCTTCAGGATTTATCTTTCGAAATTACAGTGCCTCCGGATATTATGGATAAAGCAAGGTTCTCCATAGAAAGAATGCTGCAAATAACATAAGCTAAACAATATATTTTTTATCAAATACGGAATGGTTTAATTAGACGTGGATAATAATTTATGAAAAAAGATTCCATAGGTATCGTTACACCACATGTTTTTTCTTTTGCCGAACCGCCGGCTACTTTGAAATTGGAATCCGGACGGAGTTTAGGACCGATTACACTGACTTATGAAACCTACGGCCGGTTAAACGAGAAAAAATCAAATGCCATATTAGTCTGTCACGCGCTCTCTGGAGACGCGCATGCCGCCGGGATTCACAAAGATGATAAAACTCCCGGCTGGTGGGATGATTTGATCGGCCAGGGCAAAGCACTGGATACAAATCTTTACTTTGTGATTTGTTCCAATGTGATCGGCGGTTGCAAAGGCAGTACCGGGCCTTCTTCCATCAATCCGGATACGGGTAAACCTTACGCTCTGGATTTTCCGCTGATCACAATTGCCGACATGGTGGAAGCCCAGCGGCATTTAATTGATTTTTTCGGCATCGAAAAACTTCTCTGCGCAATCGGCGGATCTTTGGGGGGCATGCAGGCGCTGCACTGGGCTTCGGCATACCCGGAAAGAATTATCGCGTCCATTCCGATTGCAACGGCCCTAAAACATTCACCGCAGCAGATTGCATTTAACGAAGTTATTCGTCAGTCAATCATGGCGGATCCAGCCTGGCGCAATGGGTATTATTATGAACATGGCCAGCCGGAAAATGGACTGGCTGTGGCGCGGATGATCGGACATATCACATTCATGAGTGATCAGTCCATGGAAGAAAAATTTTCCCGTAAACTCAAAAACGATAATCTCAGTTTCCAGTTTATCGACGACTTTGAAGTGGAGGGCTATCTGCGCTATCGCGGTTACAACTTTGTCAAACGCTTCGATGCCAATTCCTATCTATATATAACCAAGGCAATGGACTACTTTGATCTATCAGGTGATCATTTTATGCCGGAAACAAAAAAAACGATCGTAAGATTTTTGGTGATTTCTTTCAAATCCGACTGGCTCTATCCCACATATCAGTCGCAGGATATCGTCCGTCTTTTGAAAAGAAAACATGCATACACCACCTATTTCGATCTTACCTCCACTTACGGCCATGATGCTTTTTTAATTGAAATCGAAGACGAAACAAGATTAATCAAGAATTTCCTAGCAAACATCAGCCCGGATTGAAGCGGGAGAAGAAAAGCTTTTAAATACTGAAAGAATAATAAATCAATATGAAAATAGATCATCATATCATTTCACAAATTATCACTGAGGGAGCGCACATTCTTGATCTTGGCTGCGGCAACGGAGAGCTTCTTTCATTTCTCGAAAAGCAAAACCAGGCACTCGTCCAAGGCATCGAACTTGACGAAGATCAAATGCACCAGTGCGTCGAACGCGGCCTGACGGTGCTTCAGGGAGATATCGAAAGCGGTCTGGTTGATTATCCTGATCAGTCGTTTGATTACGTGATTCTCAATCAGATCATGCAGCAAATTAAAAAAGCTGACTTTGTCATTCAGGAATCACTGCGCGTGGGAAAGCGCGTCATTGTGGGCTTCCCTAATTTTGCGCATATAAAAGCACGTTTAACTCTCTTCGCCCAGGGAAGGACTCCGATTAATGATGCCCTGCCCTACTACTGGTTTGAAACGCCCAACATCCGTTTCCTGACGATTCGCGATTTTATCGATTATTGCCGGAAGAAAGATATTAAAATCGAGCAGAAATATTATTTGGGCAAGTCCGGATTAATCAATATTCTGCCCAATTTATTTGCGCAAAATGCGCTCTTTGTCATCACACGGCACTGAGAAACGCTAGGGAATGGAGATTATATGGAAAAGAAAATTTTAGCATCGGCTAAGCTACCGGTCTTGGGACCTTACTCCTCGGCAGTAGAGGCTGGCAGCTTTATTTTCTTATCAGGCCAACTGCCGCTTAATCCGTCAACCGGCGAAATCGTTATGGATATAAAAGCGGCCACAAGACAAACGCTTACAAACATAAAGACCATCCTTGAAGAAAATGGGCTGTCACTGAAAAATATTGTCAAGACAACCATCTTTTTAAAGAATATGGCAGATTTTGCGGTCGTCAACGAAATCTACGCTGGGGTTTTCCCCAATGAAGCGCCTGCTCGCTCAACTATTGAAGTTGCAGCTTTGCCCAAAGGCGCGCCACTGGAAATTGAAGCAATTGCGGTAAGGAAGTAATCATGGGTAAAATACTGTCCGTCAACATCAGTGAAAAAAAAGGAGAAAAAAAACATAATGTCGGTGAGAGCCGCGCATTGATTGATATGGGGCTCGCCGATGATGCGCATATTGGAATGGAATTGCGTCAAATAAGTTTATTGGCGGCAGAAAGCATCGAAAAAATCCGGCGAAAGGGATTAAATGTCAGCTACGGTGATTTTGCCGAGAATCTCACAACAGAAGGCATCGAACTCTATACCCTGCCGCTCGGCACAAAAATAAAAATAGGTAAAGATGTATTGCTGCAAGTAACGCAAATCGGTAAAGTCTGCGCCAAACCCTGCGCTATTTTTTACGCCGTAGGCGATTGCGTCATGCCGAAAGAAGGTATTTTCGCCCGCGTCCTGTCTGAAGGAAATATCAAGATCGGCGATGACATAACAATCTGTCATGATATTTAGACTATGCAGACATTTCTTCCTTATCCGGATTTTAAGAAATCATTGCAGACACTGGACTACCGCCGCCTAGGCAAACAAAGATTGGAGTCGCATTAAATCATTCGTGCTATCAAATTCGGCGGGGGTTATAGCAGGCATCCAGTCGTCAGAATGTGGCACGGACATATCAACGCTTTAAAACACTATTACAATCTGGCCATTGATGAATGGGTCAAGCACGGCTACAAAAACAACATGCATAAAATGAAGATTTCCGGCAAGATTGCCTACCCTCGGTGGTTTGGCCGAAAAAACTTTCACGCCGCTCATCGTTCCAATTTGCTACGTAAAGATCCGGAATACTATATCGGGAATTGTTGTTGCTCATGATCAGCACCGGCTTAATTGCCTTACCGCTTTTTGAATCTCTGATTGCTTTATTGATATCCCGAAAATGATAGAATTTCTCGAGCCGGTCAAAAGGGAATTTGCCCAACTGGTATAATTTGATCAGCTTAGGAATAAATACTTGCGGCACCGAGTCACCTTCGATTATTGCCACAGCCTTTTTTCCCTTAGGCACAAAATCAGGAACGCCATCGCCGGTGAAGAAGGCCGCTGTGCCTCGTTTTTTTATCACCTCAATAGCCAGCCGTAACAGCTGGGGATTGCCGGTAATTTCCAGAACATAATCAACGCCGCCTGCGATAATGCTGTTAATGCTTGAGGCAACATCAGCGCGACGACTGTCAATAACATGAGTTGCGCCCAGTTCCAGAGCCAATTTAAGGCGAAGAGGAGCAATATCCACCCCGATAATCGGATTGGCTCCAACAATGCGAGCAGCCATGACGGCCGCCAAACCTACTGCTGCCGTACCAAAAATGGCGATACTCGCGCCCCTCTGAACATGGAGTGTGTTCATCACAGTACCCGCTCCTGTTTGAATACCACAGCCCAGCGGCGCCAGAATTTTGAGCGGTAGTTTTTTGGAAACCTTGACTATGTTGCGTTCCGTTGCCAGAATGTAGGAAGAAAATGAAGACTGGCCGAAGAAATGCCCGCGCACGCCACTGGGCTCAAGGG